>JBBDMC010000224.1:6997-9514 GCA_040878485.1 Bauldia sp. | reverse complement strand
CGTATGGCGGAAACCGTGGCGCCCGCGGCCGCGCGGGGGGCGCGCGGCCCGCTTGCCGCCAGGGCCTGCCGGATGGCCCCGACGATGAGGCCGCGCACCAGTCCCGGATCGCGGAAGCGCACTTCCGCCTTCGCCGGATGGACGTTGACGTCGACCAGCGCCGGGTCGAGGGCAAGGAACAGCGCCGCCACCGGATGGCGGTCGCGCTTCATCACGTCGGCGTAGGCCGCCCTGAGCGCGCCCGTGAGTTGCTTGTCCCTGACCGGTCGCCCGTTGACGAAGAAGTACTGCTGCAGCCCGTTCGCCCGGCCGACGGTCGGCAAGCCGGCGTATCCGCTGAGCTCGACGCCCTCGCGCCGGGCCTCGATGGCCAGGCTGTCGGAGCGGAAATCGTCGCCGATCGCCTGACCGATGCGGGCGAGCCGCGCCCCGGCTCCGCCGACCGCCGGATAGTCGAGGCTCGCCCGGTCGTCTCCCGCCAGGCTGAAGCGAATCTCGGGATGGGCCATCGCCAGCCGCTTCACCACGTCGGTGATTGCCGCCGCCTCCGCCCGCTCCGACTTCAGGAACTTGAGCCGCGCCGGCGTCGCGAAGAAGAGGTCGCGCACCTCGACCCGGGTCCCACGGCTGAGCCCCGTCGGCCTCAGCGGCGCGACCCGCCCGCCGTCGACCGTGATCTCCCAGCCTTCGGCGGCGTCCTTCGACCGCGAGGCGAGGCAGAGCCTCCCCGCCGCTCCGATCGCCGCCAGCGCCTCGCCGCGGAAGCCGAGCGTGCGGATGTCATCGAGGCCGGCGTTCGGCCCTACGATATCGAGTTTCGAGGTCGCGTGCCGCTCGACCGCGAGCCCGAGGTCCTCGGCTTCCATCCCTGAGCCATCATCGCTCACCCTGATGAGCGCGACGCCGCCCGCCGCCGTCACGATCTCGATCGTCCGCGCCCCGGCGTCGATCGAATTCTCGACCAGCTCCTTGACCACGCTCGCCGGCCGCTCGACCACCTCGCCGGCGGCGATGCGGTTGACGATCTCCTCTGGCAGACGGCGGATGGCCATGAAATCTGCTCCTCGAAGCGATCCTGACGGATTCGCTCCGAGGGGGAAAGGTCTACGCCGAACGCCGCAAGAAGAACCCGGTCAGGCGCCGATGAGCTTGATGGCGCAGTTCTGCGGCACGCCGATGATCGGCTTGTCGCTGCCGGGCATCGTCGCCCAGCCGCCCTTCTCGACGAACGCGCCCCGCTCGTAGGAAGCCAGAGCCTTCAGTTCGCCGAGCTTGGCCGCCACGTCGGCTTGGCTGTTGAACTGGTGGACGCAGATGGAGGCCAGCACCTCGACGACCGCCTGGCCCGCGTCCTTCTTGGCCGCGGCCTCGGCGCTGCCGCCGGTCACCCATCCGCCCCAAGTAAAACCGAGAATGCCAAGGACGAGCGCGCCGCCCGCGGCGCCCCACAATGCGGGCTTTATTTCGGTCGGAGTTTTCATAATCAAAATTCCTTTTGACAACGATGAGGGAATCTCAACGTTGTTCACCCTAACACAATCGCCATTTTTGTTTTGATCTTCAGCGAATGAATCGCGAGATTGCTGTTTTCATTCAGGTAAACTTCCGACTCCAAGCGCCTTCGGTCGAAATACTAGGCCGGCGATGTTTCATTAGCGCCAATGCCGGGAGGGCAACCGGCCTAACGTCTCGCCGCCGCGCCGATGTCGGTCCGATAGACCCCGTCAGGCCAGTCGATCAGGCCGACCGCCTGATAGGCTCGCGCCCGCGCTTCGCGAATCGTCGGCGCCCGCGCCGTAACGTCGAGCACTCGCCCGCCGGCCGAGATGAGCCCGCCGTCCTTGAGCGCCGTGCCGGCCTGGAACACGGCGACGCCGGCGAGCGCCTCCGCCTTCTCGATGCCGCCGATCGGCGAGCCCTTCGCATAGGGGCCGGGGTAGCCCTTGGCCGCCATGACGACGGTGAGCGCAACATCGGCGCTCCACCGCGGCCTCGCCGTATCGAGCCGTCCTTCGATCGTCGCCGTCATCAGCTCGATGAGGTCGCTGTCGAGCCGCATCATCAGCACCTGCGCCTCCGGGTCGCCGAAGCGGACGTTGTATTCGATGAGCTTCGGCCCTTCGGCGGTGATCATCAATCCGGCGTAGAGGACGCCCCGATAGGGCGCGCCGCGCCGCGCCATGGTCGCAACCGTCGGCCGGATGATCGTCGCCATCGTCGTCTCGACCAGTTCCGCCGTCATCGGCGCCGGCGAAAAGGCGCCCATGCCGCCGGTGTTGGGGCCTTGGTCGCCGTCGAAGGCGCGCTTGTGATCGCGCGCGGTCGCCAGGGGGACGATCGTCTGGCCGTCGGTCAGGGCGAGCATGGAGACTTCCGATCCTTCGAGTCGGTCTTCCACCACCACCCGGGCTCCGGCGCTTCCGAACGCTCCCTGCGAGAGTATCCCGGCGAGGGCGGCTTCGGCCTGCGCGGAGTAATCGCAAACTAAGACCCCCTTCCCGGCCGCCAGGCCGTCGG
>JBBDMC010000224.1:0-6987 GCA_040878485.1 Bauldia sp. | reverse complement strand
GATCGCCTCCGTTCCGTCTGAGAGCGCGAAGAAGCTCGCCTCTTGGCCGACCAGACGCTCCTCGATCACCACCTCGGCGCCGGCCGCGCCGTAAGCGCCGGCGAAGCAGGCGTCGATCCCCGCGATCGCTTCCGCGACCGTTGCCGCGACGGTGACCCCCTTGCCGGCGGCGAGCCCGTCGGCCTTGATCACGATCGGCGCGCCCGTCGCGCGCACGTAGTCCCCCGCTGCTCGCGCGTCGCTGAAGCGGCGGTAGGCTGCGGTCGGAATCCCGGCTTCGGCACAGAGGTCCTTGGCGTAGCCCTTTGAGCCCTCGAGCCTCGCCGCTTCGCGCCCCGGTCCGAAGGCCGCGATCCCCCCCGCCGTCAGGTCGTCGACGATTCCCGCCACCAGCGGCGCCTCCGGGCCGACGACGACCATGTCGACCGCCCGCGCTTGGCAGAAGGCGATGACGGCATCGTGGTCGGACGGATCCACCGCGACGATCTCGGCGTGCCGGGCGATGCCGGGGTTGCCGGGCGCGGCGTAGAGCCGGGTAAGTCGCGGCGACCGGGCGAGCTTCCAGGCGAGCGCGTGCTCGCGCCCGCCCGAACCGATGAGGAGGATGTTCATTCTTAGCCGCTGCCTCGCGGGGCGCACGACGAACAGCGTCGCGCTATAAGAAGGGATGCCGGATTCGACGGGGACAGACAACCACACGGTGGCCGATGCCGTCCGCGGCCACTGGGCCGACCGCTACCTGCCGGTCGGCTGGCGGCCCTATGCCCGCATGGCTCGCCTCGAACGGCCGATCGGCTGGTGGCTGCTTCTCTGGCCTTGTTGGTGGTCGTCGGCGATGGCGACCGCCGCGGCTGGCCGCGCCTGGCCCGACCTCTGGCACCTGGTTCTATTCCTCGTCGGCGCCATCGCCATGCGCGGGGCCGGCTGCACCTACAACGACATCGTCGACCGCGACCTCGACGCGCGGGTTGCCCGCACGCGTTCGCGGCCCATCCCCAGCGGCCAAATAACGGTCGCGCAGGCCGGGGCATTCCTGCTCGCGCAGGCGCTCATCGGCCTCTTGGTCCTCCTCCAGTTCAACCGCGCCACCGTCGCCCTCGGCGTGGTTTCGCTGGCGACGATTGCCGTCTACCCGTTCATGAAACGCTTCATCGATTGGCCTCAGCTCTTTCTCGGTATTTCGTTTTCCTGGGGCGCCCTCATGGGCTGGCCGGCGGTCTTCGGCCGCCTCGACTGGCCGCCGGTGCTGCTCTACCTCGGCGGCATCCTGTGGACCATCGGCTACGACACCATCTACGCCCATCAGGACAAGGAGGACGACGCGCTGATCGGCGTCCGCTCGACCGCGCGCCTCTTCGGCGCCCGCACCCGGCCGCTGCTGGCTTTGTTCTACGCCGGTGCGACGGTTCTCTTCGGCGCGGCGCTGTGGACTGCCGGCGCCGGCGTCCCCGCCTATGTCGGTCTTGCTCTGGGGGCGGCCCATCTCGCCTGGCAGGTCGCGGTCATCGACATCGACGACCCGGACAACTGCCTGATGCTCTTCCGCTCCAACCGCGACTACGGCTGGATCGTCTTCGCCGGTCTGGTGGCCGACGGCGTCTGGCGGGGGCTTGGTTGACGGTCAGTCCGGCGCCGTGATCTCGCGGCCTTTGATGACGTGCAACGACGGCCGTCCGGGCTTGCGCCGGGTGAGGAAGCGTGGGCGACGCGCCGCGAAATAGGAGTGCCGGCGCCGCGGTTTCGGCGGGTAGACGGTGAGGCCGCCGATCGTCGCGTCGGGCGCGATGACCGATCCGTCTTGGGCGACCACCAGCAGCGGCAGATTGAGCGTCCGCCCCCATTCCCGCCAGTCGGCCGCGACGTCCTCGGGCTCGTCGGTGACGACGAGCTGGAGCGTCAGCGATGCGTCGCGATGAAGCAGCTCGATGAACATCCGCACACCGCTGGGCCCACCGCGCGGCTCGGCCCGCAGCGCGACGCCGGCGTAGGCGTTGAGCGGAACCACCACCGTCAGCGCCCGCCCGGTCGCGGTCTGCCGCCTGACGATTGCCCGCTCGCGATCAATGATGATTGCGGCCTCGGCGCTGCCGCCGGTGATGACGGACGCGCGGGCCGGCAGGACGTGCGGGTCGAGCCGGTAGGCCCGGCTCGACCCGGCGGTTGCTCCGCCATTCACTGCTTGACGCCTCGGAACTCGCTGCGGGCCGTTTCGGCCTCGCTTGTTGGTGGCGACAATGCCACAACAGGTTTGGTGCCGGCTTAACCGGTTGGGTTAAATTTGAGTGATTTCCGAGAGGGTTAGCGGCCCCTCACCGAACTGGGTTCACAGAACCTTGCCGGGGTTGAGAATCCCGTTCGGGTCGAAGGCCTGCTTGAGACGGCGCATGAGGTCGATCTCCACCGGGCTTTTCACTTGCGCCAGAAGATCGCGCTTCAACCGCCCGATGCCGTGCTCGGCCGAGATGGTGCCGCCGAGGTCCCCGACCACCGCGTGAACCGCCGCGTTGACCGCGTCCCAGCGGGCGAGAAAGGCCGCCTTGTCCATCTCCGGCGGCTGGCTGACGTTGAAGTGGATGTTGCCGTCGCCGAGATGGCCGAAGGGAAAGGGCCGGGCCCCGGGTATCTGTTTCACCACCGCGGCGCTGGCCCGCTCGAGGAACTCCGGCACCGCCACCACCGGCACGGCGATATCGTGCTTGATCGATCCGCCCTCGTGCTTCTGCACCTCCGACAGCGAATGGCGCAGCCGCCAGAACGCCGCCGCCTGTTCGAGCGATTGCGCCCGTGCCCCGTCCTCGACCAGGCCCTTGTCGACGCCCTCGGCGAAGATCGTCTCGACCAGCAGTTCGGCGTCCTCCTGCGAACGTCCCGACGACACCTCAATCAACAGGTACCAGCCGTGTCGTCCGGCGAGCGGGTCGCGGGTTCCCGCAATATGGCGCAGCACCGTGTCGAGGCCGATGCGCGGCATGAGCTCGCAAGCGGTCAGGCCGATGCCGGCATGCTTGCGCGCCGCGTGGAAGAGGGCGAGCGCCGCCGCCGGGCTCGCCAAGCCGATGAAGGCGACGCTGACCCCGCGCGGCTTGGGGAAGAGCTTGAGTGCCGCGGCGGTGATGATGCCGAGCGTTCCCTCGGCGCCGATGAACAGGTCCTTGAGATCGTAGCCGGTGTTGTCCTTGCGCAACGTCCGCAGCCCGTCCCATACCTCTCCCGAGGCCAGCACCACCTCGATGCCGAGCACCAGTTCGCGGGTGTTGCCGTACACCAGGACCCCGGTGCCGCCGGCGTTGGTCGACAGGTTGCCGCCGATCTGGCAGGAGCCGTCGGAGGCGAGCGTCAGCGGAAACAGTCGGTCGGCGGCGAGGGCGGCGGCTTGCGCGTCGGCGAGAACCACCCCCGCCTCGACGATCATGGTGTCGTTGTCCGCCTCGACTGCCCTGACCCGGTTGAGCCGCGACAGCGAGACGACGATCTCGTTGCCTTTCTCGAACGGAATCTGGCCGCCGACCACGCCGGTATTGCCGCCCTGCGGCACGATCGCCGTTCGGCTGTGGTTGGCGAGCTTCATGATCGCCGACACTTCGCCGACGCTCCCCGGCCGCAGCACCAAGGACGCCCGCCCGAAGAAGCGCTCGCGCGGCTCGATCAGGTAGGGGCGCATCGCCTCGGCGTCACGGATAGCGTAGCGCGCTCCGACGATGTCGGCGAACTTGTCGAGGAGGGGGCGATCCGGCGCGTTCATGGCGCCGGATACTAGGGGCCGCTGGCCGGGGCGTCGAGGCGCCCGGTCGGTCTGCCGGCGGCGCCCACCGGGGTGGGAAAGGGCGCCGCCGGCCGGTTGCAATCGGTGCCATTCGGCCTTGACCGAGTGCCAGACGTCGCCGACACCCTCATCGGTCATATCGCCGGGCTCGGTGTGTCCTTGACCGACGGATGGAGCTGCCAGCCCTCGTCGGCCCTCATCTTCTCGGCCATGCCGCTCGGCTCGGTTGTCGCTATTATTTTGCCAGCACCCAGCCGCGGATCTCGCCGCCCTTGTTTGCGGCGGTGTGGACGTTGACGTACCAGAGACCGGCCGTGAACTGAGCCGCCTGTTCGTCCGTCAGGGTCGCCGAGCCCGCGATCGGCGTCACCTTGAGATCGATCGGGACCGCTACGCCGGCGTTGGCGCCGGGTGCGGCTGGGCCGTGGAAATGGGCCGCCGCGGCGTCGCCGCTGAGGCCCTCAAAGGTCACCGTCCACGTCAGCAGCTTGGTGGCCGGGTCGAAGGTTACCTCGGCGACGCCGCTTCCCGCCGTAGCGACCGCCGGCACTTCGCTCGCCCCGTTCAGCGCGACGCTATAAGTCATGGCCGCGGCCAAAGCCGTGGCCGGCAGTGCCAGCAGGCCGCCGGCTAGAGCCAGTCCGGCGATGCCTGAAAGAAGATGTTTTGCACGCATGCGCTTTCTCCTTTTTTTGATCCGACATTCCCTGGGCAGTCTTTGATTTCAGTCTGACGAAGAAGGGCCGGCGCATTCATGGCGCCGGGTATCTGGGGCGGGGAGACGGGCGTCGAGGTATCCCGCGGCGGCGATGCGCCGCCCTATTCCGCGTGCGCCACGTGCCAGGTGCCGCCGACCCCCTCGCCGGTCACGTCGCCGGGCTTGGTGTCCTTGACCCACAAATAGAGCGGCCAGCCCTTGTAGGCCCACATCTTCTTCATCGCGCCATCTTTGTCCTTGACGTCGACGATGGTCCAATCGCCCTCGGCCACGGCGCCGTCCGCGGCGAGGAACGGAGGCCACCCACCGATACACCCGTCTCCGCAGGCCGACATCGCCGCGCCCTGGGTGTCCATGTCGAAGGTGTAGAGCGTCATCCCGTTCTGGTCGGCAAGAACCTTGCCGAGCGAAGTGTCCATGGTCTTGGCGGGATCCATGGCAAAAGCCGAGGTTGCCGCGGCAAAGGCCGCGACGAGGCCGATAACCATTCGTTTCATGCGGTCGAACTCCCTGTTGGCCGTCGCTGAGACCCCAGGCCGATGCCGGGGTACCGCGCTGAGAACACGGCCGGCCGGCCAAATATTCGCGGGCCCACTCCGCCCCCGCCTTGCTTGTGGCTGTTCAGCCCGTGTGCGATAGCAGGCGCCGCTAGCTTGAGGCTGGACGGGCGCGATGGTCGCAAGAGACGGATTGTTGGCGGGCAAGCGCGGGCTCGTCATGGGCGTCGCCAACAGCCGCTCGATCGCCTGGGGAATCGCCAAGGCCTGCCAACAGAGCGGCGCCGAGGTCGCGCTCACCTATCAGGGCGAGGCCTTGAAGAAGCGGGTCGAGCCGCTGGCCGCCGAAATCGCCGCCCATGTCGTCGGCCATTGCGACGTCACCGATGCGGCGACCATCGACGCGGTGTTCGCCGAGGTCGGCCGCCTTTGGGGTAGGCTCGACTTCGTCGTCCACGCCATCGCCTTCTCCGACCGCGGAGAACTCACCGGCCGCTACGTCGACACCACCGCCGATAACTTCGCCAATACCCTCTTGATCTCCTGCTATTCGCTGACCGCCATCGCCCAGCGCGCCGAGAAGCTGATGACCGGCGGCGGCTCGCTGCTGACGCTGACCTACTACGGCGCCGAGAAGGTCATGCCCCACTACAACGTCATGGGCGTTGCCAAGGCGGCGCTGGAGGCGAGCGTGCGCTACCTCGCCGTCGATCTCGGCAAGGCGGGCATCCGCGTCAACGCCATCTCCTCCGGGCCGATCAAGACGCTCGCCGCCGCCGGCGGCATCGGCGACTTCCGCTATATCCTCAAGTGGAACGAGCTGAACGCCCCGCTCCGCCGGACCGTGACCATCGACGAAGTCGGCGACGCCGCGCTCTATCTTCTGTCCGATCTCGCCCGCGCCGTGACCGGCGAGGTCCACCACGTCGATTCCGGCTACCACGTCGTCGGTATGAAGGCGGTCGACGCCCCCGACATCGCGACGGTGAAGGACTGACCGCCGCGGTTGCGGGCGCCCGGGTCCGACGAATGCCACCTGCCGTCCCCACCATCGTCTTCGTTCGCCACGGCGAGACCGACTGGAACGTCGAAGGCCGGCTTCAGGGCCAGCGCGACATCCCGCTCAACGACAAGGGCCGCCGCCAGGCACGGCGCAACGGCGAGGTGCTCGCCGCCAGCGTGCCCGAGGCGGCGACGTTCGATTTCGTCGCCAGCCCTCTTGGCCGCGCCCGCGAGACCATGGAAATCGTGCGGACCGCGATGGGGCTCGACCCCAAGGCCTATCGTACCGACGAGCGCCTGCTGGAGATCACTTTCGGCGATTGGGAGGGCTTTACCTACCGCGACCTCGAGCGCCAGAAGCCGGGCCGGCTCGCCGAGCGCGACGCCAACAAATGGGATTTCCTGCCGCCCGGCGGCGAAAGCTACCGGATGCTGTCGGACCGGATCGTCGCCTGGCTGGCAACCATCGAGCGGCCGACGGTGGTCGTCGCCCACGGCGGCGTCGGCCGCGTTGCCCGCGCCCATCTCCTCGGGCTCGACAGGGCCGCGAGCGTGGTCGCGGATTTTCCCCACGACCGGGTGTTTCTGTGGCGGGAAGGGCAGGGGGTTTGGCTATGACCGCGAGGTCGGCTGCCGTATCTCAGCGCGTGCAGCCTGCTTTCCGGCCTGCCTTTCGCGCTTCCAGAATCGCCGCTTAAGCCAACGCAAATACTTCCACCATTCTGGAGCCTTCGCGAGGTAGCCCTTTTTTGCGGTAGCCATTTACTTCGTCTGTTCGCGCACGGTCTCTATCAGCCTTTTGACCCCAGCGAGCCGTCGAATTCAACATACAAATGAGGCGTTAACGGAGATGGGCCTCCTCTCCCGGACGGGGAGAGGATAGCGAGACTTGGCTGCCGCGAAGCGGAGCCTAGTCGCGCTTGGTGAGCAACTGTCTTTGTCAGGCATGTTATGGGGACCATTCGGCTCGCTGTCGCAACATCGCGCTGAGGATGGTGAGAATCTTC
>JBBDMC010000223.1:0-9565 GCA_040878485.1 Bauldia sp. | reverse complement strand
CTACTCGGCCGGCTGCGGCACCGGCTCGCGCCGCCGCAGCGTTGCGACCGCCAGAACAAGCGCCCCGACCGCGCAGAGCGTCATGATCGCCACCATCGGCAGCACCGTGCCGTCGAAGAAGGCGCTGGCGACGACGATCATGATGCCGCCGAGCACCATCTGCAGCGTGCCGCCGAGAGCCGAGGCCATGCCGGCGATCGGGCCGTGCTCGTCGAGCGCCAGGACCATGGTCGACGGGATCACGAAGCCCATGAAGGCGAAGCCGATGAGGAGCAGCACGATCAGCACCGGCAGACTGTCGGCGCCGGCGAGCGTCAGCGCCAGCAGCGCGACCAAGACGGCCGCGTATCCGGCGACGGAGGTGGCGACGAGCCGCGACATGCCGAAGCGCGCCCCGAGGTTTGCCGCAAACTGCGAGGCGCCGATGAAGCTGACCGCGTTGATCGAAAAGGCGACGCTGAACGCCGTCGGCGTCAGGCCGAAGTGATCGATGTAGATGAATGAGGCGCTCGCCAGGAAGGTGAAGAAGCTCGCCATGCCGAGGCCGCCGATGAATGTCAGGCCGAGGAAGCGCGGGTCGCGGAGCAACTGCGCGAAGCCGGCGGTAAGACTATCGAGGCTGACACGGATGCGGTTGGCCGGTGGATGGGTCTCAGGCAGCTGCGTCGACACCAGCACCAGACCGATGGCCGCGACGATCAGCACCGCGACGAACACGGCGCGCCAGCCGAACGGCACAATGAGGGCGCTGCCGGTGACCGGTGCCAGGATCGGCGAGACGCTCAGCACGAGCATCACCAGCGCCATCAGGCGGGTGCCTTCGATGCCAGTGTGCAGGTCGCGGATGATCGCCCGCGGGATGACCATCACCGCCGACGCGCCGACGCCTTGCAGGGCGCGGAACGCGATCAACCAGCCAATGCTGGGTGCGAGCGCGCAGCCGGCCGAGCCGATCGCGAACAGGCCGAGTCCGAAATAGAGCGGGGCCTTGCGGCCGACCATGTCGGACACCGGGCCGTAAACGATCTGGCAGACGCCGAAGGCAATGAAGAACGCCATCAGCGTCATCTGCGTCGCCGCGGTCGACGCGTTGAGGTCGGCGGCGATGGTCGGCAGCGCCGGCAGGTACATGTCGATCGCGAACGGGCCGACGGCGGTGATGAGCCCGAGGACGACGGCGTTCCGGAGGTAGCTCGCGGTCATGGTCAAGACTCCAGGCGCGACCGACAGGGCGGTCGTCGGGATGGCAGGTGGTGCGGGCGGTCGTGGGAGCGGGCCGACCTGGGGATCGGGGTACGTCAGCCCGCCGCAGCCTGATGTTGGATCGGAGAGACTGATCACTCCAACGAATGTTTCTTGTCCAAGCGATCGGTCCCTGTGATGACTTCCAACCGACTTTGGCGTTTCCACTGTACCGATCGCAAAGACGACGAACGGGCGCGAGCCAAATCGACATCTTGCGACGATTTTTTCTCCGCGCCCTGAGTGTGGCAGCGGATGCCGCCACGCGGCGGTTCACATCGTCTTCAGAAGGTCTGCAAGGCGGTCCATCGACTCGCGGGCGCCGCGCTCCATGCCGGTCTCGACCCAGCCGTTCCTGTGCTCGAAGGTATCGACCCGCGTAACGTTGGTGAGGGTCGTTCTGCCGTCGCGCTCCGCGAGCGTGATGGTCTCGATCGCCGGTGGGTAGCTCTCGAAGCGGAAGGTGTTCACCAGCCGCTGGGGCGCACGAACCTCGGTGAATTCGCCCCAGAATTCGTAGGTCTTTCCGTCCTCGCCGACGTGGTCGATCCGCCACTTGCCGCCAACGCGCGCGTCCAGTTCGCGGACGTTCACCTGGTAGTCCGTCGGGCCCCACCACTTCGCCCGCATGTCGGGATCGGTGATGGCCTGCCAGACCAGCGCGCGCGGCGCTTCGAACGTACGGCGGATGACGACCACGGGCTCGTCCCCGGGGACGACGAACGAGGTTGCGCCCTTGGCGCCCTTGCCGGCGGTCGCCGTCCAACGGGTTATCGCCAGGTGCTCGCCGAGCTTCTCCAGGGTCTCAGTCCAGCCCTGGCGCATGCCCTTGAGCGCCGGCAGGGCCGCGGCGGTCGCCTTCGTCACCGTCGCGCGGACCGTCAACGTCGTCTTGCCGTCCTCCTCCGCCAGCGTGACGGTGACGAGAACCTCGAACTGCGCATTGCCGGCTTCGTCGACGAACGCGCGGCTGCTGATGACGAGCTTCTCCGGCGCCTTCAACTCGCGGATGATCACGGGACCGGGGAGGATCGACCCGTCCGGCGCACGCATGTCGAAGTTCATGGCGCCTCCCGGGCGGAGGTCGACGCTCGGATGGGGCGCGTCGAAACCGTGCGGGCCCCACCACTGGGCGACGTGCTTCGGGTCGGTCCACGCCTGCCAGACGAGGTCGCGCGGCGCGTCGAACGTTCGCGTGATGACCACCTCGCGGAGAGCGGGATCGATGGTCGGGCTCACCTTTGCGTCCATCTCGGTCCCCCGTCTCGGGCCTTCGCCAGATCTTGGGCGAGCCGGTCGAGCATCTCGATCCAGCCCTGCTCTGTCGCGTCGCGCTCCGTGACCGTTGCCGGCAGCGCGTGCCGCAGCGTGAGCGTCGTCTTTCCCGCACGCTCGGCGAAGGTCACCGTCAGCAGCGTCTCGGCCGGATGGTCCGCACTCAAGCCGTAGTGGGTTGGCGGGACCGGATTGCCCTCGGCGTCGGCGAAGGAGTCGATGTAGACGATCCGCTCAAGCGCGACGATCTCGCGATAGATGCCGATGCCCCAGACGTCTTTGCCGTCGGACATCCGCATGCAGTAGTGGAACTTGCCGCCGGGGCGGAGATCGACCGTGCAGAATTGTGTCGTGCAGCCCTTCGGCGCCCACCAGCGCTTGAGGCGCTCCTCATCGGTCCACGCCGCGAAGACGAGTTCGCGCGGCGCGTCGAGCACGCGGGTGACGACGATCTCGCCCGCGCCCGCTTCGGTCACGGCATCAAGCCTTGCGTCCATTATCCTTCTCCCTGTCCTTCGTTTGCAGCTCCTTGAGATAGTCGCCGAGACGATCCAGGCGCTGGTCCCAAAGCTTGCGGTAGTTCTCCAGCCAGTCGGCGACGTCTTTCAGAGCGGCCGGCTGAATCCGGCACGGCCGCGACTGCGCCTGACGGGTGCGGACGATCAGTCCGCCGCGTTCGAGAACCTTCAGGTGCTTGGAAACAGCCTGAAGACTCATGTCGAACGGTTCCGCCAGTTCCTTGACCGCGGCCTCGCCGGTCGCCAACCGGGCGAGGATGGCGCGCCGCGTCGGGTCGGCGAGCGCGTTCAGCGTGGCGCTCAGGTCATCGACAGATGCCATGGATCAACCATTCGGTTGTTCAACCTTTTGGTTGTTTACGGCGCATTCCGGTATCTGTCAAGAGGCAAACGGGCCGCCCCATTCGTTATCTCGCCAGGCCGGTCCGCACGTCCTGGTGTTGCGCATGGGGTGCGGTGAAAGCGAGCAGCCGCAGGCCTTCCGCCGTCAACTCCGCCATGGCCTTCCTGCTCGGCTTGTTGAACGGCTCGATCATCAGCGTCGCCCGTTGTCGCCGCGCTTGATCTGGCGCAATGCGCGCCATCGCCTGTTCTCGCCAACTCCCTCGGGCGTGCCGGGGTGCTCACGAGAGGCGCTGTCGTGACGTATCAGAAGATCCAGGTGGCGCGTTTTGGTGGCCCCGAGGAATTGACGCTGGTCGAGGAGCAAAGCCTGCCGGCGCCTGTCGCCGGCATGGTCCGGATCAAGGTGCTGGCCGCCGGTACCGGGTTCACCGACACCATCATCCGTAAGGGCAAGTACCCGGACTACAAGGGTCCCCTGCCCTACACGCCCGGCTACGACCTGGTGGGGATCGTCGACGCGCTGGGTCCCGGAGTCGAGACGCCGAAGATCGGCGAGATGGTCGCCGATATGTCCGTCGTCGGTGGTTACAGCCAATACGCCGTCCGCCCGGCACGCGGTCTCGTCCCCGTGCCCGCTGGTCTCGACCCCGCCGAAGCAGTCTGCATTCCGCTCACCTTCCTCACCGCCTGGCAGATGCTTACCCGCTTCCGCAAATTCCAACCGAACGCGACCGTGCTGATGGTCGGCGCCTCCGGCGCCGTCGGAACCGCCCTCCTGGTTCTTGCCCGCTACCTCGGGCTGAAGGTCATCGGCACCGCGCCGCGATCGGCGCTGCCGCTGGTCGAAAGCCTCGGGGCGACGGCGGTCGACTACCACGGGGAGGATTTCGTCGCCGAAGTCCGTCGACTGACCAACGGCAAGGGCGTCGATGCGGTCTTCGACGCGATCGGCGGCAGCAACTGGGACCGGTCGTTCGCGTGTCTGGCGCCCGGCGGAATCCTGATCGGATTCGGCCTGCAGGGCGCTGTCGCCGGAACGCAGTCGCTTCTGCGGAGCCTGTTCGACCTCGCCAAGCTGACCATGCTGTGGAACCGCTTCTCGTTCCTGTTCGGAGGCCGGCGCGGCGCCTTCTACAGCATCGCGTCACGGCGCAGGAAACGCCCGGCCGAGTTCAAAGCGGACATGTCGGAGCTGTTCGAGCTACACAAGCGCGGCGCGATCAAACCGGTCATCGCCGAGAAGCTGCCGCTGTCGGCCGCCCGCGCCGTCCACGAGCGCATCGACGCTGAACAGGTCGGCGGCAAGATCGTGCTCCTGCCTTGGGCCTAGAGTGCGCCAGGCGCACCGTCGCCGCTATTCGCCCGCTTGCGGCTCGGCATCGAGGAGGCGCTCGAAATCGGCGAGCAGCGTCTCGATAAGCTGCCGACGGCGGGGATCCTGGGCGGCGGCGGTCTGCGCCAGCAGCCCGAGCAGGTAGCGCGCCTTCTCAACCGCCTCCGTCCAGCTGACCGTCGGCGCGGCGAAGAGAAACTTCTCCAATTCTTCCTGGCGTGCCTTCAGCGCCGCCTGGTCGGTTTCGACCTCGATGCGCAGTCGTCTGAGGTCGGTGGCCTTCTGCGCCGCCATGCCGCGGTGCTTGTCGAGGTCGGTCGTCCGGTCGACCATTCCAAGACCCCCGCCTCCGCTTCTCCCCGGCTCACAGGTTGGCTTCGCCGAGCACGTAGAAGGTCCGGCGGCCGGGTGAATAGGCCTTGCCGGCGATCTCGCAAATCCGGTTCCAACCGGCGTCGAACGCCGCCAGGATTCCGGCTTCGTTGTTGGCCGTGCGGGGAAAGAGCCTGAACAGCGCGTTCAGTTCGAGGAAGAACGGTATCTCAAGCGCGCCGTCGTGGCCCCAGAAGGAGATGCGGCCTCTGACTGCGTCGTAGCTGCGGCTGTGGTTCGGAAAACTCAGTGCCATCGTCGGATGTCCTGGTCGCTTGCTGCCGGTGTCTCAGCTGCTTAATCTTGGGTTTATTCATTCTCAGACAATACCACAAGATTCGCTACTGAACCGGATTATCTTTTGAATATGGAGAATAGGCCTCGGTTTTTCAAGCACACTCGTTGGAAAATAGTTGAAGCTTTATTTGTCTTTTCGATCGACCAACCGGCAAAATCTCTTTGGCATTCTTTGGTGGTATCGATTTAATTCTTGCTTGGCCGAGCCGGCCAACGCTGTCCGATTCAGCCCCAGCACTCGGCGGCGCGCGCCATGAGCAGCGCCCGCTCGCGCGCGTTGCGGGTGAGCGAGGCGGCGCGCTCGAACTCGGCGCGGGCCTCATCGCGGCGGCCGAGTTTCCTGAGGAGGTCGCCGCGGACGCTCGGAAGCAGGTGGTAGCCCTTGAGCGCCGGCTCCGAGGTGAGCTGATCGACCCGCGCCAGACCCGCCGCCGGACCGAAGGCAAAGCCGATGGCAACCGCCCGATTGAGCTCGACGATCGGCGACGGCATGGCCTTGCCGAGCGCCTCGTAGATCGCCGCGATCCTGACCCAATCCGTCTCCTCGGCGGTGCGCGCCCGTGCGTGACAGGCGGCGATGGCGGCCTGCAACCCATACGGGCCGAGCCCGCCGCCGAGCTTCTCGGCACGATCGAGCGCCGCCAGGCCGCGACGAATGAGCAGTTGATCCCAGCGGGCGCGGTTCTGGTCGAGCAACAGCACCGGCTCGCCCGACGGTCCGGCCCGGGCGCCGAGACGCGAGGCCTGGATCTCCATCAGCGCGACCAGGCCGTGGACCTCCGGCTCCTGGCGCGCCAGTTCGGCCAGGATGCGGCCGAGCCTGAGCGCCTCCTGGCAGAGCTGCGGCCGCATCCAGTCGTCCCCGGCGGTCGCCGAGTAACCCTCGTTGAAGACCAGGTAGATGACTTCAAGCACCGACGACAAACGTGTCGTCAGCGCGTCGCCGCGGGGAACCTCGAAGGGGACTCGCGCTTTGGCGAGCGTCCGCTTGGCCCGTACAATCCGCTGGGCGATCGTCGTTTCGGGCACCAGGAACGCCCGGGCGATCTCATCGGTGGTCAAACCGCCGACCAGGCGGAGCGTCAGGGCAACGCGCGCTTCGGTCGATAGAACCGGGTGGCAGGCGGCGAACATCAGGCTGAGGAGATCGTCGCCGACGTGATCGTCGAGCCCGGCTTCGATGTCCGGCACCGCCAACTCCTGCTCGATTGCGAGTTCGCGACCGATCTCGGCGTGCTTGCGCTCGAGCATCTTGCCCCGGCGCAGGAGATCGATGGCCCGGCGCTTGGCGGTGGCCATGAGCCAGGCGCCCGGATTGTCCGGGATGCCGGTTCGCGGCCAGCGCTCCAACGCGACGACGAGGGCGTCCTGCGCCAATTCTTCGGCGAGGCCGACGTCGCGGACCATCCGCGCCAGGCCGGCAATGAGCCTGGCCGCCTCGATCCGCCAGACTGCGTCGATGGCGCGATGGGTATCGGGTGCCGTCACGGGCACCGATCAGACCATCGCCGATCCTTGGCGGCAAGCCGCGGGCGCGCCGGCGCGGCGGTCTCACGCTGGCCGGCGAGCGCGCCTTATGCCGGCGGGCCGAACTCCCGCATCTGGCGGAGTTCGGTCTCGCCCTCAAAGTCGGGCCAGTGCTGCTTGTGAAGGTTCATGAAGCGCCGCGTCCATTCGAGCGCCTCTTCCTTCGACCTGACATTGTAGATCGCGTAGCCGCCGATGACTTCCTTGGCTTCGCTGAAGGGACCGTCGGTGACGGTCATCTTCCCGTCCGCAAGCCGGACCCGCGCCCCTGTCGTGGAGGGCAAGAGGCCGCCCATCTCGACGAATGCGCCGGCCTTGGTGGCCTCTTCTCGGAGCTTCCCGATCGCCTGGAGGAGTGCGGCTGGCGGATTCAGTCCCTCGGCGCCTTTGACAATCGTCATGAATCGCATGTTTCGTCTCCTGCTCGATCGTGTAGCGGTCTAATGTCGGCCGGCCAGTTCCCGCCCGATTTCGCGGTGATGGCGGACCGCCTCGCTGTCGCCGAAATCGTCCAGCTCGAACACCTGTCGGATTTCGATCTCGCTCTCGCCGTCCATCGGATTGGGGCAGCGTTTGACCCATTCGATCGCCTCTTCCTTCGACTTCACCTGGAAGATCCAGTAGCCGGCGATCAGCTCCTTGGTCTCCGCGAAGGGGCCGTCGATGACGGTGCGCTTGTCGCCGGAGAAGCGCACCCGCGCGCCCTTCGCGCTCGGCTGCAGGCCGGCGGCGTCGAGCATCACGCCCGCCTTGACCAGCTCCTCATTGTATTTGGCCATCGCCGCGAGCAGTTCTTCCGACGGCAGGGCGCCGGCCTCGCTGTCCTTGGTCGCTTTGACAATCACCATGAAACGCATCGCCTTCTCCTTGTGCTGGGATGCAGGTCGCGGGCGGCTCGCCCGTCGGATCGTCCCTGCTCACCTGACACGACGAACGGGGGTCGGGGGAATCGACACGGGGAAAGAAAATTTCTCTGGGGCGATCGCAGGGCGGCGCACCACTGATCGATTGTGGAGGCCAGGCCAACTGACCGCGAAACAAGAGGCGATTCCCGCGTTGGTGGCGACCACCCGGAGTCCGGCGCGGCGGCGGCTAAACCGACAGCCCCCGCGCCCACGCTTCTCCGAATCTCCCGGAGAGCCAACGCGATTGGACGCTAGTTGGTGGCTGCCGGCGTCTTCGCCGGTGCCTTGAGCGTGCCGAGGGAGACCAGCGCGTCGGTGTCCTGCTTGACCATCTCGAAGGTGTCGGTCGTCAGGATCTTGCTCCAGTTGTCCTCGATCACGAAGATGGCGACTGCTTCCTGGATTTCCTTGAAGGTGGCGCCGTTGGCGAGTGCCGCCGAAGACTGGAAATAGATGCAGGCGCCGCACTGGGCTTGGGCGGCCACCGCCAGCCCGATCAACTGCTTCGTCTTGGCGTCGAGCGCCGTGTTGGGATTCAGCTGGACGTTCTTGTATTCGCTCCACAGGGCCGGGAGCTTGGCTACCGGGAACAGTCAGAAGAAGTTCGGCACGACGCCGAAGTGCTTCTCGATATCCTGGATCGTCTCGAGGTTGGGCTGCTCCGCCGCGCGGGCGGCGACCGAGGCCAGACCCGCAAGGGCAATGGCGGTAGCGGCGATGGTATTGCGCATGATCGAAGACATGACTCTCTCCTGGGTTGGGAGGGGCCGCGGCACCCTCGTTGTTTGCTGAAGCGCCGCGGCGCCGAGTGACCGGCTGGCGGCTGCCAGCCCGGTCTACGCGAATCGCTTCAGAAGGATTCCTGCTCGGTCGCCGTCCAGGTGTGACCGGAGGCGACGACGCAGACGCTTT
Source organism: Bauldia sp. (assembly GCA_040878485.1). Lineage (GTDB taxonomy): Bacteria > Pseudomonadota > Alphaproteobacteria > Rhizobiales > Kaistiaceae > JBBDMC01. The sequence continues at coordinate 839 of JBBDMC010000223.1, read as the reverse complement.
GCGGCGACATCAGCGCGATCAGCGCCCAGTAGCCGTTACCCGTGAACAGGGTCGCGATCTCCTGACCCCGACTGTCGCCGCCTTTGCCGATCAACCGCGGGTTCGGCATCTTGGCGGCCAAGGTCCCGAGCACCTCGGTCGAGGTGCCGCACAAGGCGGGGACTTGAACGAGGTCGACGGCAGCGTTGGCGGCCGATGCCGCGAGGAGGAACGCCGAGACTAAGATCGTGCGGGTCATGACAGACTCCTTCGTGGTTCGGGTCTGACGCTCGTTGGAGAGCGAATGGCTGAGGGTGTATCCAAAAGGGGGGAGCGCGGTATTGAAGCCGCGCCAAAGAGATTCCGAAAACTTCTGAAAGGGCTATCCTCGCGGCATGTCGCAGCGGACGGTCGCCTTCGGACAATTTCTGTTGAATCCCGAGAACGGAACCCTCTTCCGTGACGGAGAGCTTGTGCCCATCGGACAGAAGGCCGTCTTGCTCCTCGCGGCGTTGGTGACGAACCCCGGCCAGGTGCGAACCAAGGCCGAGCTCATGGACGCGGCGTGGCCGGGCACGACGGTCGAGGAGAGCAACCTCTCGGTTCAGATCGGATCGCTGCGCAAGCTCCTCGGCCGCGCGCCGGGTGGCGGCGAGTGGATCGCGACCGTCCCGCGCGTCGGCTACCGCTTCGTCGGCCAACCGGAGGGAGCGATCGCAGCGGGTCTGCGTTCGGAGCCGGTGCTTCCCGCGCTGGCGGTGTTGCCGTTCCGGAATCTGAGCGCCGACCCCGAACAGGACTATTTCGCCGACGGGATAGTCGAGGACATCATCACGGCGCTCAGCCGCTTCAGGTCGTTC
>JBBDMC010000222.1:0-9657 GCA_040878485.1 Bauldia sp. | reverse complement strand
GAACCGTGGTGTCCGCGGATCCGCTGGAGCCGTCGATGCGGAAGGTCAGAAGGGTCCATCGATAGTCCCAGCGCGCGTCCCGGCGTCCGGACATGGCCAAAAACTGACCGGAGTCCGCGGCGAACGCCACCCCGGCGCCCCGGCTGAGCCTCCCGAGCCCGCCCTCGACGCGCCGCAACCCGTCCTGGAACTGCGCCGTATCGATCCCGAGCCGGACCAGCAGCGCGCCGATTTCAGCGTTTCCGGCCATCGCCGCCGCCTTTTGTCTGGGGTTTCTTCCTGCGGTTGACCTGTGCGTCGACGCCTCGCGCCACCGCCAGCCGGTCTTCCCATGTCTGCCGCGCGCGCGGCGCGCCGGCTTCCGCGACCAGCAGCCCGGCGAGCGACGGCAGCCGGGCTACCCGGCCAAGCCAGGCGATCGTCCATGCCAGCTGGACGCCCTCATTGTGTCGGCGTCGCCCGGCTATCGCCGCCGCCTCGAAATGCGCCCCGATCTCGCGCGGCGTCAGCGCCCAGAACGTCGGCCCGTCGAAGCCTGCCGCGATGAAATCGCGGTAGAGCCGTCGCCAGTCGACGCGCCGGGCCCCGGAGGGTTTGGCTCCCGCTCCGCCCCGTCTTCGGGCGCCGGCAGTGCCGGCAGTGCCGCCGTGATCGCTTCCGAGATCGCCACCCCGGCGGCCACCGCGCCTGCCTCGTCGATGAGGTCGCCGGCTTTCAGGAGGTCGATGTCCGCGTGACGCCGGCGCAGCGCCGCCCACAGCAGCGCCCGCAGCGTGCCGATGCGCACCGCGCTCTTGTCGCCGAGCCCCAGCAGCAATTCGCCGATGCCCTTGTCGAGCAGCGTTTCCGCCTCGGCGATCGCATTGGCGCCGAAATGCAGCGTCAGCGACCTCTCTCCGACGGTGAAACCGACCTCGCCGCGGTTGCGGTTCGCCATTACGCCGCGACCCCCGTGGCGATGCCGCTCTTGCGGATGGTGAAGCCGACCGACGCCGTCAGCCGGTCCCCGATCGGCGCAGCCGGCGCGACGCTGTTGAAGAACCCGCTGAACGTCCAGGTGACATCGTTCGGATAGGTGATCCGCAGCAGCACGACTTCGCGCTCCCGCACGAGCTCCCGCAGCAGCTCGTCGGTATCCGAACCCGGCACCCAGTTGATGTCGAACGTCGTCGGCCCGAACTTGTTGACACCTGGAATCGCCTCATGCGTCGCATCGGGGCTCGCCGAATGCGTCACCGCGACCTCCTCGGTCGAAAGCGCGGGCGGGGTGAGGTTGGTCACCTCGCCGATGTCGAGCCAGTTGGCCCCGGCGTCCCGCGACAGCGCGATTGCCTCGCCATAGCCGATCAGTGCGTCGGACTCTGCCATTTTGCTTTCCTTTCGTTGCATTCAGCCTGGGACGGCTTGCCGTTCAGGCCGTCGTCCAGATCTCGAAATCCTGCGACACCCGGTGCAATATTTCCGCTCCGGTCTTGTCGACATCGCTGCGGATCGCCCGCAGGAATATCCCGTCGAACCCGCTTCCCGCCGGCGCGTCGCGATACCCGGAGAGCTGCGCTTCGACTTCCCGCGCCACTTGCAGCGCCCCCGTGAAATTGTTGGCCCATGCATCGATTTGGACCATCGACGCCTTGAGCCCGTCCGGCCGCCCCGCCGTGTAGTGCCGCTCGCCGGCGACGAGGTGCAGCGCCACGTTCGGCCGAAGCGCCCCTTGCGGCAGCAAAGCCCATTTGACCCGGGTCTCGACGAGAGCGGTCAGCCCCGGCGCGCCGAGCAGCAGTTGCACCAAAAGTTCTTCCATCACCGGCCCGCTTTTTTCAGCGCCCGCGCCGCCGCGCGCTTCGCCGCAGCCGCGATCTCCGTTGCGAGGTCGCGCCGGATGATCTCCAGCGCCGCGCCCTTCTGGCTCGCCCAGGCCGGCCGCATGAACGGATGCGGCGGATGCTTGACGGTGCCGAATTCCTGCAGCGCCCCGACCTTCGAGTTGCGCCCCTTCCGCGGCCCGACAAACGCTTCGGCGAAGCTTCCGCCGTCCCCGCCTCCCCGGCGCGCCGCGCGCGATGCCGAGACCGCTTCGGCTCGCGATCCTGCCGCCCGCATCACCGCCGAATAGGCGGCGTTGCCGACCGTGTTGCGAATCCTGCTCGATATCTCGATCGACGATTTGAGATCGGTCGGCGGATCGGTCGCCGGATCGTCCGGCGCCAGCCGTCGCGCCGCCTCGGCAATCGGCTCTCCGGCCCGCTTCAGCACCTTGTGCAGCACCCGCCGCGCCGTCGATTTCTTCAGTTCGCCCAGCGCTTCGTCGAGCTGCCGCAGCCCTTCGATCTGGTAAGTCACCCGCATCGGCATCAGGAGCCAGCCCACGGGCGGAGCCCGTGCAAGCCGCGTGGCGGCGCAGGCCGGCGTGAGGCAAAACAACTCCACCCGGCGGAGCCCGTGCAAGCCGCGTCGAGCTCGCGAAGGCCCTCGATGTAAACCGTGCTGCGCTCGCGCCCGAAGATCGCCACTACACACCCCCGTCATTGCGCGCCGCCGCGAGGATTTCGAGACCCTCGCGGCCGATCGGCTGGATACCCGCGATGTCGAATATCTTGCGGTCCCACACGATCCGGTCCTTCGGCGTGATCGCCCGCGCCTTCTTGCTGGCGAGAACCCGGAACGAGGCGGTGATCTCCGAGGCCACCTCCGCCGCCTGCAGCTGCTCGCGCACACTCAGGGGCCGATACTCTGCCCACAGTTCCGCGAACCCCTGCCAGGTCTTCACCCCCTCGTTGAGGGCATTGAACGTCTCGACCGCCCGCTCGATCGTGATCCGCCGGTCGCGCCGGCCGGCCGGCAGCGCCATCGTCTAGGCCGAGCGGCCCAGGACGAAGATGTCGTAGGTTACGCTGGTGCCCGCGCCGGAGTTGGCGATCTTCAAATCGTCGGTCGATCCGGCCCCAACAGTAAAGAGGCCCGCCGCCTTCGGCGCCGCCACGACGATGCACCCTCCCGGCTTGACCGAGAAAGTCGGGTTCGTTCCGGCGAACACCGGAACCGGCGCGGCCGCATCCCCCACTACCACATCGTTGGTGTTGTCCTCCGAGGCGAAGACGCCGAGCGCCACGACCTCGGCCATGGTGATCACATTTCCGAAGGCGTCGGTCAGTCCGCCGGCGAGATCGAGGTCTTCCGGGGTGGACGCGGCGAGGGTCCGGCGGTCACTCCAGACCTGGTCCGCCTGGTCGGCGCCGCCCCCGCTGGCGAATTTGAGCAGCCGTTCGAGGATCGGGTTCGATTCCGGCCCCCCGAAATCCGCCGCACCGACCTGCGCGGCCTCGAATTTCACCCTGAGCGATGCTGTCAACGACATGGTCTTCTCCGTGGTTGGATTAAAAAAAGCTAGATGCCGACTCTTCGATAGGGCTGGATCAGCGCTGCGACCGTGAGCGGCAGTTCGCTGCCGATGTTGCCGACGCTCACCGCCTCGCGAGAGCCGTACCAGTGCGCGACGAGCTGCTTGATCGCGAGGCGCAGCGCCGCCGGCACGTCCGCGGCCGACGCGCCGAAGCCCGCCACGAGCGTGATCCTCACCGCGTTGGGCTTGTCGAATACCGTCGGCGCCGCGAACCCATCGGTGAATTCCAGATAGCTCGACCTGGCGTCCTCGAGCAGCCGGTAGTTGCTGGCGGCAAGGGTCTGTTCGGCCTCGGCCGCGTCGTCATATTTGATCACGACCCCGCTCACGTCGCAGAAGGGCAGCCGCAGGCACACCGAATTGAAGTCGGCGAGGTCGATCCGCCACTCCTGGTTGACCATGCACCGGCCGAGCACGCCGGCACGGCCGTCGAGATGCGCCGTCGCCGCATCGACGAGATTGCCGATCAGCGTGTCATCGTCGGGATGGTCGACGCGCAGGTGCGCCTTCGCCTCCGCGAGGCTGACGGGCGCCAAGGCCGGCGCCGTTATCAGGACCGGCCTCAGCATCCCGCTGCTCACTTCACGACGATGTAGAAATCGCCGATCTTGGCATCCCCGCCCGCGGCCAGCACGATCTTCACGCGATCGTTGGCGAGTGCCATCCGGTCGGCGACGGCCGCGCCGCCAGCCGCGTAAAGCAATCCGACGCCGACGTCGGAATGGGTTGCCGCGCGCGGGCGCCTCGTCGTCGAGGCGTTGATGTTGACCTCGGTCCACAGGCTTTCCCCGCTGCGTTCCGAGGTGATGGTGAAATCGACCCCGTCGGTATAGGCGGTGGTCGCGTGCTTCTTGTATTCGATGTGCTGCAGCTCGCCCGAAATTCGGGGCGAATAGGCGGTCGCCGCCCCGCCGACGGCGGTCGTGACCGTGACCCTCATTCTACGCATGTCTCTGCTCCGGTTTGCGGCGCCGAGGCGCCTGTTGGCGGCGGCCCGAAGGCCGCCTCGTCAGCCCGGCCGGATGGACGGGCTATTTCCCTATTTCTTGGGCTTCGCCTCGCCCTTCTCGCCGGCCTCGGACTTCGGGTCCTTCGCGGGGGCCGCGCCCTTGCGTTTGGGCTCGCCTTTCTGGCCGGCGCCGACGGCGCGCTCGGCGGCCGCCTTCTTCCCGGCGGCCGGTCCATCGACGAGGGCGAAGGTTTTCGGGTGCAGCTTCATCAGCTGCGCGCCGAGATCGTCGCCGACGGTGAACTCCTGCCCGGTGCGGAGCGTGTCCGCCTGGACCGAGCTGATGTGGATCTGGTCGAGCGCCTTGAGTTTCATCGCGTTTCTCCTGTGCCTTCGGAAAAGACCGGCCGAGCCGGTCTTGTCGCAAGGCAGAGTGAGCCGGGGGCGAACGCGGGTCCGCCCCCGGCAGCTGATGGCTGATCGATCCGGCTAGACGCCGAGAGCGTCGCTGAAGTCGCCCTTGACGAAGGCCTCGGTCCGAAAGACCGCGAGCGCCGCGCGTTCCTCGGCGAGGATTGTCACCAGGTTCTTGCGGAAGTTGTCGCTGTCCTCGGTCGAGATTTCGACATGCGCGTCCTCGCGATCGAAGATTTGCGCGCCGAGCTGGAAAGCCCCGACCAGGAACTTGTCGATGGTCATCGCCTGCGTCGGCACCACGGGCAGCCCCCAGAGGCGGTCGCCGCCGGCGTTACCTGCCGGGTTGGCGAAGATGTAGGCGCCGTCGTCGGTCTTGGTGAGCTCGATGTCCGCCCAATCGCTCGGATGCAGGACGATGCCGGTCGAGGGAAACTCGGCCAGCGTTGCCTGCAGCAGGCCCAGACGGATGATGTCGATCTTGGTCAGCGTGCCGGCGGCCGTCGGCTCGATCGGCTGCGAATAGGCGGTCGCCTGCGTGTAGATGCCGTTGAGGTCGGCCCCGGTGCCGCCGCCGTTGAGGAGCTGGTTTTCCTCGACATAGGCGAGCCCGTAGCGCAGCCGGCCGTCGATATAGGACATGAGCTGCGGCACGTCGTCGAGAATCTGCCGCGTCGCCAGCACCCAGTGCGCCATCGTGCGAACCGGGGAATTGACGAGATCGAACTTGATCTCCGACTGCGGCTTGGCATCGCCCGCGGTTTCGGAAATGGTCGCCGCGAGATTGGTGAAGCCGGTCTCCTTGACGAACTCGATGGCGTTCGCCGTGGTCCGCCCCGGCGTCAGCAGGTCGCGGATGGTGAAGCGCCGCTGAATCGGCGCGACCGCGCCGATCCGCATCGGCACGATGAGATCGCCGGCCGAGCCGTCGGCATCGGTCGTCAGCGACGAGATGATCGCCTTGACCGCAACGCGAACCCGCCCCTTGCCGCCCTTGGCGATGAAGGCCTTGACGTCGTCATGCTCGGTCACGGTTTCGCCGAGCGACTTGCGCCTCTCGGGACCGGCGGCGGCGCGCACCAGCTTCTGCTCGATCTCGGTCAGCCGCTGCGCAATCTCGTTGTGCTTGACGAGCGCCTGGTCGGCCTTCGCCTTGGTCTCTTCGGTCAGCGTGCCAAGTTTCTTCATTTCGGCGGTCGCCGCCTCGGCCTGCGCCTTGACCTGGTTGGCCGCTTCCTTCAGTTCGACAGACAGCCTGCCGATCTCGTCGGGCGTGAGCGCCGCCGGGATGACATTGGCCAGGACAATCCAGCCCACGTCGAGAAGCGTCGGGTCGGGCACAACCAGCAGGGTGACGGCCGCGAGCGCTAGGCAGCCGAAGATGCCGAGCATGAGCGCCCGGTTCCAGTTCATTTTCATCGGAGTTCCTTTCAGGATGGGGTTCTGAGAGCGGCCGCCGCGGCGCGCAGGTTTGCGATCGTCTCGGCTGCCAGTTTCGCCTCACCCTCGGAGTCGCTCCGAATGGCCTTCGCATAGCCGACGGAGGCGATCCGCACGGCCATGGCTTTCGGCACCCCTGCGTCGCGCAGGAGGTCCTCGAATTCTTTCGTTTCGGGCGGCGCGCCGTCGCGCACCCTGCGCCCGAACTCTTCCCAGTGATCTGTCATCTGCCGGGACTTCATGCCGGTCACCCGCGCCTCGGCATTCGCCGGGAAGGTGACGATCGAGACTTCGACGAGTTCGACCTTCTTGAGTTTGCGCCGGGGCTCCTCGGGCTTGGTCCCGAGCTCGAACTCCTTCGGGAAATAGCCGATCGAGAGCCCGTCGAGCACGCCTTCCTTCATCGCCCCGTAGATGCCCTTGCCGCGCTCGGTGTCGAGATTGATCAGTCGCCCCTCGACCGCGAGGCCATTCTCGTCCTCGCCCATCCCCGTCCACTTGCCGACCGGAATGCCGTCCTGGTCGGACATGAACCAGCCGCCATGCTGGCTCAGCATCGGCGGCAGCCGCTTCAGCTTCTTCCACTCGCGCAGGGTGTCCTTGAAGGCTCCCTTCTCGATGACGTCGCCATAGCCGTCCTGATTGCCGAAAATCGCGCCGTAACCGGTGAAGGTGCCGGCGGCGACCCCGTCGCCCTCGGCGAACTTCACCTCCAGCGGCGCAAACGCAACGGCTCTGTCCATCGTCGTCTCCTAAAGCGGCTCGCCGGCGGCGGGTTGCGTCGGCCGCGGCGGCGTCTTGCCGAGTTGATCGAGGGGAACGAGGTTCGACTGCACGGTCAGCACGTCGCCGCCCGGCATGGGCTTCAGATTCTCGCGCCGCCGGCCCTCGTTCCGCGTCATGTAGCCGTTCTGGCCGAGGCTCGCATACATTGCGGAGCGGCCTTCCGAGTCCGCCCGCAGCAGCCCGTCGAGGTTGAATTCGGCGAAGATGCGGCCGCGGTCCTTCGCCGGGATCAGTTGTTTTTTGACCGCCTGCTCGATGCGCGTCAGATACGGCCGCAGCGAGAAAGTCAGGAAGCCGATCATTTGCTGCTCGATGCCGGTGCCCCAGCTCGTCGATTTCTCGGTGTGCCCGACCATGAAGGGCGGCACCCGGAACCATCTGCAGATCTCTTCGACGTGGAACGCGCGCGTCTCCAGGAGCTGCGCGTCTTCCGGGTTCATGCTGAGCGCCTGGAACTCGAACCCCGTCGGCAGCGGCATGACCTTGCCGACCTTCGCCGACCCCAGGAACCGGTCGAAGAGGTCCATCAGCGCCGTCAGCTGCTCGGGCGACGTCTTGGTGCCGGCCGCTTCCTTCACGAAGCCCGACAGGCTGAGCCCGTTGGCGAAGGTGAGCGCCGCCACCTCGTCGGCGGCGAGCGCCGTGCCCATGGTCTGCCGGGCGTAGGCAATCGGCGAGAGCCCCTTGTCGCCGCCGAAGCCGAAGCCGCGGATGTGGAAAATCCGCTCCTCCGGCAGCTCCCGCGACTTGCCCCTTTCGGCGAACCGGTAGAAGCGCCGGCCGGTGTCGTCGACGCGAATCGAGACCGTTGCGGGATGGATCGGCTCGAGCGCGACGAGGCGAGCGCCGAGATAGTTCTTTTCGGCATACGCGTTGCCCCAGCCGCAGAGGCAGGCCACCTGCCCTTCGATGAACTCCGCCGCGGTCTGCCGGTCGTTCGGGCTGTCGTGCAGCAGCGTGTAGAGCGGCTCGTCCCGCGCGACCTCGCGATTGCCTTCCGCATCGAGCACATAGACCGGAAACGGCAGTGTCCCGATCGTCTCCGACAGGAGGCGCATGCAGCTCCAGGCCGTCGACAGGGTCAGCGCGGTATCGACCGTCACAACCTTGCCGGCCGCGCTCCCGCTTGCCAGGCGTGCCAGTTTCTGCGTGTCGGCGTCGTCGCGACCGCTGATCTTCACGCTGGGGCCGAGCTTCCGGAAAGCCGTCGCCGCGTTCGCCAGCCTTGACCAGAGGCTCATGCGATCATCCGCACCGTGCGCAGATAGGCGTCGAGATCGACGCCGGCTGCGGCTTCCGGATTCCGCTCCATCAGTTTCGCCGCGTTGAAGGCGGCGATCAACACGTCGATCTTGGCGCGGCCGGCAGCTTCCTTGGTGATCAAGACTGCGTTCCCCTTCAGCTCAACCTTGGCGTTGCCGACGCAGAAATTCATCAGGCCCTGGCCGGCATGGCGCAGCGTGCCGTCCTTGAGCTTTCGCTCCATCGACCACACCGCCGACGAGAGCCGAAAGCCCTGCGGCACCGAGACGACGCAGGGCGCCGTGATGTTGCGCCGCGCCAGCTCGTCGACCATGGCGCCGACGCCCTGCGGGTCGAACCCGACCCCGCCCTCCGCCGGCAGCAGCCCCGCGTCGAAGACCTGCTGGACGATATCGGCGACGCCGCGGATGTCCGAGGTCAGCGGGTCGGGATCGTCATCGGCGACGCCCCAACTGGTCGTCCCGTCCGCGAGCTGATGCTCGCCGATGATCGTGAGGTCGCCGTCCTGCTCGAAGCCGAGCAGCGCCGGCGCGATCTCCTGCCGGATCTTCAGGACGTCCGCCTGGCACCAGCCCTTGCCCCACAAGAGCCAGTTGCGCGTCCCGATCTCGCGGCCAATAACCGCCACCCCGAGCAGATCGTCGAGCCCGCCGCCGTCGATCCCGACGATCGCCACCTCGCTCCGCGCGAGCAGCTCGTCGAGCGTCAGCGTCGTGTCGGCGGCGGCTTCCCAGTGTTCCGCCCCGCGCCACCTGTCGGCGCCGAGCCTGACCCCGATCTGGACGTTGAAATGCTGCGAGGCGATGAGCGCCATCTCGGCCGCGCCCTGCCGCGTCGCCTTCATCAGCTGCAGTTCGAGAAACGCCGGATCGACCGAGAGCCCGAGATTCGGGTTGACGATTTGCCAGTAGCGCCGCTCCTGCCAGCGATCCTTCTCCAGCAATTCGTCGGGGTGTTCGTAGAGGACCGCCAGCAGCGGCAGCCTCACCTTGCCGTCGCGCACCGCGCGCGCCATCTCCAGTTCGGCCTTGAACACGCCCGCCGGTGGCGCCTTCGACTGCGTCGTGATCTGGAACAGAAAACCGTCGGGCCGCGCGGCGAGGGCGCCCCTCAGTTCCAGCAGAATGTCGGCCGCCTTGCTTTTGGTGCCGAAGACATGCGTCTCGTCGATCAGCGTCCCGAGCTGCTTGCCGCCGGTGACGATGTCGGTATCCGCCGCCAGGATCGAGAGCGAGGCACCGGATATCAAATGCTCGATCCGTCGAAGATGCGGGCGGATGTGGAAGAGCTTTTCGAGCTCGTCATCGAGGCGGATCGTGTTCTCCGCCTGGGCGAAGGAGTGATTGGCGACCTTGATCGTCGGCGCGATGATCACGAACTCGGCTTCCGGCCGGTCGTTGAGGAT
>JBBDMC010000221.1:0-9717 GCA_040878485.1 Bauldia sp. | reverse complement strand
GTGGCCTGCTGGACCGCTCCGTCACTGATCTCGGCTCCGCGGGTCGCGACACCGGCGCCGATCTTCTCGGCCGACGCCGCCTCGATCGCCGCCACCAGCTCGCCGTTGCCGACCGGCGGCCAGTTGGGCCGCCCCCATGGCGCGCCGTTCGCCTCGGCGATGACCTCGTCCGGCCTGTCCTTCAGGCTCTCGAAGAACCGCCGCCACTCGGCGTCGACCGCCTTCGGGTCACGGCAGTAGCGCGCGTGCAGCTCTTCGAGATAGGGCGCGTTGGCGCCATAAAGGAACGATGTCGCCGCGAATGCCTGATTCGCGTCCTGTCGTGGCATCTCTTCTGGTCCACGGGGTGGGAGGTCCCCTCTCCCCAATCTGGGTTACATCACTATCCGTTCAAGACCTCGGCCAAGGTCCGTCCGATCCGCGCCGGCGAAGCGGAAACGGCGATTCCGGCCGATTTCATCGCTTCGATCTTCTCCTCGGCGCCACCGTGTCCGCCGGCGATGATGGCGCCTGCGTGGCCCATGCGCCGGCCGGGCGGCGCCGTCCGCCCGGCAATGAAGCCAACCACCGGCTTGTTGCGCCCGCGTGAGGCTTCGCTCTTAAGGAACGCCGCGGCGTCCTCCTCGGCCACGCCGCCGATCTCGCCGATCATGACGATCGACCGAGTGGCGTCGTCGGCGAGGAACAGCTCCAGAACATCGATGAACTCCATGCCCTTGACCGGATCGCCGCCGATTCCGACGGCGGTGGTCTGGCCGAGGCCGACATTGGTGGTCTGGAACACCGCCTCGTAGGTCAGCGTGCCGGAGCGCGACACGATACCGACCGAACCTTGGGTGAAGATGTTGCCCGGCATGATACCGATCTTGCACGCCCCCGCCGTCATGACGCCGGGGCAGTTGGGCCCGACGAGACGGCTTGCCGAGAGAGCGAGCGCCGCCTTGACCCTGACCATGTCGAGCACCGGGATGCCCTCGGTGATGGCGACGATGAGCGCCATCTCGGCCGCGATCGCCTCGAGGATCGCATCCGCCGCCGCCGCCGGCGGCACGTAGACGACGGTTGCGTCGGCGCCGGTCGCCGCCTTGGCTTCCGCGACGGTGTCGAAGACCGGCAGGCCGAGGTGGACGCGCCCGCCCTTGCCCGGCGACACCCCCCCGACCATCTTGGTCCCGTAGGCGATGGCCTGCTCGGAGTGGAAGGTGCCGTGCTTGCCGGTGAAGCCCTGGCAGATGACCTTGGTCGAGGCATCGATCAGGATGGACATGACTCAGCCTTCTTCACCGGAAGGGGTTAACGACACGTACCGAGCCGTAGACTTGGTTGTGGCCTAGGTCCTCGGAATAGAAGATCGGAGCGCCCAGTCGTTCGGCGGCCGCCAGCAGCGCCGCGTCGTAGTATCCGATGCGGTAGCGACGGGACAGAAATATGCCTGCCCTGACGATATTGGTGTCCACCGGGGTGAATGGGAAGCTGGAAAGCCGTTCTATCCAGGCGTCGATCTCCGCCAGCGAAAGCGGCACCAGCACCTCTCTCGACACGGTGTTGTAAAACTCGGCAAGTGTTTGCGCGGAAACGCCGAATGTTTGCGTCGCCACGAGCTGACGCGCAATTGCCGCCTTGCGCGATTCATCTTGTCTTCCGGCTGCTCCGTACACCAGAACGTTCGTGTCGAGGAAACAGTCGATCGGCATAGATCTCGTCCCGGTTCCACTTGTAGTCGGGGCCGAGCCGGCCCGTTGAGCGATCCATCAGCTCCAGAAGCCCGCGCCGCGCTTCCTCGATCCTCTCGTCTTCGCCGACCAGCGTCGCCAAGTGTTCCCGCACCAGTGCGTTCAGGGTTGTGCCCCGCTTGGCCGCGTAGGCCCGTGCCGCCTTGAGCACTTTTTCCTCGATGGCCAGCGTGATGTTCTTCACTCGCTTCGCTCCACATAATCTCACATATTATGTGTAATTATGTGTGCTTCGTCAAGTCGAATGGGGATCGACATCAGGCCAGCGCCTGCACCGCGCGAACCACCTTGTGCGCCGCATCGTCGAGGTCGTCGGCGTTGATCGCATCGAGGCCGGAACTAGCGATGATCTCCTTGCCGAGCTCGACGTTGGTGCCTTCCAGCCGCACCACCAGCGGCACCGTGAGGCCGGTCTCCCTGACCGCCGCGACGATGCCTTCGGCGACGACGTCGCAACGGTTGATGCCGGCGAAGATGTTGACCAGGATGCCCTTCACCCGCGGGTCGGCGGTGATGATCTTGAAGGCGGCGGCGACCTTCTCCTTGCCGGCGCCGCCGCCGACGTCGAGGAAGTTGGCCGGCTCCGCCCCGTAGAGCTTGATGATGTCCATCGTCGCCATGGCGAGGCCGGCGCCGTTGACCATGCAGCCGATCGTCCCGTCGAGGGCGATGTAGGAAAGGTTGTGGCGCCCGGCCTCGACCTCGCGCGGGTCCTCCTCGCTGACGTCGCGGAGCTCGGCGAGCTCGGGGTGGCGGAACAGACCGTTGTCGTCAAGCCCGATCTTGGCGTCGAGACAGAGGAGCTCGCCGCCCTTGGTGACGACCAGCGGGTTGATTTCGAGCTGGCTCATGTCCTTGGCGACGAAGGCTTCGTAGAGCGCCCGGCAGAGCCCCACGCACTTGGCGATCTCGGCGCCGCCGAGACCGAGACCAGCGGCGACTTCTCTCCCCGTCGCCTCGGTGCAGCCGGCGTCCGGATCGACGTGCGCGGTCAGGATCTTTTCCGGCGCGGTTGCCGCCACCTCCTCGATGTCGACGCCGCCGGCGGCCGAGGCGATGAACGCGACCCGTCCCACTTTGCGATCGACGAGGACCGACAGGTAGAGCTCGCGCGCGATCTCCGATCCGGCCTCGATGTAGACGCGCCTGACCAGCCGCCCCTGCGGTCCGGTCTGCCGGGTGATCAGGGTCTTGCGGAGCATCTGGCCCGCCAGGCGCCCGGCCTCCGCGACCGAGCGCGCCAGCCGTACCCCGCCGCCGCTGCCGGCCTCCGGTTCCTTGAATCGCCCCTTGCCACGGCCGCCGGCGTGGATCTGGGCCTTGACCACCCACACCGGCCCGCCCACCTCGCGCGCCGCCCTCTCGGCCTCGGCGGCCGCGAAGACGACGGCCCCCTTGGCCACCGGCACGCCGAACTCCCTCAGCAACGCCTTGGCCTGATGCTCGTGGATGTTCATGCGGCGCCCCGTCCCTCAAGCCGGCATTTCGTCGACGCCTACCTGGCGAGAGATGGGATGATCCTGGTGCAGGCCTCGATCAGGCCGTCGACCGCGGCGACCGAATTGTCGAACATCGCCTGCTCGGCCTTGTTGAGGTCGATCTCGATGATGCGCTCCACGCCCTTGGCGCCGATGACCGCCGGCACGCCGATGTAGCGGTCGCGCACGCCGTATTCGCCCTTGAGGCAGGCCGCGCACGACAGCACCCGCTTCTTGTTCTTGAGGTAGCTTTCAGCCATCGCGATCGCCGAATGGGCCGGCGCGTAGAACGCCGATCCGGTCTTCAGCAGGCCGACGATCTCGGCGCCGCCGTCGCGGGTGCGCTGGACGATCTCGTCGATGCGCTTCTTGGTCGTCCAGCCCATGCTGACGAGATCCGGCAAGGGGATGCCGGCCACGGTCGAATAGCGGGTCAGCGGCACCATGGTGTCGCCGTGGCCGCCGAGCACGAAGGCGGTGACGTCTTCGACCGAGACGTCGAACTCGGTAGCGATGAAGTAGCGCAGGCGCGCCGAATCGAGCACGCCGGCCATTCCGACCACCATGTCCTTCGGCAGCCCCGAGAACTTCTGCAGCGCCCACACCATGGCGTCGAGCGGATTGGTGATGCAGATGACGAAGGCCTTGGGCGCGTACTTCTTGATGCCGGCGCCCACCTGCTCCATCACCTTGAGGTTGGTCTCCAACAGGTCGTCGCGGCTCATCCCCGGTTTGCGCGGCACGCCGGCGGTGACGATGCAGACATCGGCGCTCTTGATCGCCGCGTAGGCGGAAGTGCCGGCCAGATGGATATCGAACCCGCCGATCGGCGAGGCCTCGGCGATATCCAGAGCCTTGCCCTCCGGAACCCCTTCGACCACGTCGAAGAGGACGACGTCTCCGAGTTCCTTCAGACCGATCAAATGGGCGAGCGTGCCGCCGATCTGACCAGCGCCGATCAGCGCGATCCGTGCACGTGCCATGTTCAGACGATACCCCTGGGGCGGAGCCGCTCACTGACGCCAGGCAAGCAAGGCTGGCGTTGACTAACCCGATTGATGCTGCGGTGCAAGAGGCCGATCGGCACTGCGAGCGGCGGCCGGATCGTCGCGCGCTTGGCGCCTCTCAGCGGTAGAACGTGACCGCCCCGCCGAGAGCCTCGCCCGTTCCGGCGAACCGGTTGCTACCGGAAGGCTGAAGGCGAGCGACCGGCTTGCCGCCCTGGCCGGCGAGGGTCACCTGGCTGCCCTCCAGGTTCCACGCCGAGATCGACTTCAAGAGATCGCTGCTGCAGCCCCGGGTCGAGGCGCGATAGCCGCCGGTCCAACTGGTCAGCGTCATGAAGAGCTGGCAGGAGTCGCCCTCGGTCGTGATCGTCCAGCCGCCGAGCAGGTCGGTTCGGCCGAGAGCACCGGCCGCCAGCGGCGCGTTCGACGCGGTCGCCGCGCCCGGTTGCGCCAGCGGTTCGACCTCGGCACCGTCCGCCGGCAACCCGGCGTCTCCGCCGGGCGGCGGCAGCTCGGCGACTTCGACCGGAGGCAGCGCCGCAGGCTCGAGCGGCGGTGGCGGACTTGACCGCCTCCATGGCACGCCGATCGCTCCGATCGATCCACAGCCGACGAGGGCGATCGCCAACACCACCGGAACGATGCGTCTCATCGCCATCAGCGGACCCTTCTTGCGGCTTCGGCGCGGCGAATCATGCGCCGGGATTGTAGCGGGTTTCAGGCAGGAATCGTCGGGGGCCGACATTGGGACGCCACGCGACGCGAGGCTTCGGGAGTGAACGGGCGTCGCGGGATCGCGTCTACTTCGCCTTGACGTGCTGAGACAGGCGAAGCTCCGCCGCCTTGGCGCGGACCGCATCCTCGGGCCGCGACAGAGTCTGGCTGATCATCTCGGCGGAAACGCTCTGGCTCCAGAGCTTCTTGAGCGTCTCGATCGCTTCGATCGACCAAGGCGCCCCGGTGTGCTCGGCGACCTTGTCCATGATCTCACCCTCTCCCTTCGATTGGAACTGGTCTTGCATATAGGCATTGAATGGGCCGGATGAAGGCCGAAGAAGCCTTGATCAAGTCGGGCGGAGAAGCGCCGACACGTCCCGATCAAATCGAAACCGCCATCATCCCCACCCGATCCGCCGTCGCCCTGTTCCGGCGGATCGGCATGGTGCGCGCGACAGGGGATCATCAGCAACTGCGGGTCAGCCGATGCGACCGCGCCAAGTCCGATCCTGCTTACATGCGCCGTTCGACCATCATCTTCTTGACCTCGGCGATCGCCTTGGCCGGGTTCAGTCCCTTGGGACAGGTCTGGGCGCAGTTGAGGATGGTATGGCAGCGGTAGAGGCGGAAGGGATCCTCAAGCTGGTCGAGCCGGTCGCCGGTCGCCTCGTCGCGTGAATCGATCAGCCAGCGGTAGGCCTGGAGCAGCACCGCCGGGCCGAGGAAGCGTTCGCCGTTCCACCAGTACGACGGGCACGCCGTCGAACAGCAGGCACACAGGATACACTCGTAGAGGCCATCGAGTTTCTCGCGGTCATCGTGGCTCTGGCGCCATTCCTTCTCCGGCTGCGGCGTCTCGGTCTTCAGCCACGGCTCGATCGAGCGGAGCTGTGCGTAGAAGGTGGTGAGGTCGCCGACCAGGTCCTTGATCACCGGCAGATGCGGCAGGGGCCTGACCGCCACCGCCCCGTCGATGTCGTCCATCGATTTGGTGCAGGCGAGGGTGTTCTCGCCGTCGACGTTCATCGCGCAGGAGCCGCACACGCCCTCCCGGCACGAACGGCGGAAGGCAAGCGTCGGGTCAACCTTGTTCTTGATCCAGATGAGGCCGTCGAGGACCATTGGCGCGCAGTCGTCGCGATCGACGTAATAGGTGTCCATGCGCGGATTGGCACCGCCGTCCGGGTCCCACCGGTACACGCGGAACTCCGTGACATCGGCCGCGCCGGTGGGCTGCGGCCAGACCTTGCCTTCACCGACGGTGGAATTCCTGGGGAGCCTGAACTGGACCATGCTTCACTGTTGCCCCGGTCTCGCTCTGCCGTCCGGCGCTGCGATCACGACGCACGCATAGGGGATTTCGCCCGACCGGTCCATCGCGCTTGCCGGCGATGGCAGGCGCCGATCTCACCGCTGATCGACGCGGATGACAAGCTTGAGGCCCGACCAGGTGTTGTCGATGGCCGCCACCTTGACGTCGACCAGATCGAGCTTCAGCGCTTCGGCGCGCACGACGTCCTCGGTGACGTCGGTCGGCACCTTGGCCGACTTCTTCGGCCACGAGATCCAGATCATGCCGTCCGAGTTGAGCGCCCGGCGCAGCTTCTTGAGACCGCCGGCGAGTTCGGCACGGCTGCGCGTGAAGGCGTGAATGACGTCGTAGGTGCCCGGCCCGAGCGGCCGCGACCAGTCCTGGCGCCGGGCGACCTTGCCGAAATCACACGTGCGCGGCAGCTCGCACAGCTCGTCCGGCAGCGCCACGAAGGCGATGGCCGCACCCGGCCTGTAGCCGAGCTTGTCCGGAAGCGGCTTGACCGAGTACCCGCCGGACGTGAGCGTTGCGAGCGCCATGAACGATCCTTTCGCCAAACACACTCCCGCGCCGGCGGACGCTGCACACGCCGGGACTCGCGACGGCCGGAGCGCCTGCTGCGCTTAAGCCACGGAAATCTCAACGAATCCGGTTCCGTCACGGGCGCCGACACAATACGGCCTTTTTGTCAGGCCGTCATGCATTTTTCCAAAGAACGTGTGAAAAATGTCGCACTCGCGCTTCCCGCGAGTCTCCGCGCCCTCGGTCAAACAGTTGTTTTTATTGAGTTTTCCAGAGAGGGCGGCGTCAGCCGCCGCAGGCCTCGATCGCCGTCGTCATAAACGTCATCACGTCGATCGCCTCATTCGGGCTGAGCAGCTGCTGCGTCCGCCCGATCTCTGCCCCGTTGCCGGTCACCTGGGCCGCCATGAAGGCCTGCTGGTTCTCATTGAGCTGAACGCCGGCACTGTCGGAAATGCAATTGCAGGTCGCCGGGGGCTTGTTCAACTGGACTCCACACTGCTCGTAGATGATATCGAGATGCTGCGGCCCGGCGAGCGCCGCCGTGCCCATCACCATCGCCGCCCCGGCGGCCACCATGAACCTGAACATCGTCGCCCTCCCTCGCCGGACTCCCCACACCGCAATCCCAGCCTGCCCGAGACCGGAGGTTCCAACAACCCCGCAACCGCACTGCCGCGTCCGCGCGTGGCGGCCCGCCGCTTCAGTACACCCGCGCCTTGGGCTCGATGTAGTGGACGTCGTTGGTGAGGGTGAAGGAATGGACCGGCCGGTCGTCGAGACGAACCGACCGCTTTTCGGGGTCGATGAAGGCCAGCGTGTGCTTCATCCAGTTCCTGTCGTCGCGCTCGGGATAGTCCTCGCGCGCGTGGGCGCCGCGCGACTCGGTCCGGTTGGCGGCCGAATCCATGGTGGCGACCGCCTGGACGATGAGGTTGTCGTATTCCAGCGTTTCGACCAGGTCGGTGTTCCAGATCAGCGACCGGTCGGTGACGCCGATGTCGTCGGTTCCGCTCCACACCTTGTGGATCAGGTCATGCCCTTCCCGCAGGACCTCGCCGGTGCGGAACACCGAGCAGTTCTCCTGCATCACTTTCTGCATCCGGGCTCTCAACGCGGCGGTCGGCGTCCCGCCGCCGGCATTGCGGAAGCGATCGAGGCGGGCGACCGCGTCGTCGCCGGCGTCCTTGGGGAGGCCCATGTGCTTCTCGCCCGGAGAGACGGTGTCGCGGCAACGCCTGGCGGCGGCCCGGCCGAAGACCACCAGATCGATGAGCGAGTTCGAGCCGAGGCGGTTGGCGCCGTGCACCGACACGCAGGCCGCCTCGCCGACCGCCATCAGGCCGGGAACCACCTGCTCCTCGCCCCCGGCCTTGGTCAGCGCCTCGCCGTGATAGTTCGTCGGGATGCCGCCCATGTTGTAGTGGACGGTCGGCAGCACCGGGATCGGTTCCTTGGTGACGTCGACCCCGGTGAAGACGCGCGCCAGTTCGGCGATGCCGGGCAGCCGCTCGTGGATGAGCTTCGGGTCAAGGTTGGACATCTCGAGGTGGATGTAGTCCTTGGCCTCGCCGACCCCGCGTCCCTCCCTGATCTCGATGGTGATAGCGCGCGAGACCACGTCGCGCGAGGCGAGATCCTTGGCGTGCGGGGCGTAGCGCTCCATGAAGCGTTCGCCCTCTGAGTTGACGAGATAGCCGCCCTCGCCGCGCACCCCCTCGGTGATCAGGCAGCCGGCGCCGTAGATGCCGGTCGGGTGGAACTGGACGAACTCCATGTCCTGCAGCGGCAGCCCGGCCCTCAGCACCATGCCGTTGCCGTCGCCGGTCTGGGTATGGGCGCCGGTGCAGGTGGCGTAGATGCGCCCGTAGCCGCCGGTGGCGAGAATCGTCTTGTGGGCGCGGAAGCGGTGGAGCGTCCCGTCCTCCAGGCAGAGGGCCACGACGCCCCGGCAGACGCCATCGTCCATGATCAAGTCGATGGCGAAATATTCGATGAAGAACTCGGTCGCATGCCTGAGCGACTGCCCATAGAGGGTGTGGAGCATGGCGTGGCCGGTGCGGTCGGCGGCGGCGCACGTGCGTTGCGCCGGCGGTCCCTCGCCGAAGCGGGTGGTCATGCCGCCGAACGGCCGCTGATAGATCTTGCCGTCCTCGGTGCGCGAGAACGGCAGTCCGTAGTGCTCCAGCTCGTAGACCGCTGCCGGCGCCTCGCGGCACAGGTACTCGATGGCGTCCTGGTCGCCCAGCCAATCGGACCCCTTGACGGTGTCGTACATGTGCCAGCGCCAGTCGTCGGCGCCCATGTTGGCGAGCGCCGCGGCGATGCCACCCTGGGCCGAGACGGTGTGCGAGCGAGTGGGAAAGACTTTGGTGACGCAAGCGGTTCTGAGCCCGGCCTCGCTCGCCCCCAGCGCCGCCCTGAGGCCCGAGCCGCCCGCCCCCACCACCACCACGTCGAAGGTGTGGTCGGTCAGCGCATAGGCGCGGCCGGTGACGGCCGGTCCGCCGTCGCTTCCTCCGTCCTTCGCCATCGTCAGCCTCCGAGCGCAATCTTGAGGATGGCGATGACCGCGACCGCGCCGGCCGCGACCGCGAAGAAGGTATTGGCGACGAGGAGCACGATCTTGGTCGCCCCGGCGACATAGTCCTCGATGATCGTCTGCATGCCGAGCCGCATGTGAACGACGATCGAAAGCACCGCGAGCAGCATGAGCCCGGCGACGCCGGGCGAGCCGAGGACGGCGACGACCTCGCCGTGGGGCCGCCCGACGGTGGCGATCAACACCACGATCAGGCCGACGACCAGCGGCACGTTGGCGATCGCGGTCAGGCGCTGGCGCCAGAAATGCTCAGTGCCGCCGTGGGCGGAGCCGAGATGAAGGACGCGGGAAAGCGGGGTTCGCATGGTCACCACCGGATCGCCAGGCCGACCGCCCACAAGGCGAC
>JBBDMC010000220.1:0-9756 GCA_040878485.1 Bauldia sp. | reverse complement strand
ACCAAACTCCATGGCTCAGGCTGAACAACCTTCTTGGAAACGACAGCTAGGCGACGCCTTGTCTCGCCGGCCGCGAACCGTCATTGTCCGCCCGACCGGGGGTGAGCGGGGAGTGGTCGATGAGCGAGAGCGCCAGTAGGGCCCCGGCCTATCGCTTCATCTACGATCCCGATACCCAGCCCGAATTGTTCGACGGCGTCCTGTCGAAGCGGATTGTCGCCTTCGTTGTCGATGCGATCCTGATCGTCGCGCTGATGATCCCAGCGGCGCTGATGATTCTCATCCTCGGCTTCGTCACCCTAGGCATCGGCTGGCTGCTCTTGCCGGCGCTCTTCGCCATCGTCGCCCTCGGCTACGTGGCGCTGACCCTCGGCGGATCGGGATCGGCGACCATCGGCATGCGTCTGGTCGGCGTCGAGATGCGGACCTGGGGCGGCCAGAGGATGTTCGCGCTGCTCGCCGTCATGCACGCGTTGATCTTCTGGTTCTCGATCGGGCTGTTGACGCCCCTCATTCTTCTCGTCGGCCTGTTCACCCATCGCCGGCAGCTCCTGCACGACCTCCTGCTCGGCGTCGTCGCCCTCAATGCCGGGCCCTTGCATCGTCTTGAGAAATGATGCTCCGCCCGATTGAACGACGAGAATGCGCTGGCTTGTCGGCCGCCGCGTCGCGACCATGATGAGGGACGCGGAGGGGGTATGAACGCCGCGCAAGTCGTCCTGATGTGGCTTACGTTCGCTGCGATCCTGATCATGATCGTCGCTTACGCCCTCGATCGCTGGTCGATCGAGGTGGTCTCCATCGCCTCGCTGGTCGGCTGGCTGGTTCTGTTCTGGGCGGTGCCCGAGCTCACGGGGGCCGAGAGCCCGCTCGAAGCGGAGGAGGTCCTTGCCGGCTTCGCCAATCCGGCGCTGATCACGGTTCTGGCGATGCTCCTCGTCGGCCAGGGCCTCTTCCACACCGACGCCCTCGAGCGGCCGACCGCGGTGTTGGCCAGGCTCGGCGGGCGCACCGGCATGGGGGCCGTCGTTCTCGTGCTGTTCGTCGCCATGGTGGTGAGTAGCGTCGTCAACGACACGCCGGTCGTCGTCATGTTCCTGCCGATCGTCACGGCCGTCGCCGCGGCGCGCGGCATCGCCACGTCGAAGGCGTTGATGCCGCTCTCCTTCGCCGCCCTCCTCGGCGGCATGACGACGCTGATCGGGACCTCGACCAACCTGCTGGCCGCCGGGGTAGCGAAGGAATCGGCTGGCCTCGACATCGGCTTCTTCGACCTCACCATCCCGGCGAGCGCCATGGCCCTGGTCGGCTTTGCCTATGTCTCGCTCGGCCTGCCGCGCATTCTCACGGCGCGCGCCGGTATGGCCGAGCAGCTCACCGGCGGCAGCGGCAAGCAGTTCATCGCCCAGATCGACGTCACCTGGGGGCATCCGCTGGCTGGCGCCAAGGCCGTCGCCGGTATGTTCCCGGCGCTCACCGATATGACTGTGCGCCTCGTCCAACGCGGCGAGCACCCGTTCCTGCCGCCGTTCGAGGACCTGACGTTGAGGCCCGGCGATACCGTGGTCGTCGCCGCCACCCGCGGCGCCCTCTCCAAGGCGATCTCGGCCCAGGCGGTAGCGGCGCCGAGCGAGGCGCAGCCCGCCGTGTCGACCAAGGACCTCACGCTTGCGGAGGCGGTGGTCGCGCCCGGATCACGCCTCATCGGCCGTACCATCGAGCAGGCCGCCATCCATCACGACACCGACACGGTCGTGCTCGGCGTCGAGCGGCGCAGCCGCATGCCGCGCATGCAGCTCGCCGACATCCGCCTGGAGGCCGGTGACGTGTTGCTCGTCGGCGGCAGCCGCGAGGCGATCGAAGGCCTGCGCGTCAGTCGCGACCTGCTCCTCCTCGAATGGTCGGCGGCGGAGCTGCCGCAGCGCCGCTACGCCCGCCGGGCGCTGGTCATCTTCGCTCTGATGGTCCTCTACGCGGCGAGCGGCATCGGCCCGATCGTCATTGGCGCGCTCGCCGCGGCGCTGGCGATGATTCTCTCCGGCTGCCTCAACATCCGCCAGGCGGCCCGCGCCTTCGACCGGCGCATCTATCTGATGGTTAGCGCCTCGCTCGCCGCGGCGGCGGCGCTGGAGGCTACCGGCGGGGCCGAGTATATCGCCGAGATGACCGTGGCGGCGGTCGCCGGCCGGTCCGCCGCGCTGACGCTGTCGCTGCTGTTCCTGGTCGTCGCCGTGATGACCAACATCCTTTCCAACAACGCCACGGTGGTCCTCTTCACGCCGATCGCTGTCGGCATCGCCGAACAGACGAGCTCTGCGCCGCTGCCCTACGTGGTGGCGGTGATGCTCGCCGCGAGCTGCGCCTTTGCCACCCCGATCGGCTACCAAACCAACATGCTGGTCATGGGCCCTGGCCACTACCGGTTCGGCGACTATCTGCGCGGCGGCGGGCCGCTTGTCTTTCTGATGTGGCTTGTCTTTTCGATCGTCGCGCCCTGGTATTATGGTGTGTAGAACAGAAGCGTTATGCACCGGCCGCCGGCATGACCAAGCACACCACCGAGACGCCGCAGTTCTACCTGACCGCACCGTCGCCCTGCCCGTACCTGGCCGGCCGGTCGGAGCGCAAGGTATTCACCCATCTCGTCGGCGAGCGGGCGGCGGCCCTGAACGATATTCTGACCCAGGGCGGCTTCCGCCGCAGCCAGAACATCGCCTATCGCCCGGCCTGCGAGGGCTGCCACGCCTGCATTTCGGTCAGGGTCGTCGTCGGCGCCTTCTCACCGACCCGCAGTCTTTGCCGGGTTGTCAAGCGCAACCGTGACATTGTCGGCGCCGAGACCTCGGCGAGCCCGTCGTCGGACCAGTACGGGCTCTTCCGCGCCTACCTCGATTCGCGCCACGCCGACGGCGGTATGGCCGATATGACGGTCCTCGACTACGCCATGATGGTCGGCGATTCGCACGTCGACTCCATGGTCATCGAGTACCGCTTCGGCGGCCCTGACACCGGCATCACCGGCCGTGGTGCCGGCCGTCTGATCGCCACCGCGCTCACCGACGTTCTCGCCGACGGCTTGTCGATGGTCTATTCGTTCTTCGACCCCGACTACGGCGACCGCAGCCTCGGCACCTTCATGATCCTCGACCACATCGCCCGGGCCCGCCGCCTGGGACTGCCCTACGTCTACCTCGGCTACTGGGTCGAGGGCTCGCGGAAGATGGGCTACAAGCGCCGCTTCCGCCCGCAGGAACACCTGGGCCCGAGGGGCTGGGCAAGGTCGGACTAGGCACACCCGACGCTTTGCTCAAGCCGCGCCGGCCCGCGCCGAGGCAGCCGGTCGCTTCCCGCCTTGCCCACCACCAGCCACCCAGACCGGAAACTCCGTTTACCAATTCTCAAGCCTGTTTTTGCACCATCGATAGCGGTGGTGTCGAAATGATTCGCTACGTCCTCCGCTGCGACGAGGAGCACAGGTTCGAGGCCTGGTTTCGCTCCAAGGCTGATTGCGAGCGAACGTTCGCGTCCGGCCAGACGATCTGCCCGCTGTGCGAACTGAAGGCGATCGAGAAGGACGCCGCGCCGCGCCGCGCCACGGCCGGCGACCGGCTAGCCATCCAATAGTCACCGCCACCGGAGGCGCGCCCTCAGCGATCCGGCCAACGTGGTTTCCCCTCCCAAGCGGGCTTGCGCCCGCCGTGACGGCGGAGCGACGCCCCTAGCGCGGCTGCACCACCACGTCGCGGCGCCGCGACCGCCCACCGGCCTTCCTCGCCGGCGCGCTCCTGCGTTGCTCCGCCGACGGGTCTGACGCGACCGCCACGGCGACCGCGGCCTCCGCTCCGGGCGCTGCTGCGCCCTTTGCCTTGATGTTCGGAGCAGCGTCCAGCAATTCCTTCTCGGCCCGCAGCCAATGTTCCCGTTCGAAGCCATGCGGGCGACCGGTTTGCTCCCAGATCTCGTGGGCCCGCCGTCTGATCAAATCTTCGGGGACGGCCTTCATCTCAAACCTCCTCGTCTGCTCGAAGTCCGACTCGCACAACTCAAAGTCTACTCCCGCACCGGCCGGTGAGCCGATGCATTTCTTTCTCCCCTTGGCCTATGTGATACCGATGACCGACGCGCGAACGGCTCGACGAGTCGCGCGACGGCGTCTCCTTGGGCCCCGCGCTAGGTGTCGGCGCCCCCGAAGGTTCCGTGGCGCGGGAAGCCTTGCGGCGGCAGCCGGCCCGCCTGGGCGCGGCTGCCGACCCACTCCTTCAGCTCTTTCAGCGGCCGGGTGAATGTCCGGCCGGATGAATCCTGCCAGGTGAGCCCGTCGGCCTTGGCGAAGACGCGCGCGTCTGCGACCCCGCCGTCCTTGTAGCGCTGAAGCCTCACCCCCTTGCCGCGCACCATTTCTGGTACCTCGCCGAGCCGAAAGATGAGGAGCTTGCGATTCTCGCCGAGGATGGCGACCGTGTCGCCGGCGGCCGGCACGCACACCCGCATTTCCTCTGGGGCCGAAACCGTCATCACCTGCTTGCCCTTGCGGGTGTTGGCGAGGACCTCGGCTTCGGGCACGACGAAACCGCGCCCCTCGGTCGAGACCACCAGCAGCTTGCGCTCCGGGTCGTGGACGAAGACCGCGACCACGTCCTCGGCGGCGTTCATGTCGACCATCAACTTGATTGGCTCGCCGTGGCCGCGGCCGCCGGGCAGCTTCTCGGCGGCCAGCGTGTAGAAGCGCCCGCCGGTCGCGGCGACGATGATTCTGTCGGTCGTCTCGGCGCGGATCGCGGCCTTGAGCTTGTCGTCGCCCTTGAAGGCGAGGGTCGCCGTATCAACGTCGTGGCCCCTCAGCGCCCTGATCCAGCCCTTGTCGGAGACGACGACGGTGATCGGCTCGCGCTCGATCATCGCCGCCTCGATGACCTCGCTGTCGTGGGCCGGCGCCTCACCGAAGCTGGTGCGGCGCTTGCCGAGCACCGTATCTGGGCCAAACGCCTTCCGTACGGCCCTGATCTCGCCGGCCACCGCCTGCCACTGCTTCTCCTCCGATTTCATCAGTGCTTTCAATGATTTCTGCTCCTCGACGAGCGTCTGGTGCTCGCGTCTGATCTCCATCTCCTCGAGCCTGCGCAGCGCCCGCAACCGCATGTTGAGGATCGCCTCGGCCTGAACGTCGGTGAGCTTGAACGTCTTCATCAGCGCTGGCTTCGGCTCGTCCTCGCTCCGGATGATGCGGATCACCTCGTCGAGGTTGAGGTAGGCGATGAGAGTGCCGTCGAGCACTTCCAGGCGGTGGCGGATTTGCTCCAACCGGAAGTTGGAGCGCCGCGCCAGCACTTGGCGGCGATGGGCGAGCCATTCGCCGATGACCTCGCCGAGGCCGACGACCCGCGGCACGACGCCCGCCGACAGGACGTTCATGTTGAGCGGAATGCGCGCCTCGAGGTCGGTAAGGCGGAACAGCGACTCCATCAGCAGCGCCGGATCGACCGTCCGGCTCTTCGGCTCGATGACGATGCGGATGTCCTCGGCCGATTCGTCGCGAACGTCGGCCACCAGCGGCAGCCGCCGCGCCTGCAACAGCTCGGCGATATTCTCGATCAGCCGCGCCTTCTGCACCTGGTAGGGAATCTCGGTGACGACGATGGCGTACGTCCCGCGCCCCTGGTCCTCCTGCCGCCAGCGGGCGCGCACGCGGAACGATCCGCGGCCGGTCTTGTAGGCCTCCACGATCGCCGCCCTGTCCTCGACGACGACGCCGCCGGTCGGGAAATCCGGGCCGGGCACCAGCTCGACCAGCTTGTCGACGCGGGCGTTGGGAAACCTGATCAGATGCAGCGCCGCGTCGCACAGCTCGGCCGCGTTGTGGGGCGGGATGTTGGTCGCCATGCCGACGGCGATGCCGGACGAACCGTTGGCCAGCAGGTTGGGGAAGGCGCCGGGCAGAACCGCCGGCTCGCGGCCGGTATCGTCGTAGGTCGGGCGGAAGTCGACCGCGTCCTCGTCGATGCCGTCGAGCAGGAGCCGCGCCACCTCGGTCAGCCGCGATTCCGTGTAGCGCATGGCCGCCGGGTTATCGCCATCGACGTTGCCGAAGTTGCCCTGCCCTTCGATCAAGGGGTAGCGGACGGCGAAATCCTGGGCGAGGCGGACGAGCGCGTCGTAGATCGCCTGGTCGCCGTGCGGGTGGTAGTTGCCCATCACGTCGCCGACGATCTTGGCGGACTTCTTGAACGGGCTGCCGGGGTCGAGCCGCAGCTGGCGCATGCCGTAGAGGATGCGGCGATGGACGGGCTTCAGCCCGTCGCGCACGTCGGGCAGCGCCCGGTGCATGATGGTGGAGAGGGCGTAGGCGAGGTAGCGCTCCTCGAGCGCCTGACGGAGGTCCACCGGCTCGATCTCGCCGCCGGTCGGCGGAATCACGGGTCTGGCCATGGCCGGGGCTTAGACCGCGAACCCATGCGATTCAAGCATTCGCGTCCGCCGGCACGGCCGATCGCTCGATCAGCGCGATGAAGCGCGCCCGCGCGTCGCTGGGCGCGATGCCGCGCGGCTCGAAGACGTGGCGCGAGAGGAAATAGCCGGTGAGACAGAAGGCATCGACGAGGTCGGCGGCGGTCTCCGGCATCGTTGACGCCGGCCCGAGAAGAAACGGCGGCAGCCGCAACAGCCGGTCGCGATAGGCCTCGCCGGCCGAGCGGCTGACCGCCCGTGCGGTCTTCGGCGAGACGTAGGCGAGATCGTCGTTGGCGCCGGTTGCCGCGCAGCGCTCAAGGTCGAGGCCGAAGCCGAGCTCGTCGAGGA
The DNA here is from genome assembly GCA_040878485.1 of Bauldia sp. Lineage (GTDB taxonomy): Bacteria > Pseudomonadota > Alphaproteobacteria > Rhizobiales > Kaistiaceae > JBBDMC01. Next base: position 2,961 of record JBBDMC010000220.1, on the reverse strand, counting down.
GCTTCAGCTCGAAGCGCACCATCAGCGCCCCGGCGGTGGTCGGGCCGTCCAAGAGATCGACGATGGCGGCAAGACCCTCGTAGAGCCGCGGGTGCGGGTCGCGCTCCGGCAGAAGCCGCAACAGCCCGGCGAGCGCGTGGATGCCGTAGAGACCCGCTGGCCCTTCGATCAGCCGCGCCGCCCGTTCGACGGTCGGCTCGGCGGCGTAGTGGCCGAGGTGTTCGTGGAGCCGTGCCCGCCACGTCGCGATCACCGAGTTCCCCGGCTGCAGGACCGGCTGCCGGCGCCGCGACCGGCCGCCGCGCACCAGCCCGAGATGGCGGCCGTGATCGCGGGTCATCAATTCGACGATCAGGCTCGTTTCGCCGTGGCGGCGCGTGCCGATGATGATGCCTTCGTCGGTCCACTGCATGAGAGCGTTATGTACTCCCCGCCACGCCGCGAGGCCACCCGCTGGACCGGGTGGCCTCGCCCAAACCCGGAGCACCATTTGTCAGCCCACGAACGCGACAACGACTCGCGTCTGGGCATCGACGACGATGCGCCGACCATTGACGATGGCATAGGCGTAAGCCCGGCCATCGGCAGCGATATACACGTCAGTCGGGACGGGGTAGAGGATCACCGTCTCGGGGAGCACCGCCCCAACCACGAGGTTTCCTTGCAGGAACACCGCCGGCGGTGGGAGCTGCGCCGCGACGTAGGAAACGACCCGGATCGGTGGCGGGTCTATGGCGGTGCCAATGAATGCGCCGATGACGCCGCCGACGGCGGCCCCGACGGGTCCACCGACGATGGCCCCGGTGACTGCACCACCGGCGGCACCGGTCACCGTGCCCGATGCAGCAATGGCGCTCACTGGCAAGAAAGCGAGTGAAGTGCCCAAAACGAGGGCTGTGAGGTTCTTGCGCATTGCTCTTCTCCTCTGCGCACAACCCCCCTCACGACAAGTAGGCGCCGGCGATCATGTTCCGGGTCTGGCGATGCCATGACCATTTCGAGGCGATTGCGCGGCGTCGGGTCATCAATTCGACGATCAGACTCGTTTCGGCGTGGCGGCGCGTGCCTCCCGCCGGTGTGCGGTCAGCGGACCTCGATCAACGTTTCGCCCGCGGCCATGGCATCAAGGATTTCCTGTAGCAAAGGCTGCAGCCGCTGCGTTAGCGCGGTGTTGGTCGTGTTGCCGAATCGCACCCAAACGACCTTAGGCCCTTCCGTGGCCCGTCGTCGCATCACGGCGAAGTCCTCGTCCTTCGTGATGATGACATCGAAGCCGGCGTTTACCGCGTAAGACCAGATTTCCCGATCAGTCGCGGACAACAGCCCGATGGCCGATACGTGGGCGGCCTGGTGACCCGCGTGCCGCAACAAACTGACCAGGCCGGTCGGCAGTTGCGCATCGACAAGCAGGTGCACGCTCAGGCCACGCGGACAACGCGGTGGTCAATCGCTTGAGCAGCGTACTCGAGCGCCGCGCTGATGTCCTCGTCTTCGAGGTAAGGGTAGTCGGCCAGGATCTCGGCTCGGCCAACTCCGTTCGCCAACAGGTCGATGATGTCACTGACCCGGACGCGCATGCCGCGAACGGTCGGTCTTCCTCCGCAGACGTCGGGGTTCATTGTGATCCGGCTCCGCCTGTCGCCCCTTGATGGCGGCGCCTCGCGGCCCTCGACCCGCGAGGCCGCCGGACCAAGGCTCGATCGAAGGACGCCAATCCGAATGAGTTTGTTGGGCGTTCTCCCATAGTCGGCGAACAGATGCCGGACCTCGGCAACCGCGTCCTCGTAAACCGCGCTGCCAGGCTCAATCTCCTGGAACCATTCGGAGAGGATGCGTTCACTTGTCCGACCATCGCGCCTTTCGCGCGAGCGCAAGTAGGTCTTCGCATCGTTCTCCGCGTAGCCGACAAACTTGCTCGGCGCGAGGCGCCAGCGTCCGTCCGCAGCACGATAGCCGTACCAGGCCCGCGCATAGGACATCAGGTCTTGGAGGCCGGCGCTGGCCGCCAACTCCCGCTCGTATCGGTCGATGTTCGCGAGCGCCTTGGACGAGTCGGTGACCAGGCGATCCTTCGCCATGCCCTGATCTCCCCAATTAGGTACATTACCATCAAGTAGATAATGCATTAAATACCCAAAGTCAATCCTTCGGAAACTCGATCCCCATGGCGCGGTAGCGCTCCGGGTCGTCGGCCCAGTCCTGGCGCACCTTGACGAACAGAAACAGGTGGATCGGCTTCTCGACGATCTCGGCAATCTCGGCCCGCGCCGCCATTGAGATCGCCTTGATCGCCGCGCCGCCTCGGCCGATCACGATCTTCTTCTGGCTGTCGCGGGCGACATAGACGGTCTGCTCGATCCTGACCGAGCCGTCCCTCTGTTCGCTCCACTGGTCGGTCTCCACCGTCGTCTGGTAGGGGAGTTCCTGGTGCAGCCGCTCGATCAGCTTCTCGCGCGTGATCTCGGCGGCGAGCTGGCGGATCGGCACGTCCGACACCTCGTCCCCGGGATAGAGCCAGGGGCCGGCGGGCACCGCCGCGGCGACGTAGGCGAGGAAGTCGTCAAGGCCGTCGCCGGTCAGCGCCGAGATCATGAACGTGCGCGCGAAGGCAACCGCCCGGTTGGCGCCCTCGGCGAGCCCAAGCAGCGTCTCCCGCTTGACCAGGTCGATCTTGTTGAGCACGAGGATCTTCGGCTGTTTCAGCTCGGCGAGCCTTGTCAGGAGATCGGTCGTCTCCTCGCCGAGTCCCTTGGAGGAATCGACCAGCAGCGCAACGAGATCGGCGTCGCGGGCGCCGCCCCAGGCAGCCGCCACCATCGCCCGATCCAGCTGCCGCTTCGGGCGGAAGACGCCCGGCGTGTCGACGAAGATGATCTGGGCGCCGCCCGAGATGGCAATGCCGCGGATGATCGAGCGCGTCGTCTGCACCTTGTGGCTGACAATCGATACCTTGGTGCCGAC
>JBBDMC010000219.1:0-9866 GCA_040878485.1 Bauldia sp. | reverse complement strand
TGAACGACGCCGACTTGAAGTTCCTCGGCCGGCTCCACAACGTCGCCGAGGCGCGCGCCGCCGTCGAGATCGCGCGGGCGACGTTTCCGCGCCTCTCGTTCGATCTCATCTACGCCCGTCCCGGACAGGCGCCCGAAGCCTGGCGGCACGAGCTTGACCAGGCCTTGACGATGGCCGCGGATCACCTCTCTCTCTACCAGCTCACCATCGAAGCGGGCACCCCGTTCTTCGCCCTGCGCGACGCCGGCAAGCTTGTCGTTCCCGATGACGACACCGCCGCCGATCTCTACGCCGTCACCCAGGAGGTGTGCGATAGGGCCGGCCTTCCCGCCTACGAGATTTCCAATCACGCCGCGCCTGGCGCCGAGTGCCGGCACAACCTCGTCTCCTGGCGCTACGGCGAATACGCCGGCATCGGCCCCGGCGCCCACGGCCGCTTGAAGCTCGCCGACGGGCGCCACGCCACCGCCACCGAGCGCCTGCCGGAGGCGTGGGTGGAGAAGGTCGAATCGTGGGGCGACGGTGTCGTCGTCGACGATCTCCTCACCAGCGAGGAAGAAGGCGACGAGATGCTGCTGATGGGGCTCCGCCTCGCCGAGGGCATCGACCTCGACCGCTATCGTCGCCTTTCCGGCCGCGCGCTCGATCCCCTACGGATCGCCGACCTCCTCGGCTACGGCATGGTCGAGCGGGCGGCCGGCAATCGCCTGCGTGCCACCCGCGCCGGCTTTGGGGTCCTCGATGCGGTGGTCGCCGATCTCGCGGCGTAGGCGAGCCAGTGGCTAGTGCGGCATCTGCGCGTGCGGATCACCGACGATCGGCGATACGATGGCGACATTGTCCGACAAGCTGTCGACAACGACGAACTGCCCCATCATTCCCATGTCTCATGTTCGAGGATGTGGCAATGGAACATGTAGGGCGAGTGCGGGTCGGAATAGCTGGCGAACTGCATGATCACCCGCACCGTCTCCCCCGGACCGACGACGATCGTGTCTTTCCATCCTCGCTCGTGATCGGGCGGCGGACTGCCGCCGCGGTCGAGGGCGAGGAATTGGACGCCGTGAACGTGGAACGGGTGGTAGGAAATCGAATCGTTGCGAATCTCCCAGATTTCGGTGTCGCCCCTGCGCACGACCTCGTCGGGGCGGCGGAGGCCGCTCAGGCGCCCGGCGCCTTGGAGAACGTCTTGGGCGCCGGGTCGATGACCGAGGCCTTGCCGGCGCCGATCTGGAAGATGGCGAGCCCGCGCTGGCTGGTCCCGTTGGCGAGGAACCGGAACGCCCCGTCGATACCGATGAAGCCGCTGGGGTTGGTCATCACCTGGGCGGAGAAGCGCTCGGCGCCGAAGCGTGCCGAGAGCCCGGCGGCGAGGCTGGCGGCGTCGTAGGCCAGAGTCGCCGCCCGGAACGGCGGCGCTCCGAACGCTGCCTGGTAGCGCTGGGCGAAGCCGCTGAAGCCGCCGGCGTCGGGGGCCGGGTACCAGGCGCCGTTGAGGTTCGACTCGGCGGCGATCCGCGCGTCGTCCCATTGGCCGCTGCCGAGGAACGCGATCTTGGACGATGTGATGCCGTTGGCGGCGAGCACCTGGGCGAGGAAGGGCGCCGCGTCGCCGGCGTCCGGCATGAAGATCGCGTCGACCGTTCCCGCGTTGACCAGGCTCGCCACCGCCGTCGCTTGGCTCTGCATCGACACCTTGTCGAGATCGTATTTCGCCACCGTCATGACGCGGCCGGCGGCGTTGGCGACGGCGCGTTGCAAGGCCGCCTCATAGAGCGTGCCCTCGGCGGTGTTGGGAAGCAGCGCCGCGATCGAGCGCTTACCCTTGGCGGCCGCGAAGCCGACGATGCGGTCGACATCGCCGTGTGGCAGGAAGCTCAAGAGATAGACGTCGCGCGAGGCGACCGTCGAATCGGTGGAGAAGGCGACGACCGGAACGTTGGCGGCCTTTGCCACCGTCGCCACCGCGGTCACCGAACGGGCGAACAGCGGTCCGAGGATGAGCTCGGCGCCTTCCGAGATCGCCTGGCTTGCCGCCGCCCGGGCGCCCTCCGGCGTGCCGCGATCGTCCTTGACCAGGATCTGGATGTTGGCGGTCTGGAAGTCGCGGATGGCGAGGTCGGCGGCATTCCTCATGTTGAGGGCGAGTTGCCCGGCGTTGCCGGTCGCCGACAACGGCAGCAGCAGCCCGACCTTGACCGCGCCGGTTCCCAGAACCTCACCGGTCACCGGCGCCGAGCCGATCTCCGGGCCGCGGCCGCGGCCGAGCCCCAGGCCCGATCCGGAACAGGCCGCCAGCGCCGCCAGCGCGCTCAGGGACAACGCCACGCCGGCGGCCCTCATGCCGCCGACGCGCAACATTACGAGGCGGGACAAGAATTTCTCCCCCTGCTCGCCCTGGAAACGCTAACAATCCTCAAATCATAGGCTTATTCGGAAGTCTGTCAAAACCCATGCGGCCTGCCGGCAGGACAGCCCGTTCGCGGAACGAGAAAAACCGGCCGCCCGCTGGCATCTCCGACAGCCCAGGCGCGGCCCGCTCGTATGCCGTCGACGGCCACCGGATCACGGCGCCGCCGCTCGATCCCGGGCTCTATGTTGTCGCAACCCCGATCGGCAACCTGGGCGATACGACGCTCCGAGCTCTGGCGACGCTGGCGGCGGCCGATCTCGTCGCCTGCGAAGACACCCGGGTGACCTTGGTTCTCTTGCGGCACTTCGCCATCGCTTCGAAGCTTGTCGCCTATCACGACCACAACGCGGCGCGCCAGCGCCCCAAGATCATCGCCGCGCTCGGCCGCGGCGAGGCGGTCGCCCTGGTAAGCGACGCCGGCACCCCGCTCGTTTCCGATCCCGGCTACCGTCTTGTGGTCGAGGCGCGCGCGGCCGGCCACGCCGTCGTTCCGGTTCCCGGAGCTTCCGCCGTCCTCGCCGCTCTGGTCGCCTCCGGCCTGCCCTCCGACAGCTTCATGTTCGCCGGCTTTCTGCCGCCCAAGCCGGCCGCTCGAGCGAAGCGACTGGCCGCGGTCGCCACGGTCCCGGCCACCCTCGTCTTTTTCGAATCGGCCCAACGCCTCGCCGCGAGCCTTTCCGACATGGCGGAGGTTCTCGGCGGCGCCCGGCCGGCGGCGGTCGCGCGCGAGCTGACCAAGACGTTCGAGGAGGTCCGCCGCGGCACCCTTGCCGAGCTTGCCGCGACCCTCGCGGCGGAGCCGCCGCCCAGGGGCGAGGTCGTCGTCGTCATCGGCCCGCCGGCGCCGAAACCTGTCGCGGCCGAGGACGCCGACCGCCTGATCAGTTCGTTGCTCCAGTTGAAGTCGGTGAGCGCCGCCGCCGCCGAGGCGGCTGCCTTGACCGGCCTGCCGCGACGTGACCTCTACCGTCGGGCGCTCATCCTCAAGGGCGGCGCCGGCGCGGGCGATGCGTGATCCCGCCCGCCGTCGCGCGGCCGAGCGCCACGGCCGCCGCGCCGAGGCGTTGGCGGCATGGTTCATGCGGCTCAAGGGCTATCGCGTTCTCGCCCGCCGCTACCGCACGCCGGTCGGCGAGATCGACTTGATCGTCCGCCGCGGCAACGCGATCGCCTTCGTCGAGGTCAAGGCGCGTTCGACCCGTGGCGAAGCGGTCGAGGCGGTGAGTGCGAGCGCCCGCCGTCGCATCGCCCGCGCCGCCGCGCTGTGGCTTGCCGCCCACCCAGCCGCCGCCGGTCTCGACCTTCGCTTCGACGTTCTGGTGGTCGCGCCGCCGCGTTTGCCGCGCCACCTCACCAACGCATTCGACGCCAGCGGGATCGCGTGATAAATCGCCGCTTTCGCCGGAACCAGCCATGCCGCTCAAGGTCGCCTTTCAGATGGATCACGTCTCGCGGATCGTCATCCGCGGCGACTCGACCTTTGCCCTGATGCTGGAGGGCGAAGCGCGCGGCCACGCGCTCTATCACTACACGCCGGATCGCCTCGCCATGCACGACGGCCGCGTCGAGGCGATGGTCGAGCCGGTGACCGTGCGCGATGTCGAGGGCGATCACTACACGCTGGGCGAGCCCGAGCCCGCCGACCTCTCGACTTTCGACGTCGTCCATCTCCGCCAGGACCCGCCCTTCGACATGGGCTACATCACCACCACCCATCTCCTCGAGCGCATTCACCCGAAGACCCTGGTCGTCAATGATCCGGCGAGTGTCCGCAACGCACCGGAGAAGCTGTTCGTTACCCACTTCTCCCACCTTGGGCCACCGACGCTCATCACTCGCGACCGTCGTCGGATTGTCGAGTTCCGCCAGGAGCACGGCGACATCATCATCAAGCCGCTCTACGGCAACGGCGGCGCCGGCGTCTTCCGCATTGCCGGCGGCGACGAGAACCTGGCCGCGCTTCTGGAGATCTTCGAGGACGCCTTCCGCGAGCCCTATATCGTCCAGCGCTACCTGCCGGAGGTGAGGCAGGGCGACAAGCGCATCATCTTGGTCGACGGGGTCGCGGTCGGCGCCATCAACCGGATTCCGGCGGTCGGCGAAGCCCGCGCCAACATGCACGTCGGCGCGCGGCCGGAGCCGGTCGAGATGACCGCCCGCGACCGTGAGATTTGTGAAACGATTGGCCCGGCGCTGAGAGAGCGCGGTCTGATCTTCGTCGGTATCGACGTCATCGGCGACTATCTGACCGAGATCAACGTCACCTCGCCGACCGGTATCCGCGAGGTCGCCCGCTTCGGCGGCGCCGACATCGCGGCCCTGATCTGGGACGCCATCGAGCGACGCCGCGGCGCCAAGGGAGGGTGAGCCAATGAAGATCGGGATTCTCGGCACCGGCGACGTCGGCCGCGCCCTTGGTCGCGGCTTCGTCACCCTCGGCAACGAGGTCAAGATCGGGGCGCGCAGCGCCGGTCACGAGAAGGCGCTCGAGTGGGTCGGCGAGATGGGCAAGAAGGCGTCGCAGGGCACTTTCGCCGACGCCGCCAAATTCGGTGAGATCGTCGTTTTTGCCACGCTCGGGGTTGCCAACCCCGAGGTGGTCAAGGCGATCGGCCCCAAGACGGTCGCCGGCAAGGTGGTGATCGACGCTACCGTCCCGCTCGATTTTTCCAAGGGCTTTCCACCCGGCCTCGCCATCAAGGGCGACGATTCCGGCGGCGAGACGCTGCAGCGGCTGATCCCCGACGCCAAGGTCGTCAAAGCCTTCAACACCGTTCCGAACGTCCTGATGTTCAGGCCGGAGCTGCCCGGCGGCCCGCCCGACATGTTCATCGCCGGCGACGATGCCGGCGCCAAGGCGACCGTGACCGGGATCCTCAACGACTTCGGCTGGCCGAGCGTCATCGACATGGGTGCCATCTCGGCGTCGCGCTGGCTCGAGGCGATCACCATCGCCTGGGTGCTCGCCTGCTCGGCGACCGGCAGCTGGCGTCAGGCGTTCAAGCTCCTGAAGGGCTGAGGTGCCCGCCGCCGTCACCACCATCGGCTTGGACGCCGACGACACGCTGTGGCACAACGAGCGCTTCTACCGGCTGACCGAGGCGCGGTTTGCCTCTCTCCTCGCTGGCCACGCTGAGGCCGATGACTTGTCCGCGAGACTGCTCGCTGCCGAGCGGCGGAACGTCAGGCACTACGGCTTCGGCATCAAGGGCTTCACGCTGTCGATGATCGAGACCGCCATCGAGGTCACCGACGGCCGGGTTCCGGCAAGCGTCATCGGCGAAATCCTGGAAGCCGGCCGCGACATGCTCTCCCATCCGGTCGAAGTGTTTCCGCAGGTGCGGGAGACGCTGGAAGCGCTGGCGCGCTCGCATACCTTGATCCTGATTACCAAGGGCGACCTGTTCGACCAGGAGCGCAAGCTCGCCGGGTCGGGCCTCGGCGACCTCTTCGACGCGGTCGAGATCGTCAGCGACAAGAGCCGCTCGACCTACGAGGCGATCTTCACCCGTCACGGCGACGGCCCGGCGCGCGCCATGATGGTCGGCAATTCATTGAAGTCCGACGTCATCCCGGCGATCGAGGCCGGAGGCTGGGGCGTCTACGTTCCCCATGACCTGACCTGGGCGCTCGAGCACGTCGAGCTTCCGGTTGAAGCGCCCCGCTTCAGGCGCCTGGCACGCATCGGCGAGCTGATCGGCCTGGTCGCCGACATCAGCTAAGCCGGTCGCGGCGCCGGTGTTCACGAATTGTTCTTGAACCAGGGGCGCGCATATATACCCTTGACGTATGTGGGAGGGGTTCCTATATTCATGGGCGTAGGAGAAAGCACCATGTCCAAGCCCATGACGATAGGCCAGTTTTTCAAGGCATTCCCGGATGATGACGCCTGTCTAGCGCACCTGTTTAAGGTCCGCTACGGCGACAATCCGGCTTGCCCGAAATGCGGCCAGATTGGCACTTTCCACAAGCTGGCGAAGCTTCCGGCCTACACCTGCAATTGCGGCCACCACATTCACCCGATGGTCGGCACCCCGTTCCATCGTTCGCGGACGCCGCTGCAAAAGTGGTTCTTCGCGATGTTCATGTTCACCACCACGCGGAACGGTGTCGCGGCGAAGGAACTGCAACGCCAGTTGGGCGTCACCTACAAGACCGCTTGGCGGATCGCTCGGCTCATTCGTGAATACATGGGATGGGTTGACGGTGACGCGCCTCTCGGCGGCGCCGGCTGGCCGATTGTCGAAACCGACGAAATGTTTGTCGGCGGCAAGGACAAGATCGGTCAGAGCGACAAGACCATCGTCCTCGGTATGGTCGAGCGTGGCGGCGAGGTCGTCACCCGCATCATTCCGGATCGCAGCGAATTCAGTTCCACTCCCATCATCAAGACATTCGTCCGTCACGGGTCCAAGGTCGCGACCGATGAATGGCAGGGCTACAAGCGACTCGGCGAGGAAGGCTTCACTCACGGGCGGGTCAATCACAGCGCCAAGGAATACGTGCGCGGCGAGTGGCACACCAACACCATCGAAGGGTTCTGGTCGATGGTGAAGCGGACGATTGAGGGAACCCATATCTGGGTGTCGCGCAAGCATCTACCTAAGTATCTCGGCGAGATCGAGTACCGCTGGAACCTGCGGAAGCAGGCGGATTTGATGTTCCCGATCTTGCTCGCTTCTTTCCAGCGGCCATCGCCCCGATAAGTCGGTCAAGCTGACGCGCGTCGCCCGTCATCGGATGCTCTTTGGCATAACGGGCGAGCTGGCCTTTCTTACGGGCTTCGCTGAGGCTTAGATGCTTGCCGCGTGACATTCACTCCACCTCTAAATCAGTGTCGATCTTGTGAAGGTAATCAATGACGCCTTGGACGGAATCTCTTCGAACCTCGACCGCGCAAAATTCAGGTGCGTCCATAAAATTGTGGCCGACGCTCGCAATGTCGTCGGACACATGGAGCGGCCCTCTTCGGCTCATGACTATTTCGTCGAACGATTGTGCGGCCGGTAGCTTTCCTCGCACGCGCTTCGCGCGGTGAAATACCGTCTCAGCGCTCTGTCTGATGATTTCCGCTTCGTCGCCCTTCGCCCCATGGAGCGTAATGCCACTAATGAGCGTGTGCCGTGTAGCGTCATAGACAATCTGTGCGGCGGTCTTAAGTGGCAGCCACTCGACGGACGTATTTCCCGCTGGCGCGGATACAGCTCTCTTACCCTCTCTGAAAAAGAACCATGCCGTCCCAATCACGATTAACGCTGCAACCGCATATAGGACGACGGTCGAGGACCAGTAGACGATCTGATCGGCCGTCATCTCGCCCACAAGGATGCGTAACCAATCGCCAACTGTCCCGAAAATGAGTTCGTCGATGCTCCTGCCAAACAAATATCGAAATGCGGTCCCCAGAACCGCAAGCGACACCAAGCCGGCGACCCGATGCCGAAAGCGCCTAACCATCCGCTAACCCGACTCAGCCACGTTTGATTTCCACAACATAGGCTGAAACGGTCACATACGCCAAGGGTATATATTCGCAGGGGCGGAGCTGAGTTATCGTTGGAGGTCGGGCGGGTAGGGGCGAGATGGTCTCCCACGTCACCACGGTTGCGTTTGAGGGAATCGAGGCGGTTCCCGTCGACGTTCAGGTGCAGATCGCCCCCGGGCTTGTGGCCTTCGTTATCGTCGGGCTGCCCGACAAGGCGGTCGCCGAAAGCCGCGAGCGGGTGCGCGGCGCGCTGCACGCCTCCGGCCTGTCGCTGCCGGCGAGGCGTATCGTCGTCAACCTGGCGCCCGCCGATCTCCCCAAAGAGGGCAGCCACTACGACCTGCCGATCGCCCTTGCCCTGATGGCCGCCATCGGCGCCATCCCCGGCGAGCAGCTTGGCGAGTTGGGTTTCCTTGGGCGAGCTTGCCCTTGAGGGCACCATCTCGCCGGTCGCCGGCGTCCTTCCCGCGGCGATCGCCGCCAATGGGCTCGGCCGCGGCCTCATCTGCCCGTCGGCGTCCGGGCCCGAAGCGGCCTGGGCGAGCGGCGACATGACCATCCTGGCGCCGCGGAGCCTGATCGCCATCGCCAACCACTTCCGCGGCACCCAGGTCCTGTCGCGGCCCGAGCCGGGTCTCGCCGATGCCGGCGCCGCCCTTCCCGATCTCGCCGACATCAAGGGTCAGGAGACCGCCAAGCGGGCCCTCGAGGTCGCCGCCGCCGGCGGCCACAACCTGCTGATGGTCGGCCCGCCCGGCGCTGGCAAGTCGATGTTGGCGAGCCGCCTGCCGTCGATCCTGCCGCCGCTCGCCCCCTCCGAGCTGCTCGAGGTGTCGATGATCGCCTCGATCGCCGGCGCGATTTCCAACGGCAAGCTCACCCGCCACCGCCCCTTCCGCGCCCCGCACCACTCCGCCTCGATGGCGGCGATGGTCGGCGGCGGCATCCGCGCCAGGCCGGGCGAGGTCTCGCTGGCTCACAACGGCGTTCTCTTCCTCGACGAGTTCCCCGAGTTCACCCCGCAGGTACTCGATTCGCTCCGCCAGCCGCTCGAAGCCGGCGAGACGATGATCGCCCGCGTCAACTACCGCATCAGCTATCCCTCGCGCATCCAGTTGGTCGCCGCGATGAACCCCTGCCGCTGCGGCATGGCCGGCGAGCCCGGCCACGTCTGCCGGCGGGGCCCGCGCTGCGCCGCCGACTATCAGGCGCGCATCTCCGGGCCCCTCCTCGACCGCATCGACATCCGCATCGAGGTTCCGGCGGTCTCCGCCGCCGATCTCATCCTTCCCGCCCCGGCCGAGCCGTCGAGCGTGGTTGCCGAGCGCGTCGCCGCGGCGCGAGCGATCCAGCGCGACCGGTTCGCCGCCCTCGGTGCCGGCGTCTTCACCAACGCCCAGTGCTCGCCGTCGTTGATCGAGCGCGTGGCGGCCCTCGACGCTGGCGGCCAGTCTCTGCTGCGTTCGGCGGCGGAGGCCATGCAACTGTCGGCTCGCGGCTACCACCGCGTTCTCAAGGTCGCCCGCACCCTCGCCGACCTCGACGGTGTCGAGGCAGTCGGCCGCATCCATCTCGCCGAGGCGCTCTCCTACCGCGCCGTCGGCGACCGCCTGGCGGTGGCCGCCTGAACCGTTAACCGCCGTGAAGGATTGCGAAAGTATGATTTTACACCCTGCAGGTCGCCGCGCCGGCTTGCAGCGGCGGCGCGAATCGGACACGGGCCAAGTAGACTGCTGCTTTCCCCTCGTGCGAGGAGTAGTAACTGATCCACAGCAGACCCTCGTGCCAAACCAGCCCAGCGTAACTCGTGTCGCCGCCGGATGGGAGTTTGAGCGCCTCGGTGAGCGTCCCTGCGTCGGGGTCGAGCCAGCAGAGCGAGGTGCGCTGCTGGCCATCGTAAAGCCGAACCACGGCCACCAGCTGTCCATCAGACAGACGGATCATGTTCGGTCCGCCGATTTTCGTTTC
>JBBDMC010000218.1:0-9869 GCA_040878485.1 Bauldia sp. | reverse complement strand
CGTTGGCCAGCGCCCTGACCACCTTGAGGTCGTGGCTGATGAACAGGTAGGCGAGATTGTGCCGCCGCTGCAATTCGCGCAGGAGATCGACCACGTGTGCCTGGATGCTCATGTCGAGCGCCGAGGTCGGCTCGTCGAGCATCACGAACCTCGGCTCCAACACCATGGCGCGGGCGACGGCGATGCGCTGGCGCTGGCCGCCGGAGAATTCGTGCGGGTAGCGGTTCCGCGTCGTGGGATCGAGGCCGACCTCCTCCAGCGCTCGTGCCACCTTGGCGTCGCGTTCGGCCCTCGACAGCGACGCGGCGTGGACCCTGAGGCCTTCGCCGACGATGTCACCGATCGACATCCGCGGCGAAAGCGCGCCGTAGGGGTCCTGGAAGACGATCTGCATGCCGCTTCTGAGCGGCCGCATCTGCTTGAACGTGGCGCCCTGGATCGGCTTGCCGAGGAAGACGATCGTCCCTTGCGATGAGATCAGCCGCATGAGGGCGAGGCCGAGCGTGGTCTTGCCGGAGCCCGATTCGCCGACGACGCCGAGGGTCTGGCCTTCGCGCACCGTCACGTCGACCCCGTCGACCGCCTTGATATGCCCGACGGTGCGGCGCAACAGCCCGCGGCGGATGGGGAACCACACCTTGAGCTTGCCGGCCGCCATCACCACCGGCGCCGTCGGGTCCGATTTCGGCGGGTCGCCCTTCGGCTCGGCCGCCAGGAGATGCCTGGTGTAGGCGTGCGCCGGCCGATCGAACACCGCCTCGGTCGGTCCCTGTTCGACGATGTGGCCGCCGGTCATCACGCACACCCGGTTCGCCAGCTTGCGCACGATGCCGAGGTCGTGAGTGATGAACAGCATCGCCATGCCGGTCTGTCGCTGCAGGTCGGCCATCAGCTTGAGGATCTGCGCCTGGACGGTGACGTCGAGCGCCGTCGTCGGCTCGTCGGCGATGAACAGGTCGGGCTCGTTGGCGAGCGCCATGGCGATCATCACCCGCTGCCGCTGGCCGCCGGAGAGCTGGTGCGGGTAGGCCGTGAGCCGCCGCTCCACCTCGCGGATGCCGACCTGATCGAGCAGCTCCAGCACGCGGGTGCGCGCGGCGCTATCGCTCATGCCGCGGTGCAGCTTGAGCGTCTCGCCAACCTGCCGCTCGATGGTGTGGAGCGGGTTGAGCGAGGTCATCGGCTCCTGGAAGACGATGCCGATATCGTTGCCGCGCACCGCCTGGAGGTCCCTCTCGCTGGCGGTCAGGAGGTCCCTGCCCTTGAAGCGGACTTCGCCCGTCGCCCGCCCGGCGGGGGGGAGCAGCCGCATCACCGACAGCGCCGTCACCGACTTCCCCGACCCCGATTCGCCGACCAGCGCCACCGTCTCGCCCTTGTCGATGTCGAAGCTCGCCCCCTCGACCGCCATGGTGGCGACGCCGGCCTGGCGGAACACGACGCCGAGGTTGCGGACGGAGAGGAGGGGGGCGGTCACCGTCACAGTTCGGAATCGATGTTTTCGAGCGCCACCCGCACTAGCCCCGGAGGCATTCTCAGACGTGCGTCGGACGACAAGAAGACGCTGCAACCGGCTCCCAAAGCGGTCGCGCAATGGATCGCGTCGGGGGTTCGCGTTCCGTATTGTGCTCGTATTCTCGCGGTCTCGCGCAAGATCACGCGATCAATGGGCACGACTTGCAGAAAGTCGTCTGTGGTCAGCAACTCTTCGTAGTAGGTCGCTAGCGTTTGATCGCCGGATTTCAGCGGTCCAACCAGCACTTCGGCGACCGTAAACTCACTCGTGAACAGTTCAAACAGGCCCGCGCCCGTGCCTTCGAGTACTCTCAAGAGACTCGAATCCTCACTCTCCACGAAACGAATGACGAAGTTGGTGTCAAGGTAGATCAGCCTAGCCAACCGGCCCGCCCTAGTTCCATTCTTCGCGAAGGCTTCGTATGCGTGCCACCGCTTCCTCGATCGACGTGGCACGCTCTTTGGCGGCGCCGAACAAGCCGCGCTTTGGCCGCGCCGGCCCCGATGTGGCCTCGGCCGGTTCGGGCATGACGGTGACTGTGACCCGGTCGTGCGGATCAATGCCTTCCCGTAGATCGTCGGGAAGCTTCGCAGCCAGATAGTGTTCCTTGACGATACGGTTCATAGCGGCAACCTTCGTGAGATGCCAATAGCCTATCTTACAATCACTCCGTTCCGCTAGCCTTACAGCCCTGTTCCCGAACGCTCGCACTTGCCCCCGGTCTGTACCATCGCGGCGTCGAAATAGTCGAAGCAGCGGGCGAAATCGCCGAGCTCCGAGCCCCACATGGTCACCACCGCCTGGCGCCCGTCCGGCCACGATAGCGTCGACAGCCCGAGGAAGCGCCACCCGTCGCGGGCGAGCGCCGCCGACGAGAGGTCGGGGTCGAGCCCCCAGGCGCCGGACCACTCCGACGGCGGTCGCGCGGCCTCGCGGTCGTCGGCCGCCGCCGTGGCGGCGAGCAGCACCAGGACCACCACCGCGATGGTTCCAGGCCCGATCATGCGAACGTCTTCCTGGCGTCGAAGGCGTCGCGCACCGCTTCGCCGACGAAGATCAACAGCGACAGCATGATCGAGATGACGAAGAAGCCGGTGAGCCCCAGCCACGGCGCATGGATGTTGTCCTTGCCCTGCGCCAGCAGTTCGCCGAGCGACGGCGACCCCGGCGGCAGGCCGAAGCCGAGAAAGTCGAGCGCCGTCAGCGTCGTGATCGAGCCGTTGAGGATGAACGGCAGGAAGGTCAGCGTCGCCACCATGGCGTTGGGCAAGAGGTGGCGGAACATGATGGTCAGGTTGCCGACGCCGAGCGCCCGAGCCGCGTTGATGTACTCGAAGTTGCGCCCGCGCAGGAATTCGGCTCTCACCACCCCCACCAGCGACACCCACGAGAACAGCAGCAGGATTCCGAGCAGCATGAAGAAGCTCGGCGCGATCACCGACGAGATGATCAACAGCACGTAGAGCGAGGGGATCGACGTCCAGATCTCGATGAAGCGTTGGAAGCCGAGGTCGACCCAGCCGCCGAAGTAGCCCTGCACCGCTCCCGCCACCACCCCGATCAGCGACGAGACGATCGCCAGCGTCAGCCCGAACTCGACCGAGATGCGGAAGCCGTAGATCAGCCGCGCCACCACGTCGCGCGCCTGGTCGTCGGTGCCGAGCCAGTTCCAGTTGCCGGGCGTGCAGTTGCGGTCGTTGACCCCCTGCGGATAGCGCTGGCAACGCTGCTCCAGCGACATCAGCCACCACGGTTTGGCCGGCGCCGGGGTGGCGATGTCGTTGTTGACCGAACGGTAGGAGTAGCGGATCGGCGGCCACAGCATCCAGCCATTGCCCAGGATTTCGTCCTGGATGAACGGGTCGCGGTAGTCGGTGGTCGCCAGGAAGCCGCCGAATTTCGCCTCCGGATAGTTGACCAGCGCCGGCACCAGGATTTCGCCCTTGTAGGCGACCACGATCGGGCGGTCGTTGGCGATGAACTCGGCGAACAGCGAGCCGATGAACAGGGCGAGGAAGATCCACAGCGACCAGAAGCCGCGTCGGTTGCGCCTGAAGTTGGCCAGCCGCCGCCGATTGATCGGCGACAGCGTCGGCCGCCGCCGCGACGGCTGCACCCCGGCCGGCCGCGGCTCGATGGTCTCCTCGCCATGTCCGTCGGGCCTGTCCTCGAGCTTGACGTCCAAGTTCACACCTCGCGCGTCGCGAAATCGATCCTCGGATCGATCCACGTGTAGGTGAGATCGGAGATCAGGTTCACCACCAGTCCCATCAGCGAAAAGATGTAGAGGGTGGCGAACACCACCGGGTAGTCGCGGTTGAGCACCGACTCGAAGCTGAGCAGGCCGAGGCCGTCGAGCGAGAAGATCGTCTCGATCAGCAGCGAGCCGGCGAAGAAGGCGCCGATGAAGGCGCCCGGGAAGCCGGCGATGACGATCAGCATGGCGTTGCGGAAGACGTGGCCGTAGAGCACCTGCCGCTCGCCCAGCCCCTTGGCCCGCGCCGTCATCACGTACTGCTTGCGGATCTCGTCGAGGAACGAGTTTTTGGTCAGCAGCGTCGTCGTCGCGAAGGCCGAGAGTGCGATCGCCGTGAGCGGCAGAACGATGTGCCAGAGGTAGTCGAGGATGCGCATCGGCCAGGTCAGGCTCGCCCAGTTGTCGGAGGTCAGGGCCCGCAGCGGAAAGCAGTCGCAGCCGAGCCGGATGCCGTAGAACTGGTCGTTGACCCACAGCCCGATCGGAAAGCTGTTGCCCCCGGCCAACAGGATGATCATCAGGATCGCGAACAGGAAGCCGGGGATCGCATAGCCGACGATGATCACCGCGCTCGTCCAGGTGTCGAAGCGCGAACCGTCCTTGATCGCCTTGCGGATGCCGAGCGGAATCGAGATGGCGTAGGAAAGCAGCGTCATCCACAGGCCGAGCGAGATCGATACTGGCAGTTTCTCGCCGATCAGCCTCAGAACGCTGATGTCGCGGAAGTAGCTATCGCCGAAATCGAAGCGCGCGTAGTTCCACAGCATCAAGCCGAAGCGCTCGAGCGGTGGTTTGTCGAAGCCGAACTGCTTTTCGAGCTGCTTGATGAATTCCGGATCGAGGCCCTGGGCGCCGCGGTAGCGGGAACTGGCGCCGTCGCCCTGGCCGAGATCCTGGTCGGTGCCGGTGCCGGAGAAATCGCCGCCGCCGGTGATCCGCGCCGTCGCCGAGACGTCGGTGCCCTGGAGTTGGGCGATCACCCGCTCGACCGGGCCTCCCGGCGCGAACTGGACCACCAGGAAGCTGATCGCCATGATGCCGATGATCGTCGGGATCATCAGCAACAGGCGGCGGATAACGTAGGCGGCCATCGATCAGCCGGTATAGCCGATTGCCTTGGCGCGGTCCTTGTCGAACCACCAGGTGGTTTCGGGCGTGAAGGCGAAGTCGGGCTTTGTCGGCGGCCAGCCGAAAACGTCCCAATAGGCCAGCCGGTGGTTGGCGAGCGACCATGCCGGCGTCCAATAATGACCGGCGCGAAACACCCGGTCGATCACTCGGGTGACGGCGATGAGCTCCTCGCGCGTCGTGACGCTCGGCAGCCTGTCGAGCGCCGCGTCGATCGCCGGCTCCTTGACGCCGGAATAGTTGCGGCTTCCCGGCGTTGCCGCCGCCCTCGAGCCATAGAACTGCGCCAGGCCGTCGATCGGGGTCGCTGCGAAGCTGAAGGCCTGCAGAACGATGTCGTAGTCGAAGTCGTTCTCACGCGCCTGGGCCTGGACCGGATCCACCTGGCGAATCGAGGCGTTGATGCCGAGCGCCTTCAGGTTCTGTACGTAGGGCGACAGGATGCGCTCGAAGACCTGCGCATCGATCAGGAACTCGAGTTCGAACGGCGCCCCCTCCTCGTCGACGAGGTCGTTGCCGATCTGCCGCCAGCCGGCCGCCGCCAGGAGGTCGGCGGCGCGTTTCAGCATCGCGCGGTCGCGGCCGGACCCGTCGGTTTTCGGCGGCACGTAGGCTTCGCCGAAGATCTCCGCCGGCAGGGTCGAGCGGAACGGCTCGAGGATGGCCCGCTCCGCCGCGCTCGGCGTGCCGGTCGCGGCGTAGTCGGAATCGCCGAAGATCGAGGTCT
Organism: Bauldia sp.; assembly: GCA_040878485.1. GTDB lineage: Bacteria > Pseudomonadota > Alphaproteobacteria > Rhizobiales > Kaistiaceae > JBBDMC01. The sequence goes on along the minus strand of JBBDMC010000218.1, from coordinate 4,241 downwards.
GGCGAACATAGGAATCGAAGAACAGGTTCTTGTTCGACCACTCGAAGTCGAAGGCGAGGCCGATGCCTTGGCGCGTGCGCGGGTCGCGAAGTTTGCCGCGACGGGTGTTGATGTACCACCCCTGGTGCGACGGCCGCTTCTCGCTCGGGAAGTCGGTCGATTTCTTCACCCTGCCCTGGATCACCGCCGGGAAGCCGTAGCCCTGTGCCCAGGTGATCGAGGTGAATTCCTCGCGATGCGTGATCTCGCCCTTTTTGAACGCCTCGAACGCCGCCTGCCGCTCGGTATAGAAATCGGTGCGGATCACGTCGAAATTGAAGTGCCCGATATTGACCGGCAGGTCGTTGCCCCAATAGTCGGCCACCCGCTCGTATTCGATGAAGCGGCCGGCGGACATCCTGCCGACCCGGTAGGGGCCTGAACCGAGCGGCGGCGCCAATGTCGAGGCCTCGAAATCCTGGTTGGCGTAGTAGGCCTTCGAAAAGATCGGCAGTTCGACGATCGTCAAGATTGTATCGCGCGTACGCTCTTCGTCGAGCCGGACGGCCACGCTGTGCGCGTCGGTCGCCTCCGCCTTCACCATCGGTCCGAGCGGCTGGACGATGGTCGGGTGGCCTTTCTCCTTGAGCACCGTGAGTGAGTAGGCGACGTCCTCGGCGGTAAGCGGCGTGCCGTTGTTGAAGCGCGCCTCCGGGCGGAGACGGAAGGTGAAGAGGCTGCCGTCGTCCGACACGTCGACGCTCTCCGCCACCAGCCCGTAGACCGCCTCGGGCTCATCGGCCGCCCGCGTCATCAGCGAGTCGAAGGTCAGCTCGATGCGTGGCGGTGCGGCGCCCTTCAAGACGAAGGAGTTGAGCGTGTTGAACGTCTCGAAGGACTGGTTGTAGCCGCGATTGGGCGGCGCGAAGTTCATCCGCCCGGCCTTCGGCGCATCCGCGGTGATGTAGTCGAAGTGCTTGAAATCTGGCGGGTATTTGAGCTCGCCGAACACCGAGAGCCCGTGCAGGCCGGTCCGTCCCGCCGCCCAGGCGAATGGCAATGGAATGAGGCCCGCCGCAGCGCTCGCCCCGGCTGCGGCAATCGCCCCGCGCCGGGTCAGCCCGCCCCGGCTGAGGCTCATTGCCCACCCCCGATCTTGGTCGCCTTCTCGGCGTTCCACCACCACACCGTCGGGAAGCCGATGGCGAAGCGCGGGTAGGGGTCCGGGTGGCCGAAGCGATCCCAGTAGGCGATCCGGTCCGGCAGGATGGTGTAGCTCGGGATCACGTACTGGTTCCACATCAGCACCCGGTCGAGGGCCTTCACCGCCGCGATCTGCTCGTCGCGGTCCTTGGCGAAGATGATGCGGTCGATGATGGCGTCGACCGCCGGGTCCTTGATGCCGGCGTAGTTGCGCGACGACTCGCTGTCGGCCGCCTGCGAGCCCCAGAAGTCGAGCTGCTCGTTGCCCGGCGAGTTCGATTCGCCCCAGCCGGTGTAGATCATGTCGAAGTCGCGCGAGCGCACCCGCGTGACGAACTGGCTGGAGTCGACCGAACGGACGCTGACGTCGATGCCGATCCGCTTCAGCGCCTGCTGGTAGGGAATGGCGACCCGCTCGATCACCGGGCCGTTGAGCAGGATCTCGAACGACACCGGGTTGCCGGCGGGGTCGAGCATCTGGGTTCCCGCCAGCCGGTAGCCCGCCGCCCGCATCAGCTCGATCGCCTTGCCGAGGTTGTCGCGCACCTTCTGCGGGTCGCCGCCGACCGGGTTTTTGTACTCCTCGCTGAACGCCTCCGGCGGCACCTTGTCGCGCACGCTGTCGAGGATCGCCAGTTCCTTGCCCTCCGGCAGGCCGCGCCAGCCGATCGGAATGCCGTAGAAGAACGAGTTGATGCGTTCGTATTGGCCGAAGAAGATGGTCCGGTTCAACTCCTCGAAGTCGAAGGCGAGGTTGAGCGCCCGTCTGACGCTTGCGTCCTGGAACAGCGGTCGCCTGAGGTTGGGAACGAAGCCGACCATGGCGCCCGACACCTGCTCGAGCGCGACCAGCTCTTTTCTGACCTTGCCCTCCTGCATCCCCGTGAAGGCGTAGCCGGTCGCCCAGCGCTTGGCCTCGTTCTCCGCCCAGAAGTCGAACTCGTCGGCCTTGAACGCCTCGAACTCGACGTTGAGGTCGCGGTAGTAGGCGTAGCGCACCTGATCGAAGTTGTTCTGGCCGATGTTGGTGTTGAGATTGGCGCCCCAAAAATCGGGCACCCGCTCGTAGACGATCGACGAGCCGGGGACGACCTGGCTGACGCGGTAGGGGCCGGAGCCGAGCGGCGGCTCCAGCGTGCTCTCGCCGATGCTGCGCGGCTTGCCGTTGGCGTCGGTTCCTTCCCACCAATGCTTGGGCAGGATGGTGAGTTCGCCGACGATCTGCGGCAGCTCGCGGTTGCCGGTCTGGTCGAAGGTGAAGGTGACCTCGCGCGTCCCCGTGATCTCGGCCTTGCTGACGTGCTGGTAGTAGAAGCGTTGGCTGGGATTGACCTCGGTGAGCTTGTCGAACGACCACTTGACGTCCTCCGCCGTGACCGGCTGGCCGTCGTGCCACCTGGCTGCCGGGTTGATGCGGTAGGTGGCCGACGAGAAGTCGGGCGGATAGCTGAGCCCATCGGCGATCTGCGGGTACTGGCCCGAGATGTCGAGCTCGTCGAGCGCCCGCATGAACAGGCTCTCGTGGACGAGCTGGAGGCCGTCGGCCGGCACCCCCTTGGGCAGGATCGGATTGAGCGTGTCGAACGTTGGGCTCGATCCGGAAAGCCGCGCCACGCCTCCCTTCGGCGCCTTGGGGTTGACGTAGTTGAAGTGGGCAAATCCCGGCTCGTATCGCGGCTTTTCGACCAGGCTCGTCGCGCTGACCCAGTCGCGGTCCTGAGCCGTAGCGGCGCCGGTCAGAAGCGCCAGAAGCGCAACGAAACTGAGGACCCTCGCCATCGGCCTCTCCCGTAGCCCGCGCCCGACGCGCGAATGCCTTCCGCTTCGCCCATGAACATAATAAGGGCGGCGGTCGGCCGGCGACACCGGTTTGTCGGCGATTGTGACGGAAATTTAACCTGCGCCGCGCTCTGCGGCCTAGGGATTGGTCGCCGGCGCCGGTGGCGGCAGCTCGGTGGAGTGCTGCGGCGTCGGCTCGGCCGTTGGCGTCTCAGGCGCCGGGGTGGCGGGGGCCGCCGCGGTCGTCGACGGCAAGGGCACCGGCGAGTCGGAGAGCGTCCTCAAATAGGCGATGACGTCGGCCCGCTCCTCCGGCTTCTTCAGCCCGGCGAACGCCATCGCCGTGCCGGCGACGAAGGCCCTCGGCGCGTTGAGGAACTGGTCGAGGGCATCGAACGTCCAGGTCATGCCTTCGTCGTGCTTGGCCCGCATGGCGGTCGAATACTTGAAGCCCTGCATGTGCGCCGCCGGGCCGCCGACGACGCCCCAGAGGTTGGGGCCGACCTTGGCCGGACCGCCCTTGCCGAGGGTGTGGCAGGCGATGCACTTCTTCGCCGACCGCTCGCCGGCGGCAACGTCGGCGGTGGCCAGTCGCGCCGCGATCGGCGCCGCCCCGTCGCCGGCGCTTGCCGTCTCCGCCTCGCCGGACGGCTCGACCGCCGCCACCGCGTAGCCTGGCGGCTCCGCCGCGGTCGGGGTGTAGATGATGTCGGAGACGATCGACAGCGTCATGACGCCGAGGCCGGTTCCCAGCACCGCGCCGGCGATCTTGTTGAACTCGAAGGCGTTCATCGGGCGCTTGCGGCTCCACCGGATGTCCGGGTCGGCCGGCGGAATCGCCCCGGCTGCCCGATCTGGCGGCCGAAAGCTACAGGCTTTGCCGGGCGAAACGCAACACGCGCCGAGCGGTCGCGCGTGGGACGTTTTGCCACCCTCGCGCCTTCTGATGCCAACTCGATCCGGAAGGGTCGAACCCCCGGCAAAGCCTCAGCCCGCCGCCCGCGCTTCCGATTCCCTCAGCCCTGGTCTAATGCTCTGGCCGCGCCACCGACGCCGGAGCCTGCGGGGGGGGAGGGGATGCCGAAGCCGAAGCGGATCGTGTTCCAGGGTGAGCCGGGTGCGAACTCGCACCTTGCCTGCCGCGAGGTCTACCCGCGGGCTGCAGCCGTCCCCTGTCCGACGTTTGAGGATTGCTTCGCCGCCGTCGACAAGGGCGAGGCCGATCTCGCCATGATCCCGATCGAGAATTCGCTCGCCGGCCGCGTCGCCGACATCCACCA
>JBBDMC010000217.1:0-10318 GCA_040878485.1 Bauldia sp. | reverse complement strand
GCGCACTCCTGAAGGCAAGCCTGACGACGGAGCCCCTCTACGATCCCAAGAGCGAGCGGGTGAAGGGATGACCGCCCCCGTCGACCGGCGCGCCCAGATCGTCATTATCGGCGGCGGGGCGATCGGCTGCGCTGTGGCCTACCATCTCGGCCGGATGGGACAGCGCGACGTGCTGCTCCTCGAAAAACGCAAGCTGACCGAAGGCTGTACCTGGCACGCCGCCGGGCTTGTCGGGCAATTGCGCGGCAAGCGCAATTTGACGCGGCTGATGCAGGGGTCGGTCGCGTTGTTCGACCGGCTGGCGGCTGAAACCGGCAACGCCATCCAGTGGCGAAAGGTCGGCTCACTTCGCCTCGCCTCGTCCCCCGACCGCTGGAGCGAAATCCGCCGCTCGATGAGCCAGGCCAAGAGCTTCGGCGTCGACTGCGAGGCACTCTCCGCCGAAGAGGCCAAGGCGCTTTTCCCGTTCATCGTCACCGACGGGATCGAGGGGGCCGCCTTCATCCCCGGAGACGGCTACGTCGACCCCTACTCGCTGACTCACGCCTATGCTAAAGCTGCGCGCGCCAAGGGCGTGACGATCGAGGAGGGGGTGACCGTCACGGATATCATTATTGCCGATCGGCGGGCGGTCGGCGTGGTCACCGACCACGGCACCATCGGCTGCGACATCCTCGTCAATTGCGCCGGGCTCTGGGCCAAGCGCGTCGGAGAGATGGCGGGCGTCGCCATCGCGGCGGGAGTGGTCGAGCACCAGTATTTCCTCACCGAGAAATCGCTGACGCTGCCGGAGAACCTGACGACGCTGCGCGATCCGGACAAGAACTTCTACCTGAAGCCCGACACCGGGAGCTTTGCCATCGGCGGCTGGGAAGACGGCACCAAGGGCTGTTGGCGCGGCCTGCCGCCGCTCGAATTCGGGCGCGAACTGTTCGATGCCGACATGAACCGGCTGGCCTTGTTCGCGGTCCCGGCAAGCGAGCGCCTGCCGGTTCTGAACGAGTGCGGCATCCACACCGTCATCAATGGTCCGATTCCGGTTTCAGCCGATGGCGAGCCGATCATCGGCAAGGCCCCCGAGCTCGACAATTTCTATCTGGCCTGCGGTTTTACGGCCGGCATTGCCGCGTCCGGCGGCGCCGGCGAGGCGCTCGCCAACTGGATCGTCGAGGGTGATCCCGGAATGGACCTCTGGCAGTTGGACGTCCGCCGCTTCGGCCCCGCGCAGTGCCAGGGCCGCTACCTCGAGGAGCGGGCGATCGAGGTCTATGGCAACTACTACAAGATTCGCTGGCCCAACGAGGAGCCGCATTCGGCGCGGCCGCTGCGCCGTTCGCCATTGTTCGAGCGGCTGAACGCGGCGGGCGCTGTCAACGGTCAAAAATTTGGCTGGGAGCGGCCCAACTGGTTCGCGCTTCCCAACGAGGACGCGCTTGACCGGCCAAGCTTCGAGGGCAGGCCAAACTGGTTCGAGCCGGTGGCAAGGGAGGTTTACGCCATCCGCAATCGCGTGGCGCTGATTGACCAGAGCTCATTTGCAAAGTTCGAGGTCACCGGGAAAGGCGCCCATGCCGCGCTCGACTCGATTGCCGCCAATAAAGTGCCCGAGGAGCCGGGCAACGCCGTCTATACCCAGCTCTGCAACACTCGGGGCGGCATCGAGGCCGACCTGACCATCGTCCACATCGCGACGGGACGCTTTCTTGTGGTCACCGGATCGGGTTTTGGCATCCGCGACAGCGCCTGGATCAAGGCGCAACTGCCCGACGGCGTGGAGATGCGTGAGGTCACCGGCGCGCTGGCGACGATCAACATTTGCGGCCCGAGGTCGCGCGAGGTGCTGCAATCGGTGTCGGACAGCGATGTCTCCAACGCCGCCCATCCGTTCCTCGCGTCGCGCGAGATCGAGATGGGTTGGGCGCGGGCGCTGGCGGTGCGCATCGGCTATGTCGGCGAGCTGGGTTGGGAACTCTATGTGCCCGCTGAGTTTGCCCTGCACGTCTACGACACGCTGTGGGCGGCGGGTCAGGCGCATGCAATCGCCAATGCCGGCTACCGCGCCATCGAAAGCTGCCGGCTGGAGAAGGGCTATCTTTACTGGTCGGGCGACATCACACCCGACACCAACCCCTACGAGGCCGGGCTCGGCTTCGCGGTGGATTTGAGCAAGCCGGATTTCACCGGCAAGGCAGCGCTCGCCGCGATCAAGGCGAAAGGGCCGACCCGGCGGCTCGCGACGTTTACGCTCGATGGATTTGTGCCGCTGCATGGCGGCGAGCCGATCTTCGCCGACGGCGCGGTTGTCGGACTGGTCACCAGCGGTGGCTATAGCCACCATTTCGGCCGCAGCATCGCCTTCGGCTACACGCCGGCCAGCCTCGGCGACCGCAGGGATTTTGAGATCGAGGCATTCGGGCGCAGCTATCCGGCGGTGAAGGGACCGCGCGTCTTGTATGACGCGAAGATGGAGCGGCTGAAGGGTTGAGCGACCTCGGCGACGCCCGTGCCGCGCTCCTCGCCATCTCGCGTTTTGCGGGCTGGGGCGAGGCGCCCATCACCCGGCTCGGCGGGCTGACCAACCGCGTGTTCAAAGTCGAGGGCGCGGAAATTGTGTGCCTCAGGCTGCCCGGCGCCCGCACCGAGGAATATATCGACAGGTCGAACGAGGCGAATGCCGCGCGCCGGGCCGCCGCGGCCGGCGTCAGCCCCCGCGTCATCTACGCGAACCCGGCGACCGGCGTGCTGGTGACGCAGTTCGTCGCGGGGGCAGCGACGATGTCTCCTGCCAGGTTTCGTTCGCATCCGGGCGGGCCGGCGAGGCGTTCCGCAAATTGCACGAGTCGGGTGCGCAGTTCAGCTTCCGCTTCGAACTCTTCTCGATGATCGACGACTATTTGAAGCTTCTCTCGACCAAGACGGTCGAGCTGCCCGAGGGCTACAACCACGCGCTCGACGAGGCCGAAACGGTACGCGCCGCGCTGGCCGCACATAAACTGCCGCTGACGGCCTGTCATTGCGACCCGATGTGCGAGAATTTCCTCGACACCGGCGAGCGGATGTGGATCGTCGATTGGGAGTATTCGGGCATGAACGACCCGATGTGGGACCTCGGTGATCTCTCCGTCGAAGCCGGGTTCGGTGCGGCGCAGGACGAGGCGATGATTGCCGGCTATTTCAGCAGTCCGCCCCGGCCAGACGAGGTCGGCCGCTTCGTCATCTACAAAGCGATGTGCGACCTCCTCTGGACCCTCTGGGGCCTGATCCAGCACGCCAACAACAACCCCGCCGACGACTTTGCGGCCTATGCGAGGTACCGCTTCGCGCGCTGCAAGCGCTTGATGGCGGAGCCGGACTTCGCCACCCATGTCAGCACCGTCGCGGCGGGATCGAAATGAGGCAACGACTTTGAAGATTCTGGTGGCGGTCAAGCGCGTCGTCGACGCCAACATCCGCATCCGGATCAAGCCGGACGGGACGGGCGTCGATCTCGACAACGTCAAAATGGCGATGAACCCGTTCGATGAAGTTGCCGTCGAGGAGGCCATTCGGCTCAAAGAGCAGGGCATCGCCAGCGAGATCGTCGTGGTGTCTATCGGCCCGGCCAAGGCCGAGGATACGCTGCGACGGGCGCTCGCCATGGGGGCGGATCGTGCCATCCTAGTGCTGCACGAGGCCCACAGCGAGCCGCTCGGCGTGGCGAAAGTTCTGCGGGCCGTCGCTATCGAAGAAGCAGCCGACCTGGTGCTGCTCGGCAAACAGGCCATCGACGACGATGCCAACCAGACCGGCCAGATGCTCGCGGCGCTGCTCGGGTACGGCCAGGCGACCTTCGCCAGCCGGCTAGAGATCGAGGCGCGCACCGCCCGGGTGACGCGCGAGGTGGATCACGGATTGCAGCTCGTCGAACTGCCGCTTCCCTGCGTTGTCACCGTCGACCTGCGGATGAACACGCCGCGCTTCGCGTCGCTTCCAAATGTCATGAAGGCGCGCAGCAAGCCGCTGATGAAAAAGGCGCCGGGCGACTACGGCGTCGACCTGACGCCACGGCTCAGGGTGCTCAAGACCGAGGAGCCTGCCGGACGCAAACCGGGCGTCATCGTCGGCTCGGTCGCCGAACTGATCGACAGGCTGAAGACCGAAGCCAAGGTGATCTGATGCCGGCCCTGCTGATTGCCGAACACGATAACGCGACGCTGGACCTCCAGACGGCGCGGGCGGTCACGGCGGCGCTGGCGATCGCTGGCGAGGTCCATGTCCTGATCGCCGGACATGGATGCGGCGCTGTCGCCGCCGCGGCCGCGCGGTTGAGCGGGATCAGCCGCGTGCTGGTCGCCGATGCCACCCCGCTCGCGGATCAGCTGGCCGAGCCGGTTGCCACGCTGGTTGTCGGGCTGGCCGGACCTTATGGCGCGCTGATCGCCGCGGCCACCAGCTGTGGCAAAAACCTGATGCCGCGGGTCGCGGCGCTGCTCGATATGATGCAAATCTCGGACATCATTGCCGTCGATGGACCGCACGTTTTCCGGCGGACGATCTATGCCGGCAACGCGATCGAGACCGTGCAGTCCACCGACGCCAAGCAAATCGTCACCATCCGCACGAGCGCCTTTCCGCCGGTCGACGGGCAAGGGAATGCGGAAGTCGTCCCGGTCGCGGTAGCGATCGCCGCCGGGCCCGTCCGCTTCATCGAGAACCGGTCTGCCCGCAGCGATCGTCCAGAACTGAGTGCCGCGCGGGTGGTGGTCTCCGGCGGCCGCGCCTTCGGCAGCAAGGAAAAGTTCGATGCGCTGCTTGGCCCGCTCGCCGCCAAGCTCAACGCCGCCATCGGCGCCAGCCGCGCCGCGGTCGATGCCGGCTATGCGCCCAACGAATTGCAGGTCGGCCAGACCGGCAAGGTCGTCGCCCCCGATCTCTACATCGCCTGCGGCATTTCCGGCGCCGTCCAGCACCTGGCAGGAATGAAAGGCGCCAAGATCGTCGTCGCCATCAACTCCGATGCCTCCGCGCCGATCTTCCAGGTCGCCGATTACGGTCTTGTCGGCGACGTTTTCGAGATTCTGCCAGAGCTCGCCAGGCTCCTCTGAGCGCCTCTGGCACGGGCCGTAAGTCGAAGACCCAACAAAAAAGGGGCGCGCCCCAATGGAACGCGCCTCCGCACTGAAATGCAATCCTACTTCTGGATGCAGGTGTCGACGGTATCCTTGGTGCATTCGTCGAGGCCGGTGAACACCGGGTCCGCAACGTCAACGCCATTGATCAGGTCGATCATCACGCCGGGGGCCAAATAACCCATCTCGAACGGGCGCTGGCCAACAAGAGCGGTCACCGGGCCTTCGCCGGCGATCGCCACCTCGTCGCCGATGGTGTCGGCGGCGGAAATGACGCGGTCGCCGCTCGCAATCCGGTTGGCAAGGTGGCGGCACCTAGCAATTCCGTTTCGCCTCGATCACCGCCCAAGGGATCCTCGCGTCGATGATCTCCCGCCAGCGGCGCGCGCTGACGCCTCACGGCACTCTGCCGCCGTTCCCGCTGCTCAGGGCTGCTCAACCAAGCTCGGCGCGGACAATGCCGGCTCCGGCAACCATGGCCTTCAGCTTGCCCAGCGCGACATCGCGCGCGATGTATTTCATCCCGCAGTCGGGCGCCACGATAATGCGCTCGGGGGGCACGACATCGAGCGCCTTGCGAATGCGCGCGGCGACCTGCTCCGGGGTTTCGACTTTGGGATCGCCGAGACTGATGACGCCGAGGATGATGGTCTTGGAAGGCAGAGTCTTGAGGATCGAGAGGTCGAGGTTGGGCTGCGCCGCCTCGATCGAGATCTGGTCGGCGATGCAGTTCTCGAGTTCAGGCAGGAAGGAATAGCCGCTTGGCCGGGTGTGGACGATATGGGCATAGCCGAAACACAGATGCACCGCCGTCGTGCCCTTGACCCCGTCAAGCGCCCGATTGATCGCCTCGACGGCATACTGGCGCGCGATCTCCGGACGCGCCTGCATATACGGCTCATCGAGCTGCACCACGTCGACCCCGGCGGCGAACAGCGCCTTAATCTCTTCGTTGACCGCGGCGGCATAGTCCATCGCCGCCTGGCGCGGGGTCGCATAGTGGTCGTTCTGCGCCTGCTGGGTCATGGTGAACGGGCCGGGAATTGTGATCTTGGTCCGCCGGGCGGTATTGGCGACCAGGAATTCAGCGTCACGCACCTCGACTGGGCCGAGGCGCCGGATTTTTCCCGCGATGCGCGGCACCGGGTTGGCGTGGCCGGTGCGATCGAGCGCGGTGCCGGGATTGTCGATATCGATGCCCTCAAGCGCCGTGGCGAAGCGGTTGGAATAGCTCTCGCGCCTGATCTCGCCGTCGCTGATGATGTCGAGGCCGGCAAGCTCCATGTCGTGAATGGCGGCGAGCGTCGCCGTGTCCTGCGCCGCCTCGAGATCGGCTTCGGCGATTTTCCACATTTCGCGCGCCCGCACGCGGGGCGGCAGGCGGCTCTTGAGATTGGCGCGGTCGACGAGCCAGTCGGGCTGAACATAGCTGCCGATAACGGTGGCCGGCAGCAGCTTGTCGGTCATTCTCCCCTCCCCCAAATGCCGCGCCAACTATAGGTATTGCGCCGGGGACCACAACCCTGCCGCGGCCGACGGCATTCGTCCGCGCTCGGGCAGTTCTTACTCGAGCGGGGGTCCTCGCCCATATCTCGCCCCGAGCAACGAGCGCAATCGCGAGAACCGCGAGAACCGCGATTCGGCGAGCGCCATGCCGAGCGCGATGGCGAGCCCCTGAAAGACCAGCTGAATGGCGGTCGATAGGCCCATCGTCTTCAGCATCTGTCCAAGATGGGTGAGAAACAGCGCGGCGCCCGCTACCGCCACCATGCTGCCGATGCCGCCGGTTATTGCCGTCCCGCCGAGCACCGCCGCCGCGATCGGCGCCAACAGGTAAGGATCGCCCACCAACAGCGTCGGGTTGCGGATGAACGCAGAAACCAGAATGCCGACAACGCCATAAAGAAACCCGGCACAGACGAAGGCAGCGATCTGGTAAATAGTCACCCTGATGCCGGCGATCCACGCCGCACGCGGATTGGCGCCGATCGCCGAAAACCTCCGGCCGAATGTCGTCTTGCGCAACACGACGGTGATAACCACCACGAGCACGGCGGCGACCCAAACCGAAACGTTGAGCCCGATGACGCGCGAGCCTCCCCATTCTGCGAGCGCCGGGGGCACGCGCGACTCCGCAGGCAGGCTCTCGCGGTACCAAAGGGTCGCGCCTGAAACCATGGCGCCGACGGCCAGCGTGACGATCAGGGCGTTCAGCCTGAGCACCGCCACCAGAACGCCGTTGATCAAGCCGACCGCAACCGCGAAAGCTAGCGCCGCAGCAATCGCGACGAGCATGTCCTCATCGCGGCCGCGAGAAAAGCCCAGGATGATTGTCGATGAAAGCGCCATGATCGCCGGGATAGACAGGTCGATGCCGCGCGACATGAGGACAATGGCCTCGCCCATCGACGCGATGGCAAGGAACGCGGCGAACGGAATCACGGCGAGGAAGGTCGTGGGCAGCAGGCTACGGGGTGCAATCAGGGCGCTGAGTGCCAGCAGCACCGCAAACGCGATCCAGATCGCCGCGAAGCGCAGTTGGACGCTGCGCGAGAGGATCGGCCCTGCCGCGATTCCCAACACGTTGCCCGGCGATCCGGCTGGCGTCGTCATGAAGTCTGCGCGGACGCGAACGGACGCCTGACGAAGGCGTTGAGGCGGGCCCATATCTGCCCGACAGGCCGCCAGCCGGAATAAAGCATCACCGCGAACAGCGTCAGCGCGCCGCTGATGATGATCCCGGCGCCGGTGTTTAGCCCCAAAAGGGTGATGATGTTGAGAGTGAGCGTAAAAAACAGCGCTCCAAGCACCGCCCCCACATATGAGCCGCGGCCGCCGGTGAGGGCGGCGCCGCCGAGAACCGCGGCAGCGATGCTGGTGAGCGTGTAATTTGCCCCGACCGTCGGATGACCGAACCCGACTTCGGACGACAGGAAAAACCCTGCAAGCACCGCCAGCACGGCGGAAAGTACGTAGGCCCGCACATGAACGAAGTTGATCCTCACGCCGTTCCGCTTGGCCGCCTCCTCCCGGAAGCCCACGGCGCGCAGCTTCAGGCCACTGCGGGTAAAATAGAGCCAGACATCGGCGGCAATCGCGCCGGCGACGATCACAAAGAACGACAGGGGAACCGATCCCACCCTAGTCTGCAAAAGCCCAGTGAAATCGGTACTGATGGCGCCGAACGGGGAAGGGCGCCCGAGGAAGGCGAACCCCTGCAACAGGCTGAGCATGGCGATGGTCGTAATGACCGAATTGATTCCGGCAAAGCGCACCAAAGCACCGTTGGCGTAACCGGCAACGACCCCCACCAGAAGGCAACCGAGGATGCCCAGCATCAGCTGCGAAGGGCCAAATTCGGCGGCGACTATGAACGAGGCGAGTACCACCGTCAGGCTCATCAGCGCGCCGACCGAAATGTCAAAACCCCGGACCATCAACACGTTGAACTGGGCCAGAGTGACGAGGGCGAGCGGGGCGGTGGCGAGGAGAATGTGGCGGATGTTGATTGGAGTGAGAAAGACGTTGGAGCGCAGCGCCGCGTAGCCGCCGACGACGACGATCAGCAAGAACAGGAACGCCAGCGGCACCCACCATCGGTTGCCACCACTCGCGAAGAGTTTGCGCAACCCGGCGAACGACAGCCGGCCCGTGGCGCGCCTGACATCCGGCGCGGTCACCGAATCGGCGGTATCTCTCGATCTCAAAAAAGACGAGACGATACTCTCCTCCGTGATATCGGACCCCCTCAGCTCGCGGATCACCCGGCCGCGCGAAAACACCAAAACCCGGTCGCATAAGCCCGCGAGCTCCAAGGCGTCTGACGAATTGACAACGCAGGCGACGCCCTGCTCGGCCTTGGCACGGATGGCGCGGTAGATGTCGAAGCGGGCATTTGCGTCGACGCCCTGGGTCCGCTCATCGATGAGAATTGTCCTGGCGTCGCCGAGAAAACTGCGCGCCAGCACGGTCTTTTGCTGGTTGCCGCCCGAAAGACTGCCGACCGGCTGGTCGAGGGTCGGGGTCACGATGTCCAGATCGTCAACTAGCGATGCGGCGCGCGCCTGCTCTCGGCGGGATGATACCAGGCCACCAACGGCAAAATCCCCAAGCGCTTGGATGGTGATGTTTTCGCGCACGCCGAGCGCCGGGAACAGCGATTCCTGCGATCTGTCGGCGCTGAGCGAAAGGATGCCCGCCGTCAGCGCCTCGCGCGGTGCGCCCGGCCTGACCGACGCGCCGCCCGCTACAAAGACGCGACCGCTGGCTTCCTCAAGGCCGCCCAAAGCCCGGATCACGTTCCGCTGGCCGTTGCCTTCGGCACCCGCGAAACCCAGAATCTCGCCGCGATGGACGTGGAACGTGAATTCCTGAAAGCGGGCGCCGGAAAGACGCGTCGCCCACATGGCGACCCTGTCGCCCATGGCGACACGCTCGCGATGCTCGGTTTCGATCGGCCGGCCGATCATCAAGGCGACCAGATCGCTTTCCGACAGGCCGGCGTTGATGTCGTACGTGCCGCGGTCCTCGCCGTCCCTGAGAATAGTCACCCGGTCGGCGAGCGCCAGGATTTCGTGAAGCCGGTGGCTGACGTAGACGACGGCGGTGCCCTCGGCGGTAACCCGCCGGATAATGGCGCTCAGCTTTTCGACGCCGGCAAGGTCGAGGCTCGACGTCGGTTCGTCAAGCAGCAGGACCTTCGGATTCGCACTCACCGCCTTGACGATTTCGAGAAACTGGCGCTGCGCCGGGGTCAGGTCTCCGACAAGGGCGTCGGGCTCGATGTTGAGCCCGTGTGGGGCGAGCTTCTCTTTGGCGTATCGGCGCACGGACGCGAGCGAAAGGGGTGCATCGACGGCGGCCAGAAACAGGTTTTCGGCGACCGTCAACTCCCGAATCAGCGAATCGTCCTGATAGACGGTGGCAAGACCCAGTCGCCGGGCGAGCAGGGGGTCCGTGGACTGGAGCGGCCGGCCGTTGATCACGACTCGGCCGGCGTCCGGCGCCACGGCGCCACTGGCGATGCCCAGGAGCGTACTTTTACCTGAGCCGTTTTCGCCCAGCACCGCGCGAATTTCGCCGGGCCCGCAAGAGAAGCTGACGCCCCGCAGAGCCTGAACGCCCGGATAGCTTTTCGAGATGCCGGTGAGTTCAAGCGAGGCCACGTTCATCGAACCGGCTCCCGGGTCCGGGTTCAGGGCGGGGGGGGG
>JBBDMC010000216.1:0-10417 GCA_040878485.1 Bauldia sp. | reverse complement strand
CGCGATCGGCGAATTCGACCGGACCGAGCATGTTCGGCGGTTCGTTGACGAGGTCGCGGGCAAGCAGAACGCCCTCCGCCAGCGCCGCCCGCGATACCCAGGCCGAACGCGCCCCGGCGACGTCCGACACGACGATGGCGATGTCGGCCGGCTTCTTGCGCCGGTTGCCGTTGTCGTCCTTGCTCGGCTTGTACTGGTCGAACTCGTAGGCCCGCAGCTTCATGCCGAGGGCGAAATCGGCGGCGGCGTGGCGCGGAGCGCGCCGCCCGTCCGGCCGTTCGAAGAACACGGTCGCCGAGCTCGCGTTGCCGATCGCACCCATGGCGGCGCCGCCGAAGGTCGTCCAGTCGTTGTCGCCGATCGCGGCCGGATCGCCGGTACCGACCAGGATCACCCGCGTGACCCCGGCGCCGGCCGACGTGATCAGTTCAAGCGTGCTCCTCGCTTTGCCGGTGAACTCGCGCAGCTCGGCCGCCCGGCGGACAAGATCGTCGAGGCCGAGGGCGCGGGCCTGCGGCCCGAGGACGGCGTCCGGGCCGGCAAGCAGGACCAGCGCGCCGGCGGGCTTCTCGCCCTTCTTGGCGAACACAATTCTGGCGAAATCGGTCATCGGAATCTCAGCTGGTGTGGGTGGGAACGCATCGGGCCGGCCCACGATAACAGACCGGGCGCCGCCGGCCAGTGCCTCGACGGCGATCGGCGGGCTGTTGCGCGGCGGGCCGATCGCCTCATAATCCGCCCGCCCGGCGACCGGCGGTGACGCAGCGACGATCATGAGACTTATCGAACGTTACATCTTTCGCCGCATGGGCGGCACGTTGGCGCTGACCTTCCTGGCGCTGGGGACGATGGTGTGGGCGATCACCGCCGCCGACGAGTTCGATCTGGTCACCGAGCAGGGCCAGAGCCTGGGCCTGTTCTTCGACGTCTCGCTGTTTCTCGTTCCGGCCCTGGTCACCGTCGTCATGCCGGTGGCGGCGCTGATCGCGGTCGTCCACACCATGACGAGGCTCAACGGCGATTCGGAACTGGCGGTGGTCAATGCCACCGGCGCGCCGCAGCTGGCGACGCTGAAGCCGAGCCTCTTGATCGGGTCGATCACCATGGCCGCGGTGGCGTCGATGACGCTCTACTTCACGCCGCTATCGATCCGCCTCGGACAATCGCTGGTCACCAGCGTGCGCAGCGACCTCCTGACCGCGATCATCCGCGAGGGCCAGTTCATGACCCTCGCCGACGGGCTGACGTTCCACCTGAGAAACCGTAACCCGGACGGATCGCTGCACGGCATCTTCATTGCCGACGACCGCCAGGCCGGCCGCAGCCTCACCTACCTCGCCGAGACCGGTGCGATCCTCGACAACCCGCTCGGGGTGTTTCTGGTCATGACCAACGGGGTCATCCAGCAACGCGACCGCAGCGGCGGCTCGCTGTCGATGATCGAATTCAGCACCTACGCCTTCGACTTGTCGAGCCTGGCCAGCGCGGCGATCACGCCGGGGCTCAGTCCGGCCGAGCGGTCGACCGCGTATCTGATCAATCCGGACCCCGACGACCCCACCTTCCGGCGGTCGCCGGCCGCGTTCCGCAGCGAACTGCACACGCGAATCACCACCCCGTTCTACGGTCTGGCGTTTTGCCTCATCCCGCTGCTGTTCATCGGTCAGGCGGCATCGCCGCGCGAAAGCCGCGCCGCCGGGGTCGCCGTGGCGGTGGCAATCGTCGCCGTCCTCGGCGCCAACGCCATCTTCCTGCCGAGCCTCGCCGACGACAGCGCGGCCGCCATCGTCCTCATGTACGCACTCCCGCTCGGCGCCGCGGCGGTGACCGTGGCCTTGGTGCTGGCCGGCGCCCAGCTCAGACCGCCGGCCCGGTTCGTCGCCTTCGGCGAGGCGCTCTCCGGCCGCCTGAGCGGCCTGCTGCGCCCCGAAACGGCAACCCCGGGCGGGGACGAGACCTGGCGGTCTGGGCGATGATCAGCCGTACTCTCGCCCTCTACTTCGCACGCGACTTCGTCAAGATCTTCGCCGCGTTCTTCCTGGTCTCGGTGCTTGTGCTTGGCCTCGTCAGCTTCATCGAATATTTCAACCGAGCCTTCCGCGGCGACGCGGTGCCCGGGCTGAAGCTCGCCCTGGCGGCTGTCCTCAGGGTGCCGAGCGAGGCGGAGGAGGCGCTGCCGTTCACCGTCCTCTACGGATCGATCGCCGCGTTTGTCGTCGCCAATCGGCGGCTCGAGGTGGTGGTGGCGCGCGCCGCCGGCATATCGGCGTGGCAGTTCCTGCTCCCGGCGTGTGTCGCCGGACTGCTGCTCGGCGTGCTGGCGACGACCGTCTACAACCCGGCCGCGGCGTTCATGAAGGGGCGCTCGGCGGTACTTTTCGCCGAGCTCTTCACCAAGGCCGACAGACCGGTGGAGAGCGGCGGACCGATATGGGTCCGCCAGTCCGCCCGCGGCATCGATTCGATCATCGGCGCGGCGCAGTCCCTCGACGAAGGATTGAGCCTCAGCGGAGTGACCGCCTACGTCTTCGATCCCGACGGGGGGTTCGGCGAGAGAATCGACGCCGCCCGGGCGCATTTCCTGCCGGGCGAGTGGCGGCTCGAGGATGCAACCATCACCGCACCGACCGGGACCCCGCGGCACGTCGAGGTCCACTCGCTGCCGACCGATCTGTCGCCAAATGAGGTAAAGCGCGCTTTCTTAGAGGTTGATTCTGTTTCGTTTTGGCGGTTGCAGGACCTGGCGACCACGGCCCGGCGCTCCGGCGTGCCGGCCGACCGCTACCAGCTCGAGTTCAACTTGTTGCTGTCGCGGCCAATTCTGTTGTTGGCGATAGTGCTTATCGCCGCCAACGTGTCGCTGAGGTTCTCGCGATCGCGCCATCTCGGCCGGATGATTATCACTGGCGTGGCTGTGGGCTTCATGCTTTATGTTGTCATGAAAATCGCGCGGGATTTGGGGATTGGTGGCGTCGTGCCGCCGCCCGTGGCTGCTTGGCTGCCCGCTATCGTGGCTACCTTGGTCGGGATCTCGGTGCTCTTGCACGTGGAGGACGGATGAGCGGGACGCCGCAGCTCCGCCACGACGGGGAGCAGGCCGGCCGGTTGCCCGTCCGTGCGGGATGCCTCGCCTCCGCCGCCCTCGCCGTCGTTCTCCAGCTCGCGGCCCCCTCCCCCGCGGCCGCCGCCGACGCTGGAGCGGCGGCGGTGGCCGGAACGGCAGGCGGAACCGTCCCCGCGGCGCTGCTTTACCCGCAGGGCGAGCAGCGCATGCTCGTCGAGTCCGATCAGATCGTCTACGACTACGATAACGACTCCGTTGCCGCGGTCGGCAACGTCAGGATCTATTACGCCGGCTACACCCTCGAAGCCGAGAGGGTCACCTACGACAAACCGAGCGGGCGGCTGATCGCCGTCGGCCGGGTCAAGCTCACCGATCCGACCGGGGCGATCGCCTATTCCGACTACGTCGACATTACCGACGACTTCAGCGCCGGCTTCGTCGAGTCGCTGAGGGTGGAGACGCCGGAGCGCGCCCGTTTCGTCGCCGAGCGCGCCGAGCGGCGCGCCGACCAGACCACGGTATTCGTCAACGGCGCCTACACCGCCTGCGAACCGTGCAAGGACCGCCCGGAGAAGCCGCCGCTGTGGAACGTCAGGGCGGCCAAGATCGTCATCGACCAGCGCGAGCACATGGTCTACTTCACCGACGCGCGGATCGAGTTCTTCGGCCTGCCGGTCGCCTGGCTGCCGTATTTCGCCATGGCCGATCCGTCGGTGAAGCGCAAGACCGGCTTCCTGGCGCCGGCCTTCGGCTACTCGGCCAAGCTCGGGGCGTCGGGATCGTTGCCCTACTTCTGGGCGATGGCGCCGGACTACGACCTGACCTTGACGCCGACGGTGTTCAGCCGCCAGGGGCTGCTCGGCGAGGTCGAGTGGCGCCACCGGCTCGACAACGGCCAGTACGGGCTGAAGATGGCCGGCATCTATCAGATGGACAAGGACGCCTTCGACCCCGGTTCGGCCTCCTACCGGGACCTCCGCGGCGGCATCCGCACCACCGGCGAGTTCTACCTCAACCGCGACTGGACGCTCGGCTGGGACGGAACGCTGTCGACCGACCGCACCTTCACGCGCGACTATTCGGTGCTCAACAGCGACACCTCGGAGACGATTTCGACCATTCACCTGACCGGCGTCGGGGAGCGCAATTTCGTCGAGGCGCGCGCTTCCTACTTCCAGATCCTGACCGATCGAACCGGCGATCCGCTCGATCCGCTCGACCCCGACAACGCCTTTCGTCAGGGCCGCCAGGCGATCGTGACGCCGGTCGTCGACTATCATCGCATCGCCGACAACGCCGTGCTCGGCGGCGAACTGGCGCTGACCTCAAACCTGACGGCGCTCAACCGGTCAGACGACGATCCCTTCGCCTTCGGCGGGCCGGAGGTCTTCTATCACGGGACCGCCGGGACCACCGTCAGGGTAACCGAGGAGATCGCCTGGCAACGCCAGATGATCGGCCCGCTCGGTCAGGTCATCACGCCGTTCGCGTCGTTGCGCGGCGACGCTTACTTCTTGGACGGACAGACCGCCGAGGCGATCGCCGAGGGGCTGACCAGCGATTCGACCGCCTACCGGGTGATGCCGGCGGTCGGCGTCGAGTGGAGCCTGCCGATCATGGCGACGGCCGGCGCTTCCACCCACGTCGTCGCGCCAAAGGCGCAAATCATCGTCCGACCGGACGAGATGAGCCTCGGGATGCTGCCCAACAACGACGCGCAGAGCCTGGTGTTCGATGTCTCCAATCTCTTCGACCGCAACAAGGTCTCGGGGTTCGACCGCAACGAGGGCGGCACGGTCGCCAACCTCGGCGTCGAATACAACGGCAGCTTCGCCAGCGGCGCCTCGATCAAGGGAACCTTCGGCCAGTCCATCCTCCTGGCCGGGACCAACTCCTACGCGACGCCGGACCTCGCCAACGTCGGGCCGCTGTCCGGCCTCGAAACCAACCGCTCCGACTACGTCGCCGGCCTTGCCGTCGATACCGGCCTCGGCCCGCGGTTTGCGGCGCGAACCCGGTTCGACCAATCGGACTTCGCCCTCAACCGGGCGGAGCTTGAGGCGACGGCCGCCCTCGGGCCGGTGACCGCGTCGGCCGCCTACCTCTACCTGCGCAGCAATCCCAACAGCGGCATTCTGACCCCGGCGTCGGTGGTGCGCAGCGCCGCCTCGATCCACCTCGCCCCCAACTGGCGGGCCTTCGGATCGCTGACCTACGACGTCGCCAATTCGACGGTTGCCAGCGACAGCTTCGGGATCGCCTTCGACAACGACTGCCTGACCTTCTCGCTGGCCTACAGCGAGACGCGGCAGAGCTACACCGACATCGCCCCCGACCGCTGGCTGAGCTTCCGCCTGCAGCTGCGCACCATCGGCGAGACAAGCCTCAACACCAACCTCAACAAGCTCAGCAATTGACGGTCGGCGCCGGCGCGACCGCCTATCATCATGTGGCCCCAATCAAGACGATGATCCGGGGTCGGCCGGCGCGAAGGTGGTGAACCCATTGCCCCAACCAAACCATTGTCGTTGCCGCCGCCGGCTGGCCGCCGGCAGCGCGCTGCTGGCGCTCGCCGGGCTCGCCGGCTGCAGCTCCATCGCCGACGTGTTCAGCCGGTCGGACAAGTCGGCGCCGCCGGTCGTGGTCACCAACGCCGAGCCCGAGAAGCAGGTCGGCGACCTGCCGGGCGGCAGTTCGATCCCGGTCCTGGTCAACGACCAGCCGATCACCCGCTACGACATCAACCAACGTGCCCGCCTGATGGCCCTCGGCGGCATCAAGGGCGGCGAGAAGGCGGCGACCGAAGAGTTGATCGACGAGACGCTGAAAATGTACGAGGCGCTGAAGCGCGGCGTCAGGGTCCCCGACCCCAGGGTCGACGCCGCTTTCGCGTCGATGGCGCGCAACCTCAAGATGTCGCCGGATCAGTTGGTCAAGGGCCTGGCGCAGGAAGGCATCGACGATGCGTCGCTCAAGAAGCGAATCCGCGCCCAGATGACGTGGGAACTGCTCGTCCAGCGACGCTCGCAGGTGACCCAACAGATAAAGTCCGCCGACGTCACCGAGCGGCTGCTCGCCAAGGGCAATCCCCAGGAAATGACGGTCAAGGAGTTCACCCTGCAGCAGATCATCTTCGTCGTGCCGACCGGATCGCCGGCCGGCCTGTTTGCCCAGCGGCGGCAAGAGGCGGCGGCGTTCCGTCAGCGGTTCAACGGCTGCGACCACAGCCTGGAGCAGGCGAAGCTGCTCAAGGGCGTGGTCGTCAAGGAACTCGGTCGCCGCGACAGCAGCCAGCTCAGCGGACCGCAGGGCGAGGAGGTCCAGAAGACCCCGGCCGGCAAGACCGCGGCGCCGGCGCAGACCGACCAAGGCGTCGAGCTGATCGCGGTCTGCTCGATCCGCAACATCAAGAGCGAGGGCGTCGCGCGGGCCGAGATTCAGAACCAGCTCATGCTCGAGAGCAGCGAGGGTGTCGGTAAGGACTACCTCGAGGAGTTGCGCGGCCGGGCGATCATCGAGTACCGCTGAAGCCGATGACAGAGGGCGCAGCGCCGGACGTTCTGCCGCTTGCGCTCACCATGGGCGAGCCCGCCGGCGTCGGTCCCGACTTGGTGGTCGCGGTCTGGATGCGGCGCCGCGCCCTGCGGTTGCCGCCGTTCTATTGCCTTGCCGATCCGGCGCTGCTGGCCGAACGCGCCCGAGCGCTCGGCGTTGTCTGCCCGATCGAGCCGGCGTCGCCCTCCGACGCCGCCGAACGCTTCCAGCGGGCGCTGCCGGTGGTTCCGCTGCAGGCCAAGGTGAGCGCCACGGCCGGCGCCCCCGACCCCGACAACGCCGCCGCCGTGATCGAGGCGATCGCCCGGGCGGTCGGCGACGTGCGCGCCGGCGTTGCCGCCGCGGTGGTGACCAATCCGATCAGCAAGCGGACCCTCTACGCGGCCGGCTTCCGCCATCCCGGCCATACCGAGTTTCTCGCCACCCTCTCCGCCGCCTGGACGGGCTCGGCCAGACGGCCGGTGATGATGCTCGCCGGGCCGCAGCTGAGGACGGTGCCGGTCACCATCCACCTGCCGCTGAGGGAGGTCGCCGCCAGCCTGACCGAGGCGTTGATCGTCGAGACCGGGCGGATCGTCGCCGCCGAGCTCAGCCGGCGTTTCGCGACGCCGGCGCCGCGGCTCGCCGTCGCCGGCCTCAACCCGCACGCCGGAGAAGGCGGGGCCCTTGGCGACGAGGAGGAACGCATCATCCGGCCGGCGGTCGCCGCCCTCAACCGCGAGGGCATCGCCACCCGCGGCCCGCTGGCCGCCGACGGCATGTTCCATGCCGCCGCCCGGGCCGGCTACGACGCGGCGCTGTGCATGTACCACGATCAGGCGCTGATCCCGGTCAAGACGCTGGCCTTCGCCGAGACGGTCAACATCACCCTCGGCCTCGCCTTCGTGCGCACCTCGCCGGATCACGGCACCGCCTTCGACCTTGCCGGAACCGGGCGCGCCGATCCGTCGAGCCTGGCGGCGGCGCTCCGCCTCGCCGCCGAGCTGAGGCGCAACGAAACGGTCGGATGAGCCGGATCGACGATCTGCCGCCGCTGAGGGAGGTCATCGCCCGGCACGGCCTCAAGGCGAAGAAGTCGCTCGGCCAGAACTTCCTCCTCGATCTCAATCTCACCGCCAGGATCGCCCGCGCCGCCGGCGAGGTGGCGGGCATGACGGTGGTCGAGGTCGGTCCCGGTCCGGGCGGGCTGACGCGGGCGCTGATCGCGGCCGGCGCCCGGCGCGTCGTGGCGATCGAGCGTGACCAACGCTGCCTCGCCGCGCTCGCCGAAATCGCGGCGCACTATCCCAGCCGGCTGACGGTGGTCGCCGCCGACACGCTCGCCCTCGACATGGCGGCGTTGGCTGACGGGCCGACGCGGATCGTCGCCAACCTGCCCTACAACATCGCGACGCCGCTCCTCGTCGGCTGGCTCAGGGCCGAGCCGTGGCCGCCGTGGTACCAGTCGATGACGCTGATGTTCCAGCGCGAGGTGGCGGAGCGCATCGTCGCCGCGCCGGGCTCCAAGACCTACGGGCGCCTGGCGGTTCTCGCCGGCTGGCGGTCTGAAGCCAGGATGCTGTTCGACGTGCCGGCGCGCGCCTTCACGCCGCCGCCGAAGGTGACTTCGTCGGTCGTCCACCTGGTGCCGCGTCCGGCGCCGCTCGACTGCGATCCCAAGGCGCTCGAGCGGGTGGTGGCGGCAGCCTTCGGGCAGCGCCGCAAGATGCTCCGCCAGAGCCTCAAGACGCTCGGGCTCGACGCCCACGCACTCCTGGCAACGGCGGGGATCGAAGCGACGCGGCGGGCGGAGGAAATCGACGTCGCCGGCTTCGTTGCGCTAGCCAACGCATTCACCGCGGCGACCGCCTGACGGCGCCGGAATCAGGTCTCGCGGAGCAGCCCGGCCACGCGCTCGGCGAGCCCCGGCTGGCGCTCGCGCCGCTGCCGCTCGGCGGTGAGGATCGCCCGGACGATGCCGAGCGAGTGCTGGACGTCGTCGTTGACGACCACGTATTCGTACTCGCTCCAGTGCTCGATTTCGGCCCGCGCGTTGGCCAGACGCCGGCCGATGGCCTCGTCGCTGTCCTCAGCCCGCCGCTTGAGGCGGGCGCTGAGCTCGGCGATCGACGGCGGCAGGATGAAGACCCGAACGATGTCGCTCGGCATGGCCTCGGCGATCTGGCGGGTGCCCTGCCAGTCGATATCGAAGAGCACGTCGCGGCCGGCGGCGAGCGCCCGTTCGACCGGCGAGCGCGGGGTGGCGTAAAGGTTGCCGTGCACCTCGGCCCATTCGAGCAGATCGCCCTCAGCCTGCATGCGGGCGAAACGGTCGGCGGCGATGAAATGATAGTGGACGCCGTCGACCTCGCTCAGTCGCCGCGCCCGGGTGGTCACCGAGATCGACAGCGTGAGGTTGTCGTCGGCATCGAGGAGCATGCGCGCTAGCGTCGATTTTCCCGCCCCCGACGGCGAGGACAGGACCATCAGCAGGCCACGCCGGCCGGCGGACTGGGCGCCGCTCATCGCTACTCCAGGTTCTGGATCTGCTCGCGCAACTGATCGACGACCGCCTTCAGTTCGAGCCCGATGGCGGTCAGCGAGCGGTCGTTCGACTTGGCGCACAGCGTGTTGACCTCGCGGTTGAATTCCTGGGCGAGGAAATCGAGACGGCGGCCGACCGGTCCGCCCCTGGCGATGAGGTCGCGGGCGGCGGCGACGTGGGCGTCGATACGATCGATCTCCTCGCGGATGTCGGCCTTGGTGGCGAGCAGAACCGCTTCCTGGTGCAGGCGGTCGGTATCGAGCGCCGGGGCGGCGTCGAGCAACATCGAAATCTGCTCGGTGAGGCGGGCGCGCACCGCCTCGGGGGCGCGCGCCGGCGAGCGCGCCGCCGAGCCGGTCAGCCGTTCGATGGCGTCGAGCTGGTTGCTCAGCACCGTCTCGATGGCGCTGCCCTCGCGGGCGCGGACGGCGACCAGCTCGGCAAGCGTGGCGCCGAGGCCGGCAAGGATCATCTCGGCCAGCCGGGCGCGGGTCGCCGCGTCGGGCTCGGCGTCGGCGGCCTCGACCACGCCGCGCAGCGACAGGATGCCGTCGAGGGTCGGCGGTTGGGCATCGATGCGGCGGCCGATCGCTTCCATGGCGGAGATCACCTCGCCGAGGACGGCGTCGTTGATGCGGATGCGGCCGGCGGCGCCCTGCTGCTCGACCGTCAGCGCGACTTGGAGGTTGCCGCGCGCCAGACGCGCGACGAGGCGCTCGCGGGCCGGAAACTCAAGCTGCTCGAAGCCGGGAGGCAGTCTCAGCCGGATGTCGAGGCCGCGGCCGTTGACGCTTCTGATCTCCCACGTCCAGCGCCAGCTCTCGCCGGCGCCGTCGGAGCTTGCAAAGCCGGTCATGCTGCAGAGCGGCATAGCAGGGCCCGGGATTCCAGAATCGGTCGGCGCGACCCGCGCGCCGGCCGCATAAGACCCGCACCGGGCACGCCGTTCAAGTCGCGACAGGCTACTGGGCCGGTCGCATGCGCGGCTGGAGCTGAAGCGGCTTGTCGTCGGAGCCGGTCGAAGCGTCCGGCGCGGCGGCCGGCGGCGGCGGATCGCTGGTCTGGGCGTCGGCAGCGCCGGACGGTTCAGCCTCGCCAGCCCCGGCATCGCCGGCCCCGGCATCGGCAGCCCCGGCATCGGCGGGCGGCGCGGCTGCCTCCGCCGCGGCCGCGGCCGCGCTGTTGATCTCCCGCCAACGGGCGACATTGCGCAGATGCGCCTCGTAGGTCTCGGCGAACGTGTGGCCGCCGCTGCCGTCGGCGACGAAGAAGAG
>JBBDMC010000215.1:0-60096 GCA_040878485.1 Bauldia sp. | reverse complement strand
CGCGTCGCGTCGACGGAACTTGGCGCCTGACATTGGAGGATCAACGCGACGCAACACGTTTCGAGTTCTCGGCGCGAGCCCTGGTCACCGCCGGCGGCCCCTGGGTTTCCGAGGTCATCTCGGAAACCGCGGGTCTCAACGTTCCAACCCGGGTGAGGCTTGTCAAAGGCAGCCACATCGTTGTCGACCGGGTGTTCGAGCACGATCGGGCCTACATCTTTCAGAACGCCGACCGACGCGTCTGCTTCGCCATCCCGTACGAACACGACTTCACCCTCATCGGCACCACCGACGAGGACTACGTCGGCGACCCTGCTGTCGCGGCCATCAGCGAGCACGAGACCGACTACCTGCTGGCCGCGGTCAGCCAATACCTCGAGCGACCCATCACCCGCGCCATGATTCGCTGGACCTATGCTGGGGTCCGGCCGCTCTTCGACGATGGCGCCACCAAAGCTCAGGAGGCGACTCGCGACTACGTTTTGCAGCTTGACGCGCCCGCCGGAAAGCCGCCGCTTTTGTCGATCATCGGTGGCAAGATCACCACCTACCGGCGCCTCGCCGAGCACGCGCTGGAGGAGTTGGCCGGCACGTTTCCCGAGATGCGCCCGCCGTGGACGCGCGCCGCACGACTGCCCGGCGGTGATGTTCCCGTCACCTCGTTCGGTGAGTGGACGGAGGGCGTCGCGCACCGCTTCGCCTTCCTCGGCGCCGCCCTCGTTGGCAGGTTCTGCCGCGCCTACGGTTCGCGCGTCGATACCCTGCTCGCCGGCGTTTCGGCGGCAACCGATCTCGGCCGTGATCTCGGCGCCGGATTGACCGAGCGCGAGGTCGACTATCTCGTCGCCCACGAGTGGGCCGAGACCGCCGACGACATCCTCTGGCGGCGCTCCAAACTCGGACTGCGCTTCACCCCCGATCAGCGCGCGGCGCTCGCCGGGTACCTGCGGTCATCCGATCGCAACCCGCAGCGCGCCGCCGTCGGAGGATCCAGGTCATGACGATCTATCGAGCTTCGTTCCTCAGCGGCAGAACGGCCGAGCGCCGGCCGCTGGGAGTGAAAGATGCCGCGACGGCGAGTGTGCGCCCCGTCCGGTAGCCGCATCGTAGAAGCGCACCCAAGGAGGAAACAACTATGTCGATCCGAGCAACGGTATCAGCAGCTGCGCTGCTGATGGCGTTCGGAGCGTCCTCTGCTTTCGCGGACGAAGCCGCCGCGAAGAAGTGGATCGATTCCGAATTCCAGCTTTCGGTGCTGTCGAAAGAAGATCAACTAAAGGAAATGCAGTGGTTCATCGAGGCCGCCAAGCCCTTCCAGGGCATGGAAATCAACGTCCTGTCGGAAGGACCACTTCCGGTCCACGATTATGAATCGACGGTCCTGACCAAGGCCTTCGAGGAAATCACCGGGATCAAGGTCAACCATCAGGAACTGGGCGAAGGTGAAGTCGTCCAGGCCGTGCAGACCCAGATGCAGACCAACCGCAATCTGTACGACGGATACATCAACGACTCCGACCTGATCGGCACGCACTCGCGCCTGCAAAGCGCGATCAACCTCACCGACTGGATGGCGGGCGAGGGCAAGGACGTGACTGACCCCATGCTCGACATCGACGACTTCATGGGCAAGTCGTTCACCACCGGGCCGGACGGCAAGCTGTGGCAGCTGCCCGACCAGCAGTTCGCCAACCTCTACTGGTTCCGCAAGGACTGGTTCGATCGCCAGGACCTGAAGGACAAGTTCAAGGCCAAATACGGCTACGAGCTGGGTGTCCCGATCAACTGGTCGGCCTATGAGGACATCGCCGACTTCTTCACCAACGACGTGAAGGAGATCGACGGCGTCAAGGTGTACGGCCACATGGACTACGGCAAGCGCGCACCCGACCTTGGCTGGCGCATGACCGACGCCTGGTTCTCGATGGCCGGTGAAGCCGACGTCGGTATTCCGAACGGCCGCCCGGTCGACGAATGGGGCATCCGCATGGAGAAGGGGAGCTGCAACCCCGTTGGCGCCTCGGTGTCGCGCGGCGGCGGGGCGAACAGCCCGGCTGCAGTCTATGCCGTCAACAAGTGGAATGATTGGCTGAGGGAATATGCGCCTCCGGGTGCCGCCGACCTCGACTTCTACACGTCGTTACCCGCCCTGTCGCAGGGCGTCGTCGCCCAACAGATCTTCTGGTACACGGCCTTCGGCGCTTCCATGGTGGCCCCGAAGAGCGCCGGCAACAACACCGTTGACGACAACGGCACGCCGCTCTGGCGGATGGCTCCGGCGCCCCACGGTCCGTACTGGAAGGAAGGTTCGCAGCGCGGCTATCAGGACGTCGGTTCGTGGACGCTCTTCAAATCCACACCAGTCGACCGGCGTAAAGCCGCATGGCTCTATGCCCAGTTCGTGGTCTCCAAGACGGTCGACGTCAAGAAGAGCCATGTCGGTCTGACGTTCATCCGCGATAGCACGGTGCGGCATAAGTCCTTCGACGAGCGCGCGCCGAAGCTTGGTGGTCTGATCGAGTTCTATCGCTCGCCGGACCGCGTAGCTTGGACCCCCACCGGCGTCAACGTCCCCGACTATCCGAAGCTCGCCCAGCTCTTCTGGCAGCACATCGGCGACGTCAACTCCGGTGCCTTCACGGCCCAGCAGGCCCTCGATCGCCTCGCAGCGGAAATGGACGTGACCATGGCCCGCATGCAGGCAGTCGACGAAGCCAAGCAGGTCTATAACGGTTGCGGCCCGCGGCTTAACCCGGAGAGCGATCCGAGCAAGTGGCTCAGCACCGAGCACGCCCCGTGGGCCAAGCTCGCCAACGAGAAGCCGCCGGGCGAGACGGTCAACTATGACGAGCTGGTGAAGCGCTGGACCGAGCACCAGTAGGGCACGTTCCCTCCCCGATCCAGGCCCTCCGGAGCGCACCGCAATGCGCTCCGGAGGGAATCTGTGCGAGAATTGGACGAGCATGCACGGACTTGGCAATCGCGCGATGTCCCTTGAGCTGAGAAACGTCACCAAGCGCGTCGGCGCCGACCTCCATATTCACGAGACTAATCTCGTCCTGGAGGAGGGGTCGTTCAACACGTTGCTTGGGCCGACGCTGGCCGGCAAAACCACCCTCATGCAGCTCATGGCCGGCCTCGATCGGCCCACTTCGGGAGCGATCTGGTTTCGCGGCAAGAATGTTACCGGCGTTCCGGTGCAGAAGCGGAACGTGTCGATGGTCTACCAGCAGTTCATCAACTATCCGAACTTCACGGTCTACGAAAACATCGCGTCTCCGCTCCGCGTCGCCGGTCTCGAGCGGACCGAGATCGAACCGCGTGTGGCTCAGGCGGCCGAGCTCCTGCGTCTTGTTCCCATGCTGCAGCGGCGGCCGAACGAACTTTCCGGCGGGCAGCAACAGCGGACGGCGATCGCGCGCGCCCTGGTCAAGGATTCCGACGTCATCCTCCTCGACGAGCCGCTCGCCAACCTCGATTACAAGCTCCGCGAGGAACTCCGCGACGAGCTGCCGAGGTTCTTCGCCGGCCGCAACTGCATCGTCGTCTACGCCACAACCGAACCGACTGAGGCGCTGCTTTTCGCTGGCAACACAGCCACCCTCCACGCCGGCCGCATC
This sequence comes from Bauldia sp., assembly GCA_040878485.1. Lineage (GTDB taxonomy): Bacteria > Pseudomonadota > Alphaproteobacteria > Rhizobiales > Kaistiaceae > JBBDMC01. The sequence continues at coordinate 56,476 of JBBDMC010000215.1, read as the reverse complement.
ACCCAGTTCGGCGAGACCGCCCACATCTATCGACGGCCGGTAGACCTAGTCACGGCCCGAGTGTTTTCCGACCCGCCGATCAATACTGCTGAGGTACAAAAGCGTGGCGATGAGGTTTACATCGCTCAAATCCGCCTGCCTGTCGGCCGCGCCGCGCGTGGTCTGCCCGACGGCGCCTACATCATTGCCATCCGGCCGCATCACATCACGCCGACAGCACCCGGCGTGGGGGCGGCTGCCATCGACGGCACTGTGCTCATTGCCGAACTTAGCGGCTCGGAGAGCGTCGTCCATTTCGATCTGAATGGACAGACCTGGGTCTCGCAGTCCACCGGCATTCACCCCTTTGAGGTCGGCTCCCTCGCGAAGTTTTTCGTCGACATGAACCACACGCTCTTCTTCGACATGGATCACCGGCGCGTCGAAGGGGGCGAATGATGGCCAACATCGTGCTCCGCGACCTTCGCCACAGCTATTTTCCCAATCCCGGGCGCGCCGAGGATTGGGCGGTCAAGAAGCTCAGCCTAGAATGGGCCGACGGCGGCGCCTATGCGCTGCTCGGGCCGTCCGGCTGCGGCAAGACGACGTTGCTCAACCTGATCTCCGGATTGCTCAAGCCGACCGAGGGTCGCATCCTCTTCGATGGCCGCGACGTCACCGACGCCACACCCGAGCAGCGAAACATCGCCCAGGTTTTCCAGTTCCCGGTCATCTACGACACCATGACCGTATACGACAATCTCGCCTTTCCTCTCCGCAACCGGCGGGTCGGCGAGCGTGATGTCGACGCTCGCGTGCGCGAAGTCGCGACCATGCTGGAACTCGATTCGATGCTAAAGCACAGGGCCGCCGGTCTCACCGCCGATGGCAAGCAGAAGATCTCGCTCGGTCGTGGACTCGTTCGCTCGGACGTCAACGTCATCATGTTCGACGAGCCGCTCACCGTCATCGATCCGCACCTCAAGTGGGTGCTGCGCTCCAAGCTCAAGGAACTGCAGCAGCGTATTCGTCGCACGATGATCTACGTCACCCACGACCAGACCGAGGCGCTCACTTTCGCCGATCAGGTCGTGGTCATGAAGGACGGCGAGATCGTGCAGATCGGTACGCCGGTCGACCTCTTCGAGCGGCCGCAGCATACCTTCGTCGGCCACTTCATCGGCTCGCCGGGCATGAACATCCTGCCGTGCGAAGTGACGGGCGGCAAAGCGGTGATTGCCGGCGAGGCCGTCGACACGACGAACGCCGCTCTCTGGCGCGGCAACGGCAAGACGCTGGAACTCGGAGTGAGACCGGAATTCGTGAGCTTCGCGCCGAACGGGATAGCAGTCGAGGTCGTCAAGGTTCTCGATGCCGGACGCTACCGCATCGTCGAGACCCAGCACGCCGGCTTCTCGATCAGGCTGCTGGTTCCCGAGGACGAAGCGATCCCGGAAGGCAGTGCCCAATTGCGCTTCAGGCCGGACCACACGCAAATCTACGCAGACGGCTGGATCGTCAAATAAGGCCCGGCGATGAAAAGAACGGTCACCAACAAAGGCTGGTTCTTCGTTCTCCCCGTCGTCCTCCTGGTCGCGTTCAACGCCATCGTGCCCCTGATGACGGTGGTCAACTATTCGGTCCAGGAATCCTTCGGCGAGAACGTCTTCTTCTGGGCGGGCGTGCGCTGGTTCGAGGAGATGCTGCGCTCCGAACGGTTCCACGGCGCGCTTCTGCGTCAACTTCTGTTCACCGGCATCGTCCTCGTCCTGGAGGTGCCGCTCGGCCTGATCATCGCGCTCGCTATGCCGCGCAAAGGGCCTTGGGTCTCCGTTTGCCTGGTCTTGATGGCGCTGCCGCTCCTCATCCCGTGGAACGTGGTCGGGGCCATGTGGAACATCATGGCGCTCCCCGATATCGGCCTGCTTGGCCACGGGCTGAACGCTCTCGGCTGGGAGTACAACTACACGCGCCAGCCCTTCGCGGCGTGGTTCACCATTGTCCTGATGGATTTCTGGCACTGGACATCGCTGGTCGTGCTGCTCTGCTACGCCGGTCTCGTCTCGATCCCCGACGCCTACTTTCAGGCCGCCAAGATCGACGGGGCGAGGTCGTGGGCGGTGTTCCGTTATATTCAGTTGCCCAAGCTCAAATACGTGCTGACCATCGCCATCCTGCTCCGTTTCATGGATTCGTTCATGATCTACACCGAGGTCCTGGTCGTCACCGGCGGCGGACCCGGCAGCGCGACCACCTTCTTGTCGATCGATCTCGTCAAGACGGCGCTCGGCCAGTTCGATCTCGGCCCAGCCGCGGCGATGTCGCTCATCTATTTCCTGATCGTCCTGCTGTGCAGTTGGCTCTTCTACACGCTGATGATGCGCAACGAGGCGAGGTGACGATGCGCGCACGCTCCGTGATTCCGATCGTCTACATCGTCTTCCTGCTCCTGCCGATCTATTGGCTTCTGAACATGTCGTTCAAGACGACCAATGAGATCCTTGGCAGCTTTACCCTGTGGCCGCGGCGCTTCACGCTTGAGAACTACGCCATCATCTTCACCGACCCGACTTGGTACAACGGCTACATTGCTTCGATCGAATACGTCGTCATCAACACGGTGCTGTCTGTCGCGGTCGCTTTGCCCGCGGCTTACGCCTTCTCGCGCTACCGGTTCCTCGGCGACAAGCATCTCTTCTTCTGGCTCTTGACCAACCGGATGGCGCCACCGGCCGTGTTTGCGCTGCCCTTCTACCAGCTCTATTCCGCTGTCGGCCTGTTCGACACGCCTTGGGCAGTGGCGCTCGCCCACACATTGTTCAACATCCCGTTGGCAGTCTGGATTCTCGAGGGCTTCATGTCGGGCGTGCCGAAGGAACTCGACGAGACGGCTTATGTCGACGGCTATTCGTTCTGGCGCTTCTTCCTCCGCATCTTCCTGCCGACCATCGCCGCTGGCATCGGCGTCGCTTGCTTCTTCTGCTTCATGTTTTCATGGGTTGAGTTGTTGCTGGCCAAGACTCTGACTTCGGTCGCGGCCAAGCCGATCGCGGCGTTGATGACGAAGACGGCGAGCACGTCCGGCTATCAGCTCGGCCTTCTTGCGGCCGCGGGCTCGTTGACGCTGATCCCGGGCGCCGTCGTCATCTATTTCGTCCGCAACTATATCGCCAAGGGCTTCGCGCTCGGGCGCGTGTAGGGGGGCCCGTCATGGAAGGCACATCGCTGGTCGCCTGGATGGCCTGGACCTGGCCGACCGCCGCCTTCTTCGCCTTCATCTTCCTGTGCCTGGCCGGGATGACCGTGTGGGAATACTACGCGCCGGGCGGCTCGCCCCGGCATGGTATCCTTCGGCTTGACACCACCCGTGGCGATCGCCTGTTCATCTCGCTCTTGGGAAGCGCCTTCATCTTTCTCGCTTGGCTGGGAACGATGGGGCCGCCGTTGTGGGCGCCGCTTGCGATCGCGATCGTCTACGCTGTCGGCGTCTTCCGCTGGGTGTAGCAAGCAGGCGCGCCGGACAAGACCTGCGGCCCCACATTCCCGGTATCGCGCCAAGGAAAAGGTTTTCTCTCAAACCGCCGTGGTGGAGGGGCCCCGGCAGCAACTCGCCCATTTTTGCGCTGCTACGTGAGTCGATCCATCCACTTGCGCAGCTAGATTCTCTGTGTTTTAGTCTGTGGCGGAAAAGCTTTTCCGATACCGCAAAATGGCGGGACGCTGCGGTCTCTGAAGCCCGCGAGCCAATGATGATTGCTCCCATCGGCGTGTGTCGATGAAGCCAAGAAGAAACCAAGAATGGTCGTGGTAGATTCCAACAACGGGAGGAATTCGATGAAACTTGCCAAGACATTGGCCGGGCTGATTGCGGGTCTTTCGCTGTCAGCCTTCGCGGCCGCATCGCTGCCCGCCAACGCCGCGGGACTCGTCATGTGGGAGCGTTCGGGCGGCAATGCCGGCATGGTCGACCGGCTCGTCGAGATGTGGAACCAAGCCAATCCGGATCGTGCGATCACCCTGACCTATATCCCGCACGCCGAGATGGTTGCCAAGCTCGCGCAAGCCATCGCTTCAGGCGACGTGCCCGACCTGATGGGCATGGACCTGATCTACGGTCCGCAGTTCGAGAAGGCGGGGCAGCTCGTCGACGTGACGGCGCAAATCGCCGGATTGCCGGAAATGAAGACCGCCAGCCCCGGCCACGTTCAGGTGGCGACGTGGGAAGGCAAGCTCTACGGCGTGCCGCTTTACGCCGACGTCTCGGCGCTCTTCTACAACAAGGATCTGTTCGCGAAGGCCGGGCTCGACCCGAACATGCCGCCGACGAGCCTCGGTCAGCTCAAGGAATACGCCGACAAGATCACCGCGCTCGGCGGCGACATCAAGGGCTACTACCTCCCCGGCTCGTGCGCCGGCTGCAACATCTTTACCGTCGGTCCACTGCTGTGGGCCTCGGGTGTGAAGATCGAATCGGCGGGCCCCGGCGACGAGCCGCTGACCGGTGACGTCAAACCGGTCCTCGAATGGCTTCGCGGGATGGTCAAGTCCGGCAACGTGCACGAGAGCGACCGGGCCGAGAACGGCGAGACTTTCCACCTCCAGTTCGGGTCGGGCAAGGTCGGCATGATGGGCACCGGCAACTTCAACATCACGCTCGCCCGCGACCAAAATCCCGGTATGAAGTTCGGCATTTCGCTCTTGCCGGGAGTCGCGCCGGGTACGACGGCCTCGTTCATCGGCGGGGATCTGGTGGTGATACCCAAGGGTTCGAAGCGCGTCGACGACGCGGTGGACTTCATGAAGTTCCTGCTGTCGGACGAGGTCCAGGTCGAGGGCTACGCCAAGCTCCTGAACCTGACAACGCGCTCTGACATGACTGACAACCAGTACTTCGAGGCCGAGCCGCTCGTTCAGGACGTGGCGAAGGCGTTGTCGGTCGGCCAGACCCCGTACACACTGACCTTCTTCGAGCAGATCAACTCGCCGCAGGGTCCGTGGCTGCAGATGCTGCAGCGCGTGTACTACACGGATGATCCGATCGATCAGATCATCGCCGACGCGAAGGACCAGATGAAGGCAATCGCCAACCAGTAGGGACCGGCGACTGTCCGAGCCGCTTTGACGGCGGGCCGTGGCGCTTTCCGACAAGGTCAAGTGCCGCGGCCCTTTTCAATTGCCGGCAGGGGAGCTATCTCGCTCGGGCGGCCGGCTTGGCCGATGAACTCGGGGGACACTGCGAGCGCCAATGTACTCCACCCGAACGAGCAAGGTGGTCGGGCTGCTGTATCTGGCGCCAGCCGTGCTGTTCGTGCTCGTGTTCACGGCGTATCCGCTGGCTCAGATGATGTGGATGTCGTTCCACAACTGGTCGATCATCGAGCCGGCGCGGTGGGTCGGTGTTGCCAACTACGTCAGGGCCTACAACGACAACCAATTCTGGGTCTCGCTTGGCTTCACGCTGAAATACACGCTCTACCTGACGCCGATCCTGATGATCGGCGGCTACCTGATCGCGCTCCTGGTCTCGCAGAATTCGCCCCTGCGGAAGGTCACCCGTGCCGTGGTGTTCGTGCCGGTGGTGATCGGGCTCAGCGTATCGAGCCTGCTCTGGTACTGGCTGTTCAGCTACAACTTCGGCCTGATCAACCGAGCGCTCATCGATCTCGGAGTCGTCGCCAAGCCGATCATCTGGTTCGGCGAGGACGCTGACCGCGCGCTGTGGGCGGTGATCATCTCGATCGTGTGGAAGGTCGTCGGCTTCGGCATGCTCCTGTTCGTGGCGGCGATCCAGGCGATTCCCCAGGAGGTCGACGAAGCGGCCGAGGTCGACGGCGCCGGCTACTGGCAGCGGGTCAGAAAGATAACCCTGCCGCTGACGGCGCGAACCGTACTGCTCGTCACGCTGTTCAGCGTCATCGGTTCACTGCTCGCCTTCGACCAGTTCTACCTGATGACCGCCGGGCAGCCATTCAACAGGACGGCGTCGTCGGTCTTCTGGCTGTATCTCAATTCCTTCCCGTACCTGAAACTCGGCTACGGGGCGACGCTCTCCCTCATCCTGGCGGTGATCATCCTCGCCTGCACCATGCTGCAGATGTGGCTTACCCGCCGGACGCACGCCTGAACGCCGATGGCACCGCCGACAAGAGGATATCCGTGAGCGCCGAGTACACCCTGCAGGCCCAACCGGCGGCGCGCGCAGCCAGGGGCGTGCTCGGGCGCGCCTGGGACGGTCGGGCGAAATATCTGGTTGGCGCGCTCTGCATTGCTCTTTGCGTAATCATGCTGGCGCCGCTCGTGCTGACGGTGCTGGCATCGTTCAAGACCACGCTCGAGCAGGCCGCCTTGCCGCCGACCTATTTCGCCCATCAGCTAAGCCTCGACAGCTACTCGCAGATCTGGACCTATCAGGACGGCCTGCCGACATACCTCTTCAACAGCGCCGCCACGGCGGTCCTGGCGATTTTCTTCTCCCTCGCCCTGACGATCCCCGCGGGCTATGCACTAGGGCGCTTCCCGGTCCCCGCGAAGGAGTACTTCTTCATCTTCCTGCTGCTCGCGCTTATCATCCCCTACCAGGCGCTGATCACCCCGATCTTCTTCATGTTCGCAACGCTGAAGCTCACCAATTCACTGATTGGGCTCGCCATCGTCCACACGGCGATCCAGATCCCGTTCAGCGTCTACCTCATGCGCAACAGCTTCGAGGCGGTTCCGAAGGAACTCGAAGAAGCAGCGGTGATCGACGGGTGCTCGAGCTGGCAGGTCCTGACGCGGATCTACATGCCGGCGATCAGGCCGGCGATCGTTACGGTTTCGCTCTTCGCGTTCGTCACCTCCTGGAACGAGTTCTTGGCCGCGCTGGTCATAATGAACCGAGGCGCGACGTTCACGCTCCCGCTGGTTTTGGCGGCGGCCCGCCAGGAAACCAGCATCGGCGGAACCGACTGGGGGCTTCTCCAGGCCGGCGTCACCATCGCGGTGATCCCTTGCATCCTCTTCTACCTGCTGCTGCAGAAATACTACGTTTCAGGCTTCCTCAGCGGCGCGGTCAAATAGGAGGGCGCTGGATGGACGAGGCGAGCCGCAGACGCACAAACAGGGAAGGCCTAGGTGAGTCCGCGGACCGCCCGACGATCCGCGATGTCGCGCGCCTTTCCAATGTCAGTATCGGCACGGTGTCGAAGGCGCTGAACAACAATGGCAGCCTGCGCCAGGAGACGCGGGACCGGGTGCGGGCAGTGGCGCGCGACGTCGGCTTCCGCCCGAACGACCTCGCCCAGAGCCTGCATCGGGGCAAGAGCCTGACCGTCGGCCTCATCTCCACCGACAGCTTCGGCCGTTTCACCATGCCCATAATGGAAGGGCTGGAAGCGTGCCTGACCGACAGCCGCATGGCGGTCTTCATGTGCAACGCCACGGACGACCCGAAGCGCGAGGCGCAGCACGTCGAATCCCTCGTCGGCAAGCGCGTTGACGGCATCGTCGTTACCGCCCGCCGGGCAGACCGCCGCGCCGCGTTGAAGGTGCCGGGCCGCCACATCCCGGTCATCTACGTCTTCTCGCAGGCCGATGACCCGGACGCCTTTTGCCTGCTGCCCGACGATGAAGGAGGTGCTGCACTGGCGACCGAGCATCTCGTCAGGCAGGGGCGTCGGCGCATTGCCCATATCACCGGACCGGAACGATTCGAGGCGGTGCGCCTCCGCCGCGACGGATACCACAAGAGTCTCGCGGCGGCCGGGTTGGCGGAAGCGGACGGCCACTACCTGCCGGGCGTGTGGTCCGAGGGCTGGGGAAGGGAAGCCGTCGCGCAGCTCTTTCGCGGGCGGGTCGCACCGCCGGACGCCATCTTCTGCGGCAACGATCAGATCGCGCGCGGCGCCTGCGACGCGCTCCGCGAGCGCGGCTTGGTCGTTCCCGACGGCGTCTCGATCGTCGGGTTCGACAATTGGGAGGTCATCGCCGATGCATCGCGTCCGACGCTGACCAGCATTGACATGAACCTCAAGGATCTCGGGCGGCGGGCGGGCGCGTGCCTGCTCGAACGCATCGCCGGCCGGCGCCTCCGCGGCGTCGAGCGATTGCCCTGCACCCTGGTCGTCCGCGAGTCGTGCGGAGCCAGGAGCAGCGGCCGGCTGGTGGCGGCAGGCAGCAGGTAGGCGGTGGTATGCGCAAATACTTCCCGGTCAGGTTCAGCGATGTCTCGGTCCAAGGTCCGTTCTGGCGCGAGCGTCTGGATACGGTGCTTACGCGGACCATTCCGAGCCAGTATCGCCAGCTCGAGAGCCACGGCATCCTCGAGTCGCTGAGCATTCCGCAGCCGCCCCCGCCGCTCCGCATTCCTCGCGCCCGGCACAACTTCACCACCCAGATCTTCTGGGACTCCGACATCGGCAAGTGGATCGAGGCGGCCAGTTACGCGCTCTCGCACCGAAGGGATGCGACGATCGAGGCGCAAATCGATCAGGTGACCGAGCTGCTGGCGCGGGCGCAGCTTCCCGACGGCTACCTGAATTGCTGGTACATCGGTCGCGAGATCGACAAGCGCTGGACCAACCTCCGCGACAACCACGAGCTCTATTGCGCCGGCCACTTGCTGGAAGGCGCGATCGCTTATTTCCTCGCCACCGGCCGCCGCCGTCTGCTCGATGTCTTGCTGCGCTATGTCGACCACATCGCGTCGGTGTTCGGTCCCCTGCCCGGGCAGAAGCGGGGCTACTGTGGCCACCAGGAGATCGAGCTCGCGCTGATCAAGCTCTACCACGTCACCGGCGACCGCCGGCATCTCGACCTCGCCGCCTATTTCATCAACGAGCGCGGCCGCCAGCCGCACTATTTCGATGAGGAGGCCCGTGCCCGCGGTGAGGACCCCAAGAGCTTCTGGGCGAAGACTTACGACTACAACCAGTCGCACAAGCCGGTTCGCGAACAGGATAAGGTCGTCGGCCACGCCGTGCGCGCCATGTACATGTACGGCGCGATGGCGGACCTCGCCGCTGACCTTGGCGATGAAAGCCTGAAGCGCGCCTGCGAGGTCCTCTGGGAGGACGTAACCTCAAAGCGCATGTACGTGACCGCCGGCCTCGGGCCAGCCGCGGCGAACGAGGGCTTCACAACCGACTACGACCTGCCCAACGACACCGCCTACGCCGAGACCTGCGCCTCGGTGGCCCTCATCTTCTGGGCCCAGCGCATGCTGAACATCGACCTCGACGGCAAATACGCGGACGTGCTGGAGCTCGCCCTCTACAACGGCGCCCTCTCCGGCCTGTCGCGCGACGGCGTGCATTATTTCTACGAGAATCCGCTCGAGAGCGACGGCTCGCGCCGGCGCTGGGAGTGGCACACCTGTCCCTGTTGCACGATGAACGTCTCGCGGCTTGTTGCATCGGTGGGGGGCTACTTTTTCTCCACCGCCGATGACGCGCTGGCGGTCCATCTCTACGGCGGCGCCACCGCTTCCGTTTCATTCGGCGGGCGCAAGGTGAACATCACCGAAGAGAGCGACTATCCATGGTCCGGCGCCATCCGCGTGTTGGTGAATCCCGACACGCCGACGGAGTTCACCCTGAAGCTCCGTATTCCCGGTTGGGTCCGGCAGCCATCGCTTCGCGTCAACGGTGAAGAGATCGATGTCGCCTCCATCACCTCGTCCGGATATGCCGGCATCCGGCGTCGCTGGGCGGATGGCGATGTCGTCGAACTCGACCTGCCCATGCCGGCAGAGCGGATCTATGCTCATCCGAATGTCCGCATGGACATCGGGCGGACCTGCCTGAAGCGCGGGCCTTTCGTCTACGCGGTGGAGCAGGCTGACAACACCGTCCCGGTCGATCGGGTCATGCTGGCCCGCTCCGCCGGCGTGCAATCGGTGTTCCGGGATGACCTGTTCGACGGCACGGTGACGCTCGTCGCCGACGGAAAGGCAATGTCGGACAACGGCGACGCCAGCCTCTATCGATCGACCCCGCCGGCCGTCGCGGCAGCCACTTGGACGGCCATTCCTTACTTTCTGTGGAGCAACCGCGGCCCTGGCAAGATGCTGGTGTGGATTCCGGAAGCCAGCATCTGAGTTGACTCAACGCACGTGCCGCCGGGTAAGGGCGCAAGGGCGCAAGGGCGCAAGGGCGCAAGGGCGACAGCCACTGGGGCGTCGCTGGCTTCCGTGCGATGATCGTCTCGGTCTCCTCCTCAGCCGGGCCACTGCAACGCGGTCTTGAACCAATCCTCGAAGAGTAGGCCGCTGCAACATTGCGTGGTGAGCCGCTGGTGGCTGCCCGGCATGTGGAAGGCCGGCGGCGAGACCAACGATTTCAACGGCCGCGTCGCGCTTCATCACGCCATCGTCGCCGATGACGTCGCCTACGGGGCGTGGCGGAACGGCGGCCTGACGGTCCTCGACGTCAGCGACAAGTCGCGACCGCGGCTCCTGGCGCACCGCAACTGGTGTCCGCCGTACGGCGGCAACACCCATAGGGCCCTGCCGCTTCCCGATCGCAACCTCCTCATCGTCGATGATGAGGCGAGCGCCGACATCTCCGAAGAGCCGACAAAGCACGTTTGGGTCTTCGACGTTCGCGTCAAGACCAATCCGATTTCAATCGCTACCGTGCCCGTCCCGTCGGATCAGGACTACAAAAAGAAAGGCGGCCAGTTCGGCCCGCACAACCTCTGGGAAAACCGTTCGGCGGGGTTCGTCACGCCCGAATACGTCTTCGCCACCTATCAGAGCGGCGGCCTGCGCATTTTCGACATTCGCAACCCAAACCGGCCGGAGGAAGTAGCGTATTTCGTGCCCCCGCCGCCGGCAGGGTGGTTCGATCCTCGCACCAATATCAAGAAGGTGCTGCACTCGGTCGACGTGTGGGTCGAACCTGATGGGCTCATCTACCTGACCGACTACAATGCCGGTCTCTATGTTCTGCAGTGGGAAACCTGAACGACAGGGCTGCGCACAATCGGTCGATCGCCCGGTCCGGTCGGAGCAGGGCGGCCTGATTGCCCCGGCCGCCGGCGTCGACGTCATGATCGCGGGAGCACCCGCTGATCAGCGGTGAACACGTGGTAGGCAGCCGGGTCGAAGCCGAGGCCGATATGCTCGCCCGGCTCGACCGCTGCCTGACCCTTGATCTCGACGGTGATGGAGTCGCCGTTCGGCAGCGTCACATAGACGAATGTCTCGCCGCCGAGGTGTTCTGCGATCTGAACCTCGCCGGTGAGCATTGCCTCGGCCGGTTCAAGGACCGTCAGGTCCTCCGGACGGACGCCAACCGTGACCTTCTGGCCGGGCGCCGGACCGTCGCCGTTGATCGATCGTCTCAGTTTCGGACCTGCGTCGAGGTGCATCTCGATTTCGCCACCCGCGCTGGCGGCGATGGCGCCGGTCAGGAAGTTCATCCGTGGGCTACCGATGAAGCCGGCGACGAACAGATTCGCCGGGTGGTTGTAGAGATCGAGCGGCGTGCCCACCTGCTCCACGACACCGGCGCGCAGGACCACGATGCGGTCGGCCAGCGTCATCGCCTCGACCTGGTCGTGGGTGACGAAGATCATGGTGGTGCCGAGGCGGCGGTGCAGCTTGTTGATCTCAACCCGCATTTGCATCCTGAGCTCGGCGTCGAGATTGGAGAGCGGCTCGTCGAACAGGAATATCTTCGGCTCGCGCACGATCGCGCGACCGATGGCGACGCGCTGGCGCTGGCCGCCGGAGAGCTGGCCCGGCTTGCGGTCGAGCAGCTCGCCGATCTGCAGGATATCGGCGGCCTCGGCGACGCGCCGGCGGATCTCGGCCTTCGGCGCCCTCATCGTTTCCAGGCCAAACGAGAGGTTCTTGCGCACCGACATGTGCGGGTAGAGCGCGTAGGACTGGAAAACCATGGCCAGGCCGCGCGTGGCGGCGGGGACATCGTTGACGACATCGCCGTCGATCGCCACGGCGCCCACCGTCACCGCCTCCAATCCGGCGATCATCCTGAGCAGGGTGGATTTGCCACAGCCTGACGGGCCGACAAAGACGACGAACTCACCGGAGTTGATCTCGAGGTCGATGCCGTGGATGATTTCAACCGATCCGAAGCGCTTGACCACGTTGCGGAGCTCGAGGCGAGCCATCAGCGTTTCCTTTCCGTCATCGTCGATATCCAGCCCCGGTAGAAACGGTGGTCGGGCCCGATCGGCAGGCGCACCGCCTCGCCGGAGAGGGCGGAATCGTAGGCCGCGGTCAACAGCTCGATAGCGGCACGACCGTCGTCGAGAGAAACCGGCGGAGCGTATCCTTGCGTTAGGGCAGCGTGGGTCCGCGCCATCTGCCCTACCCAGCGTTCTCGGCCGGGGACGAAGTCGGCCAGCGCCTCGTCGATCCGCTTTCGGCCGTCCTCGTCGGCCGCCACCAAGGTCCACGGCTCGTGCGCGGGATTGTAGGGATCGCGACCGCTCTCGGCGGTGAGCCCTTCGAAGCAGAAGCGCAGGCGGGAAATCTCATCCTCCGAGCCAAGCGTGACCGACGAGGTGGCGAAGGCGCCGACGGCGAATTCGACCGCCAGCACGGCGCAATCCTCGGTCTCGACCTCGTTCACCCGAGTGGCGGTGCGGGCGTAGACGCTGGCGACCGGGCCCAGAACCTGCATCAGCAGATCGTGGATGTGGATGGCGTGGGTGGCAAGGGTGCCGCCTAACTCGCCCGCCCACGTCCCGCGCCAGCCGGCGGCGGCGTAGTAGGCGGCGGTCCGGCGCCAGTGGGTCTCGGCGGTGGCGACCAGCGGCTTGCCGGCGACGCCCTTGGCGATCAGGTGCTTCAGCCGCGCCAGGCCATTGCCGAAACGGTACTGGAAGATCGGCACGACGCGCTTTCCCGACGCCGCTTCAACCCGTTTCAGCTCGTCGACGTCGGCCAGGCAGCTCGCCACCGGCTTCTCCAAGACCACGTTGCGACCGGCCTTCAGCGCGGCGACCGCTTGGCTGAAGTGGAGGCTAGAGGGGGTGGCGATGTCGACGACGTCGAGGTCGAGGTCGAGCAGCGCCGCAAACGACGTCAGCGACTTGGGCACCTGGTGCTGCTCGGCGACCGCCCTGGCTTTGGCCGGATCGATATCGCAAAACGCCTCGACGGAGTAGAGCTCGGGCAGTTCCAGATAGGCGGCGACGTGCGCAGCGCCGACGCCGCCGCCGGCAACGCCGACCTTGAGGCGGCGGCTCATCGGCGGGCGCCCGGCGTCGGCCGCCCGCCGCCGATGCGCGTCGCCCTCGCCTGGGCGACGAGCGCCAGCTCCATGGCCAAGAAGCAGTGCGCCTGCGGCATTGCGCTTTCGGTGCGGTTGCCGACGTCGTCGCGCAGCCGCTCGCCGTAGGTGATCCTGGTCGAGGCGCAGTCGACGTGGCGGACGCCATCGCGGTTGACGATAAGGAGGTGGTCGCCGCCCGCCCGGCCGGCAACGTCGACGTACTTGCGTAACTCGATGGTGCCCTCGGTGCCGACCAGGAACAATCGGCCGTCGCCCCATGCTGGCAGGCTGTCGGGTGTGAACCAATCGACCCGGATGAAGCCGGTGGCGCGATCCGAAGCGATCACCATCTGGCCGAAGTCCTCGAACTCCGGCGTTCCGGGATGATCGAAGTTCGCGATCTGGCTCGATATCACTTCGGCTTCGGCGCTGTCGGTGAAGAACAGGAACTGCTCGACCTGATGCGAGCCGATGTCGCAGAGGATGCCGCCAGTGCGCTCGCGCCGATAGAACCACTCGGGGCGTGGATAGTTGCCGATGCGATGCGGGCCAAGCCCGACGGTGCTGATGACACGACCAATGGCCCCGGCTTTGACCAGATCGCCGGCGGCGACGGTCGCCGGCTGGGTGTAGTGCTCGGAATAGAGGATGGAGAGTATGCGCCCGGTCCCAGCCTGGGCGCGGCGCAGCTCGGCCAACTGGTCGAGGCTGGTGGCGCCCGGCTTGTCCAGCATCACGTCCTTGCCGGCGCGCATCGCTTTGACCGCCATCGGCGCGCGGTCGGCGAGGATGCCGGCGCCGACGACGAGCCTTGTCTCGCCGTCGTCGAGAATGGCGCGCTCGTCGGCAACCCGCCGCGCGGTGGGAAACGCCTTCATAAAGGCGGCCGCGAGATCGTCCTCCGGCGCCAGAAACGACTTCAGCCGGCAGCCGGCGTCGAGCATCACCTGGACCTGGCCGTAGATGTGCCCGTGATTGATGCCGATCACGGAGAACGCGAAACCCGGTGAGGTCGGCATGCAAACGAGTCAGCGCTTGAGAGCCCCGAGGGCAACGCCTCGGATGATCAGCCGCTGAAAGGCGAGGAAGACGGCGAAGACCGGAACCAGCGACAGCGCCGACATGGCGAACATCTCGCCGTACAGCGACTCGCCGCCGCTCGAATCGATGAAGGCACGGAGCGCCAACGGCACCGTCCATTGGCGCATGTCGTTCAAATAGATCAGCGGCCCGAGAAAATCGTCGTAGGTCCAGATGAACGAGAAGATGGCCGCCGTCGCCATGACCGGCGTCGACAGCGGCAGCATGATCCGCCAGTAGATGCGCCACGGCCCGCAGCCGTCCATGATCGCCGCCTCGTCGATCTCGCGCGGGATGCCGCGGAAGAACTGCACCATGAGGAAGATGAAAAAGGAATCGACGGCGAGGAATTTGGGGACCACCAGGGGCAGGAACGTGTTCACCCATTCGAGTTTGAGGAACAGGATGTATTGCGGCACCAGCGTGACGTGATAGGGCAGCATCAGCGTGCCGAGCATCAAAGCGAACCACATCCATTTGAGGCGGAATTCGAGGCGGGCAAAGGCATAGGCGGTGAGCGAGCAGGCGCTGAGATTGCCGATCACCGCCAGTGCGGCGATGACGAAGGAGTTCTTGTAGAAGGTGGTGAAGCTGACCCTCAGCGCGTTCCAGCCCTCAACATAGTTGCTGAGGTCGAAGCTCGTCGGCAGCGCGCCGGGATCGGAGAAAATCAAGGATTCCGGCTTGAACGAGCCGCCGACCATCCACAGCAGCGGGTAGAGCATCGCGAAGGCAGCGGCGGCCAGCAGGCAGTGGCGCACGACCGAAGAGAGGCGGCCGGATTTCGTCGTCGCGGAAACGAACGCCATCTAGCGACCCTCGTCCTCGTAGTAGACCCAATAGCGCGAAGACAGGAAGGCGATGCCGGTGAAGATGCCGATGATGATGAGCAGCAGCCAGGCGAGGGCCGATGCGTATCCCATGCGGAAATTGGCGAAGGCCTCAAGATAGAGATAGAGGGTGTAGAACATCGTCGAATCGACCGGTCCGCCGGTGCCGCCCGAGACGATGAAGGCCTGGGTAAAGGCCTTGAAGGCCTCGATGGTCTGCAACACGAGATTGAAGAAGATGACCGGCGCCAGCAGCGGCAACGTGATGCGGAAGAACTGGCGGAGCGGCCGTGCGCCATCCATTGCCGCGGCCTCGTAAAGCTCCTGGGGTATCTGACGCAGCCCGGCGAGAAAGATGATCATCGGCGAGCCGAACTGCCAGATGGCGAGCACCACCAGCGTCCACAGAGCGTAGTCGGGGTGGGTAACCCAGGACGGGCCGGAAAAGCCGAACACCAACAGCAGAAGCTGGTTGATCAGTCCCTCGGCGCCGAAGATCTGGCGCCACAGCATGGCGACGGCAACGGAGGCGCCGAGCAACGACGGCAGGTAGAAGGTGGCCCGATAGATGGTGACGCCGCGCACGCTGCGGTCGAGCGCCATGGCGAGCGCCAGCGCGACGGTGAGCTTCAGCGGCACCGACCACAAAACGAAGTGAAACGTCACCGATAGAGCGTGGCCGAGGCGCTGGTCGCGGAACAGTGCATAGTCGTAGTTCTCGAAGCCGGCCCAGCGCGCTGGCGTCAGCAGGTCGTAGTCGGTGAATGAGAGATAGAGCGAGGCGATGGTCGGCCCGAGCGTCAGCCCGAAGAACCCGACAAGCCAGGGCGCGAGAAACAGATAGCCGGCGCGGTTGCGCCGCCAGGAGGCGGCGATGCGCTTGCCGAGGCCGGGCGACGCCGCAAGGCGCCGCCCGGCCAGTGTTGCTTCATAGGCCGTGGTGGCCACGGAGCCCGTCGCTCCCGCGTCAGGCGCGGGCGAGCGTCGTCTTGGCGAACTCGTAGAACTCCTTCGCCGCGTCCTTGACGCTCTTCTGTCCAAACGCGATCGCTTCCCAAGCCGGTCGAATGGCCCTGTCGATTTCGCCGGCGCCCTTGGGCGGTGGCGGCGGCAGCGGACTGACGTGGGTCGATACGACGTTCAGATAGGCGATGATCTTCTTCTCGGTGTCGGTCAGAACCTCGGAGACGCGCTCGCGGATGCTGGCATCGCCGGTGACACCGCGCTCGATCAGCAGGATGTCATTGGCTTCCTCGTCGGTGATGAAGAAGTTCAGCAGCTTCGCCGCGGCCGACGGGTCCGGCGAGTTGGCGGCCATCGACAGGAACATGGACGGCTTGAGATACTGACCCGCCCGGCCGCCGGCCTGATTGGGGATCATGACGATGGCGAACTCGTCCTTGGCGAGGTTTTGCGCGGCCACGAACTGGTTGGAGTGGTGGAAGTTGAATAGCGTGTTGCCGACGATGAGGCCGTTCTCCTCCATCTTGCCGGTGTCCATCGCCATGATGTCCGCCGGTGGGGTCAGACCGGTCTTCTGCAGCATGAAGTAAAAGGCCCAGAAGTCTTCCAGATCCTGCACGTCGAACGCGAGCTGTCCGTCGTCGGTGTATAGTTCTTTGCCCCGCTGCCGGACCCACGTCTGGAGCATGTTTTCCTGACTGGCACGCTCGGCCACGAAGTACATGCCCTCGGGCAGCTTGCCCTTCAGGTCGTTGCCGATCGCGACGAAGTCGTCGTACGTCCATTTGGTTTGGTCCGGCAGCTCGCCTCCGATCCGGTCGAGCACTGTCTTGTTGTAGACCCACGACATCGAGTTGGCGCCCATCGACACGCCGTACACCTTGCCGTCGACCTTGCCCGAGTCGAGCTGATTCGGATCGAAGTCTGCGAGATCGAGTTCCTTGCCAACGAACGGCGTCAAATCGGCAAGCTGGCCGCGCCGCGCGTACTCGAAGATATAGCGGTAGTCCATCTGGATGACGTCAGGCAGGTTCTTGCCGGCGGCCTGCGTGGCGAGCTTCTGCCAATAGTCGCCCCAGGCGTAGTTCTCCGGGTCGACCGTGATGCCGGCGTTGGCCTTTTGATAGAGATCGACGACCGCCAGAGTGCGCTTGTCGCGCTCGGGGTTGCCCCACCAGATGAGGCGCAGGCGCTCGTCTGCTAAGGCGAGCCGGCCAGTGGAGGCGAGAATCGCCGCCGAGGCGCCGGACGCCAGCAGGCCGTTGAATCCACGCCGCGTAATGCGGTTGCTCATGTCAGTCCCCTCCCGATATTCGGTTGCGTTTCATCCCTGAACAACGGCCACCGCCAGGCGGCCTCGCCGCAAAGTAACTCGTTGGTTATTTGCAGGCAAGGTCGCATTTCGCCTGGCCGGCGATTCTCACACCCGCAGGTAGCCGAGGATCACCTCGACCGCGTGACGTCGCCGCAGGCTCATCTGCTCCTTCGACTGGAGCGCGACGTTGAAGATAACCGACAGAGTATGGGTGTTGGAGAAGAAGAAGTAGCTGAGCCCGGCGATCGAGATGTAGAGGTGGACCGGATCGACGCCGTCGCGGAAATCCCCGCGTTCCTGTCCGGCCGCTAGGACGCTGCGTAACAGGCCGACGATCGGCGAATGCATGCGCGGGATCTCGGCGATGCGCCGGACGTATTCGGCGCGCAGGATGTTCTCGGTCGACAGCAGCCGGATGAACCAAGGATGCCGGCGGAAGTGGTCGAAGGTGAATTCGACCAGCTTGCGCATGGCCTCGACGGGCGGCAGATCGCCGAGGTGCAGTTTGAGCTCGCCCTGGCGAATCTCGCGGTAGGCGTCGAGCAGCACCGCCGAATAGAGCGCCTCCTTGTTGCCGAAGTAGTGATAGAGCAGCCGTTTGTTGGCGGCGGCACGTTTGGCGATCCGGTCGACGCGCGCCCCATCGAGGCCGTGCTCGCAGAATTCCTCCCGTGCGGCAACGAGAATGTCGCGCTTGGTCAGCTCCGGATTACGCGTCCGCTGCGCCGGCCGCTTCGCCTGGCGTTTCAGCCCCGCTGTGGCCCGTCCATGGATTTCGCTGTTAACCAAGCGCGCCTCGCCGGCCGGCCGGCCCATTTCCTGAGCCTCGCTGATCGCATACGCCGCCCCGACTCACAAGCCGAAGCCTTTGACGACGGCGTGCCGCGACGCAATTGACAGCCTCGCCGTCCGGCAATAGTAACTATCCTGTTACTTGGCCGCCGCGAAATCGCGTGGCCGACCGCAAGAGGAATTGCGCCCACCCATGGCCGTCCGGCGTCTCGGCATCATCATGCACGGTGTGACCGGCCGCATGGGGACCAACCAGCACCTGATCCGGTCGATCTTGGCGATCCGTGCCGACGGCGGCGTCCGTCTCGGCGACGGCAACCGCATCATGCCGGACCCGATCCTCGTCGGCCGTAATGCCGACAAGACCGAGGCACTCGCCCGCGCTCACGGCATCGAGCGCTGGACGACGGACCTCGACGGCGCCCTTGCCAACGGCGACGACGAGGTCTTCTTCGACGCCGGCACCACTCAGATGCGGCCTGCGCTGCTGACCCGCGCGATCGCCGCCGGCAAGCACGTCTACTGCGAGAAGCCGACCGCGACCACGCTTGCCGACGCCTTGCGGGTGGCGACGCTGGCCGAGAAGGCCGGCGTCAAGAACGGCGTGGTCATGGACAAGCTCTTTCTGCCCGGCCTTTTGAAGCTTGCCATGCTGCGCAATTCCGGCTTCTTCGGTCGCTTGCTCACCGTACGCTGCGAGTTCGGGTACTGGGTCTTCGAGGGCGACCTTCAGCCGATCCAGCGACCGTCTTGGAACTACCGCAGCGAAGACGGTGGTGGCATCGTTCTCGACATGCTCTGCCACTGGCGTTACGTGCTCGACCACGTCTTCGGCGCGGTGAGGAGCGTCTCGTGCCTCGGTGTCACCCACATTCCCGAGCGCTGGGACGAGAACGGGCAGCCGTACGCGGCGACGGCCGAGGACGCCGCCTTCTCGACTTTCGAACTCGATGGCGGGGTCATCGCGACCATAAATTCGTCGTGGGCCACGCGCGTCTATCGTGACGACTTGGTCGTCTTCCAGGTCGACGGCACCCATGGCTCGGCAGTTGCGGGACTGACGACTTGCAAGGTGCAGCCGCGTGTCGCCACGCCGCGACCGGTATGGAACCCCGATCAGAAACAGACGCGCGACTTTCACGCCGATTGGCAGGAACTTCCTGAGACGCAGACCTATCCGAACGGCTTCCGCCGTCAGTGGGAAATGTTCATCGGCCACGTCGCCGAGGAGGCGCCGTGGGACTATTCGCTGCGCGAGGGCGCCAAAGGACTGCAGCTTGTCGAGGCCGCACACCAGAGCTGGCGCGAGCGCCGCTGGATCGACATACCGGAGCTGGCGGCCGATCGTGAGCAAGGGCGCCCTTCGCCTCGCCTCGCTATCGGGTGAGACGGCATGGATGCTTTCGCCCATGGCCTGCGACTGCCGACCGTCGATGGACGACTGGAATCCTGGCCCATCGGGGAGCCAAGTCCGTTCCCACGGACAGCCGACGCCGCCTTCAACCGCGTCGCCTTCGCCGCCGCCCACGTCGTTGCCGATCCGCGCTCGCCGGCCGACCCGTGGCTGGCGGCAGCCATCGATTGGGACGCGACAATTGGCTACCGCCGTTACCTCTGGGGCCTCGGCTTTTCGGTCGCCGAGGCAATGGATACCGCGCAGCGCGGCATGGGGCTCGACTGGCAGAACGCCTTGGCGTTGATCCGCCGGTCGGCTTCCACGGCGAAGGCCGATGGGCACCGGCGGTTGGCAAGCGGGGCGGGAACTGATCATCTCGACCCTTCAGCCGCGCATTCGATCGACGACGTGATCGGCGCCTACGAGGAGCAGATCGAGGCGATCGAGGCGGCCGGTTCGCACGTTATCCTGATGGCAAGTCGCGCGCTTGCCCGCGTGGCGCGTTCGCCCGACGACTACCTCAAGGTCTATGATCGCCTGCTCCGCCAGCTTCGTGAGCCGGCAATTCTTCACTGGCTCGGCGACATGTTCGACCCGCAGCTCGCCGGTTACTGGGGCTCGAAGGACATCGGTGCGGCAATGGCGACCTGCCTTGACGTCATCCGCGCCAATCCCGGCAAGGTCGACGGCATCAAGATATCGCTGCTCGACGCCGCTCGGGAAGTGGAGATGCGGCGCCGGTTGCCGGCGGCCGTCCGCATGTATACGGGCGACGACTTCAACTTCGCCGACCTGATCCTCGGCGACGCGGAAGGGTACTCTCACGCCCTGCTTGGCATCTTCGATGCGATCGCGCCCGCGGCGGCGACCGCGCTCGGCCGCCTTGCCGCAGGCGATAAGGGTGGGTTCCGCCAGATCCTCGGCCCGACGGTGCCGCTCTCACGGCTGATCTTCGCGGCGCCGACGCGCTTCTACAAGACCGGCGTGGTCTTCCTGGCCTGGCTGAATGGCCATCAAGATCATTTCGTCATGGTCGGCGGACAGGAGAGCGCCCGCTCCCTCGTCCATCTCGCCGAAGTGTTCCGCCTCGCCGACCGAGCTCGCCTGCTTGCCGATCCTGAGTTGGCCGTCCGGCGCATGCGGGCGTTCCTCCTCGTCCACGGTATCGAGTGACGATGCGGAATCTCGCCGCCGACACCGACCTCCGGTTCCTATCGCTCAACACCGGCAGCGTGCGCGGGCAGGGCGACCTCCTCGCGATCCTGGAGGCAGCCAAGCGTCACGGTGTTTCGGTCGTCTCGCCGTGGCGGGAACAGGTTGCCGCCGTCGGTCTGGGCCGCGCCGCCAAGGCGCTGCGCGACGGCGGTTTCAGCCTTTCCGGCTACTGCCGCGCCGGCCTTTTCCCGACCGATGCCGCGCACCGTCAGGAAGTGCGCGACGACAATCGCCGCGCCGTCGATGAAGCCGCCGCGCTCGCCGCCCCTTGCCTCGTCGTCGTGGTCGGCGGCTTGCCGCAGTTCGCGCGGCCGGGGTCGGAGCCCTCTAGGGATATCGCCGGCGCGCGAGCGCAGGTCCGCGACGGCCTTGTCGAGCTCCTGACGTACGCGGCGACCGCCGGCGTCAAGCTCGCCATCGAGCCGCTGCATCCGATGATGGCGGCCGAGCGCTCCTGCCTAAACACGCTCCGTCAAGCGCTCGCCCTTTGCGACGACCTCGATCCCGATCGGTCCGACGGCCTCGGCCTGGCGGTTGACGTTTATCACATCTGGTGGGACTTCGAGGTCTACGAACAGATCCGCCGCATCGGCCGCGACCGCCTCCTCGCCTTCCACGTCTCCGACTGGCTGGTGCCGACCGAAAACCTGCTGGCCGGGCGCGGCATGATGGGCGACGGCGTCATCGAGATTGCGAAGCTCCGCGCCGCCGTTGAAGCCGAAGGCTACGCCGGCGCGTGCGAGGTCGAGGTGCTGTCCGCCGCCTGGGCGGCGCGCCCGCTCGACGCGTTTCTTGCAACCGCAATCCAGCGTTACCGGACGGTCTGCTGACATGAGCGCCGAGCCCCCGCGACGGCGCATCGCGCTCGCCGGCACCGGTCATCGCGGAAGCGGCACCTGGGGCCGCCAGCTTTGCCGCGACATGCCCGATCGCATCGAACTCGTTGGCCTCGCCGATCCGAACGCCCTTCGCCTGGCGCAGGCGCAACTGGCGATCGGTACCAACGCGCCGGCTTTCACCGACGTCGGCGAGATGCTCGCCGCCACCCGACCCGACACCCTCATCGTTACCACCCGCGACGACACCCATGCCGACCAGATCGTCGCCGCGCTCGAAGCCGGCGTCGACGTCATCACCGAAAAGCCGATGGCGACAACCGCGCAAGACTGCCGCCGCATCCTCGACGCCGAGCGCCGGACCGGCCGCCGCGTCGATGTCGGCTTCAACTACCGCTTCGGCCCGACCGCGGCGAAGGTAAAAGAGATCCTCCTCACCGGGGTCATCGGCGATGTCGTTTCCGTCGACTTCCACTGGTATCTCGACACCGAACACGGGGCCGACTACTTCCGCCGCTGGCACGCCCTTTTTGCCCATTCAGGCAGCCTCTTCGTCCACAAGGCGACCCACCACTTCGATCTCCTGAACTGGTATCTCAATTCTGCGCCGCGCGAGGTCTTTGCCCGCGGCGCGCTCGTCCACTACGGCCGCAACGGTCCGTTCCGCGGCGTGCGTTGCAAGACCTGCGAGCATGCCGCCCACTGCGACTTCTATCTCGATATTTCGCAGGACCCGTGGCTGACCGCCCTCTACGAGGGACCGTCGAAAGAGGACGGCTACTTTCGCGACGCCTGCGTCTTCCGCCAGGAGATAGACATTTTCGACACCATGACTGCGGCCATCCAGTACGAGAACGGCGTCCAGGTGGCCTATTCGCTGAACACGTTCATGCCGATCGAAGGCTATCACCTGGCGTTCAACGGGCGCCGCGGGCGGATCGAGTTACGCCAGTACGAGCGCCAGGCGTGGCCAATGCCGGCGGAGGACGAGATCCTGGTCATGAAAAACTTCGGCGGCGTCGAACGCGTTCGTGTCAAGCATGGCGCCGGTGGCCATTTCGGTGGCGATCCGGCGCTCCAGCGCATGCTCTTCGTGCCCGGCACGCCCGATCCGCTCGGCCAGCGCGCCGGCGCCCGGGCGGGCGCGTTGTCGGTGCTGACCGGCGTCGCCGCCGTGAGAAGCGCGAAGAGCGGGAAGCCGGTTGCCGTCGAGCCGCTGTTCAATCCGGCGTGATCGCGGGCTGGCAAGCACGACGCCCACAGTCGGCAAAGTGAACCCCGCCGCTGCTCTCGACGTAAGTACAGGTGATGGTGTAGGCGGTCTCCGTGGACCGGGGACGCCCCCCAGAGACGCCGAACAAGAAGTCGAAGAATAATGCAGAACGCGATGGCCGCAAGAATCGACGTTCATGCAGACCGAACGACCGGCGACTATCGGCCGCTGTGGAACTGGTTCGGCCACGACGAGCCGAACTACACCTATTGTCCCAACGGCAAGAAGCTCCTCCGCGAGTTGGCTGAACTAAGCCCTGGCCCCGTCCGCATTCGCACCCACAATCTTCTGACCAGCGGCGACGGCACGCCGGCGACTGGTGAGGCGGCGGCAACCCAGACACGCCGGCGTGCGGGCTGAATTCCGTGTCCTGGCCCTTCGCTCGCGCTGGTGCTCTGTGCTATCAGACTTCCTGATATAGTCTGCCGCCGACGGGATCCCTCATGAAGCCCAATTTCCTGACCATCAACCCCGAACATAGCGCCAACGTGCTGAGGGGCCTCGCCTCACCTGTCCGCATTCGCATCCTGAAGCTGCTGCATGTCCACGGAAAGCTCAACGTCAATGAAATTAGCCAAAAACTGAAACTCCCGCAGTCGACGGTCGCGACGAACATCCAGTTGCTCGAGGAAGCCGGGTTGGTCACCAGCGAGACGATCCGCGCCAAGAAGGGACAGCAGAAGATATGCGCCGCCCGCTTCAGCGAGATTGTGGTGCGTTTCGAATCGGCCGAGCCGAAGCGCGACAACAATCTCGTCGAGGTGTCGATGCCGCTCGGCCTTTTCACCAATGCCGAGGTGAGTGCGCCGTGCGGTCTCTGCTCGACCGAGGGGATCATCGGGCTGCTCGATGTCCCCGATTCTTTCCTCGATCCGAGTCGTGTTCAGGCGGCGCTGGCGTGGTTTGGCCGGGGTCACGTCGAATACAAGTTTCCCAATAATGCCAAGCTGTTGAACTCGTCTGTCGAATCCGTCGAGTTTTCGATGGAGCTCTCTTCGGAGGTTCCCGGAACCAACCTCAATTGGCCGTCCGACATCACGCTATGGGTCAATGACATTCCTGCCGGAACCTGGACGTCGCCCGGCGACTATGGCGACAAGCGCGGCGTCTTCACGCCCACCTGGTGGAAGCTCGAAGGCTCGCAATATGGAAAGCTGAAGACTTGGCGCATCGGCAAGTCGGGGACATTCATCGACGGAGTACGTATTTCGGACGTGACCATCGACCAGCTCGACCTGCCGAAACACCACTCGATCCGCATGCGCATCGGCATCGATCCGAAGGCGGAGCACCCCGGCGGCGTCAACATCTTCGGCAAGGGCTTTGGAAACTACGACCAGGACATCGTCATGCGGCTGTATGTGCAGCGCAACGGTTCAAGAGTCATGAGTGAAAGATAGCCGACCGACTCTGCGGGCCGCCGATATCTGTATCAGACAAACCGATTTATATCGTCTTTTTTGTTGTATGTGCTCACCCTCTCGGATAGCGTGCTCCCACGGTCCTTAACCTAACAGCATCTCAAAGGGACCGACGCGACGCACCCTGATCTGGGAGGAGGATTACGATGCGATTCCTGAAAACGTTGGCGCTTGCTGCCACCGCCTTGGTGATGGGTGCGCCTGCATACGCGCAAGGCACCACGTCCAAGCTGCCGCGGAACGAAACCCTGATCGTCGAGAACCCGAACGGGACCATCAAGAACCCTGACTGGTTCAACATCTGGACGCCTGCCGGTTCCGTGACCAATGTGGCGACCGGGATACATCAGCTGACGATGGATACGTTCTGGTACATCGATCCGGACTACGGCCTCGACGGCGTCTGGGATAATTCGCTCGCCACCGAGCCGCCGATCTACAATGACGACTTCACCCAGATGACGGTGAAGCTGCGGCCGGGGATCTACTGGAGCGACGGCGTCGAGTTCACCGCCGACGACGTGGTGTTCACCACCGAGACACACCTGAACAACAAGGGGATGACGCGCAGCGGGTCCTATCAACTCAATGTCGAGAGCGTCGAGGCGCCGGATCCCTACACCGTGGTCTTCAACCTCAAGAAGCCAAATTCGCGCTTCCACGCCCTCTTCACGGTGCGCTGGGGCGCGGCGTGGATGATGCCCAAGCACATCTTCGAGGGCAAGGATCCGGTCACCTACAACTTCAACCCGCCGGTCTCCCTCGGCGCCTACACGCTGCATGGCTACGACCCGAACGGGCAGTGGTTCACCTGGCAGAAGCGGGACGACTGGCAGCGCACCACCATCGCGCGCTTCGGCGAGCCGGGGCCGCAGTACGTGACCTACGTCGATCCGGGCCCGCCGGACAAGCGGGTCATCGCCCAGATGAACCACGAGCTCGACATCATCCACGACGTCTCGCCCGAGGGCATGTTCAAGCTGGCCAAGGACTCGCCGAAGTCGATCGCCTGGTTCAAGGGCTTCCCCTACGCCCATCCCGACCCGACGCTCCCGGCCCTGATCTTCAACCACCAGCTTGAGAAGTTCCAGAACCGCGACGTGCGCTGGGCCCTGGCGCTGGCGATCGATATCAAGCAAGTGTCGATGGCCTCCTATCGCGGCGCGGCGACGATCTCCGCGATCCAGGTCCCGCCGACCGGCACGCACCCGGACTTCTATCACTTCCCGCTCAACGACTGGCTGTCGGAGTTCGAGATCGACACCGGCAAGCGGAAGATCAAGCCCTACGACCCGACCATCGGCCAGCAGATCGCCGACATGCTGCGTCCGTCCATGGGCGACCAGATCCCGACCGACGCCGAGGAGATCAAGCGCGCCTTCGGTGCGGGCTGGTGGAAGCAGGATCTCGAGGCGGCCGCCGAGCTGTTGGAGCGCGCCGGCTTCACCCGTCGCGGCAACGACTGGTACATGCCGAACGGCGAGCGCTTCTCGATCAAGGTGGTGGTCGAGGGCGACGGCCGTCCGGTGATGACCCGGGCCGGGACCATGGTCGCCCAGCAGTGGCGGGAATTCGGCGTCGACGCCACGCCGGAGAATGCGCAGGCGGCGTTCTTCCCGCGGCGTGGGGCCGGCGATTTCGAGGTTATCATAAGCTGGAGCGTGGAGACCTGGGGCGGTCACCCGGACCTGTCTTACTTCCTCGATAGCTGGCATTCCGAGTTCATCGCCAAGCCCGGAGAGATCCAGCCGCCGCGCAACCACCAGCGCTGGGGCTCGCCCGAGCTGGATGCGATCATCGAGGAGATCCGCGGCGTCGGCTTCGACGATCCGCGGGGACTCGAGCTCGGCCGCGAATTCGTGAAGCTGACGGTTCGCGAGATGCCCACCATCCCGCTGATGTCGTACAATGTCTTCACGGTGATGGACGAGACCTACTGGACGGGCTACCCGACGGCTGAGGACCCCTACACGAATCCCGTGCCGAACTGGGCCAATTCGCGCTACATGATGGTGAAGCTGCGGCCGACCCAACAGTAGCCGCGACCGCCGGCAAGACCAGCGAACGGCAAGGGCGGCGGCATCCGCCGCCCTTGCCCGTGGCGCGAACGACCGCGGGTGCGAGACATGCGCAGCTACGGCATCTATGTGACAAAACGCTTCGCGCAGTTCGTGCTCGTCGTCTTCATCGGCATCTCGCTCACCTTCTTCATCACGCATCTGACGCCGATCGATCCTGTGGAGCAGATGATCGCGGCGATAACTACGTTCAGCCAGAGCGAGCCTGAGGCCGTCGCCATGATGCGGGTCTCGCTGCGCGAGCTCTACGGGACTGGCGGACCGATCCTCGAGCAGTATTTCACCTATTGGCGGCGATTGCTGATGCTGGATTTCGGACCGTCGCTGTCGGCCTTCCCGACGCCGGTCTCCGTCCTGATCGGCCGCGCCCTGCCCTGGACGATCGGGCTCCTGCTCACCTGTACGTTGATCGCATGGGTGCTCGGCAACCTGCTCGGCGGGCTCGCCGGCTACTACCGCAACAGCCACGCGCTGAAGCTGTTCGGCGTCGTCGCGATGGGCTTCCATCCGATCCCCTACTACATCATCGCCTTCGTGCTGCTCATCATCTTCGGCTTTCTCTGGCCGATCCTGCCAATCAGCGGGGGCGCGGCGCAAAACATCACGCGCGGCCTCAACCTCGAATTCATCCAGAGCGTGCTGCGCCACTCCATCCTGCCCGCGGTCTCGATTGTGCTGGTCACCATCGGCGGCTGGTTCATGGGCATGCGCGCCCTCGTCTCCAACATCGTCACGGAAGACTATGTCGTCTATGCCGAGCTCGCCGGGGTGCCGCGGCGGCGGATCCTCCCGTTCTATGTCATGCGCAATGCACTGGTGCCGCAGGTGACCGGCCTTGCCATGTCGCTCGGCGCCATCTTCAACGGCGCCATCATCGTCGAGTTCGTGTTCAGCTATCCAGGCCTCGGCCGACTCCTGATCGGCGCGGTCTACGCCGGCGACTACGGCCTCGTCCTTGGAGTCGCCGCGATCTCGATCGTCGCCGTGTCGGCGGCGGTCTTTGTCATCGACGTGCTCTATCCGGTCTTCGACCCGCGCATGCAACTCACCTGATCGGCGAGGACACCGGCTCATGACCCGCGCAACCTCCCGGCCCCTTGGCGAAACGCCGGTCGCCGCCCTCCCGCACCAGGCGGCGGAGGCCGATCTCCTCCGCCGCAATGGGGCCGCGGGCGGATCCGGCGATGCGGCGCCGGCGGACGCGCTGCGGCCAGACTCCCATCGCCTCAAGCCGTCGACGGGACACGCCACAACGGCGCGGGCGGGGAGGTCGCTCCTGGCCGAGCGTGCCGGAGCCAGCGCCGGCGCGTTCTCCAAGATCGTCCGCGACCTGTTCCGGTACAATCGCGAGTTCGCGCTCGGCTCGATTCTCGCCGCGATCGTGGTCGGCATGGCGATCTTGTCGGCTTTCTCGCCCTATTCGCCGATCAACATCTATGTCGTCGCGCCCGACATGCCGCCGTCCTGGGAGCATCCCTTTGGCACCAATTCGCGCGGCCAGGATGTTCTCTGGCAGCTCACCTATGCGATCCGCAATACGCTGGTCTTCGGCTTCGCCGTGGCGATCCTCAGCCGGATCATCTCGCTCGTCGTCGGGCTGCTGGCGGGCTACAAGGGCGGGTTGACCGACCGGGTGCTGATGTCGATCAACGACACCTTCATCGTCATCCCGCTGTTCCCGCTTCTCATCCTGTTCTACTTCGTCATGCGCGATTACATGACCTGGGCGCTGCTCGCGCTGGTCATGGCCTGCCTCGGCTGGGCTTACGACGCGCGACTGATCCGCTCGCTCATGATGAGCCTGAAGACGCGCGAGTTCACCCGCACCAGCGTCTTCTCCGGCATGACGACGCGCGAGATCGTGCTCAGGGAGCATCTCCCTTACGTGCTGCCGATCGTCTTTTCGACCACGCTCAACAACATCAACTGGTCGATCGGCCTCGAGGTGACCCTTTCCGTGCTCGGCTTCACCGACATCAACACGCCGACGGTCGGCACGATGATCTTCTGGGCCAACCAGCATAGCGCCATGGTCTCCGGCGTGTGGTGGTGGTTCGTCTTCCCGACCTTCTTCATCACGCTCACCTTCATCGGGCTGTTCTTGCTGGCGGTGTCGATGAACGAGTACATCGACCCGCGCAGCCGGCTGAGCCGCATGGGGGGCACCGCCTGATGGAGCAGCTTGCGGCCGGCGCGCCGCTGACGCAGCCCGGCGCCGGCGATACGGTGCTTACGGTATCGAACCTGCGTGCCTACTACGAGACGGACTATTTCGGCATCACCCGCGAGGTGCGGGCGGTCGACGACATCAGCCTGACGGTACGACGGAACGAAATCTACGGCCTCGCCGGCGAGTCCAGTTGCGGCAAGACCACGCTGATCAAGACCATTGCCGGCGCCATCCGCCCGCCGCTCAACGTCATCGGCGGATCGGTCAGGTTCAGGTTCAAGACCCGAAGCATCAGCATCTACGACGCCGACCCCGAGGAGGTCGACGGCATCCGCTGGGAATACCTGTCCTACATCATGCAGGGGTCGATGAACGTCCTCAACCCGGTGCGCCGGGTGCGGCGGTCGTTCGTCGACTTCGCCTTCCGTCACATCGGGCGCTCGGCGGCGGAATTCAGCCGCATCGTCCAGGATCACCTGCGCCGGTTGAGCCTCGATCCGGGGATTCTCGACGCCTATCCCCACGAGCTGTCGGGCGGGATGCGCCAGCGGGTGGCCATCGCGCTCGCGACCGTCTGCAAGCCCGAATTCATCATCGCCGACGAGCCGACCACCGCGCTCGATGTGGTGGTGCAGAAGAGCGTTCTCGGCATGATCCGCGAGGTGCAACAGGAGATCGGTTCCTCGATCATGTTCGTCACCCACGACATGGCCGTGCACGCCAACATGGCCGACCGGCTGGGCATCATGTACGCCGGTCGCCTGGTCGAGGAGGCGCCGACCGCCGAGCTGTTGCGCGCGCCGCTGCACCCGTACACCGCGCACCTGATCGCCAGCCTGCCCAAGATCGGCGACCGCACGGTCAAGAAGGCGCTAACCGGCGCGCCGCCCAACCTGTCCGACCCGCCGAGCGGATGCCGGTTCCATCCCCGCTGCCCGATCGCCATGGACATCTGCCGGCACGAGAACCCGGCGCTGACCACGCTTGCCCCGGAGCATCGCGTGGCCTGTTTCGTCGCCAGCCCGCTGGTCAAACCGACCGCCAAGGACGACCGGCCGCAGAGGCTTCCCCCGAGGGAGCCGGCGGAGGCCGTGCGGTGAACGAACTGCTCGTCGTCGATCGGGTCACCAAGACCTATGCGATGGGCGGCCTCTTCGGCCGCGCCAGCTTCAACGCGGTCAACGAGGTGAGCTTCAGCCTTGCCGCGGACCGTCCTGAGATCTTCACCATCATCGGCGAGTCGGGCAGCGGCAAGACGACCCTGGCGCGCATGATTCTCAATTCCACGCCGCCCACGGCGGGCGAGATCCGCTTCCGTGGCACCGACCTTTCCAAGATGCGCCGCCGCCGGGCGCGGCTGAAGTTCATGGCTGCCGTCCAGCCGATATTCCAGAACCCGTTCGAGGCGTTCAACCCGTTGAAGCGGGTCGACCGCTATCTCTACATGACGGCGCGCCGCTTCACGCCGGCGCGAGGGCGACCGGCAATCGAAGCGCGTGCCGACGAGGCACTGAAGAAAGTCGGACTATCGCTGGCGGAGGTGAAAGAACGCTTCCCGCACGAGCTGTCGGGCGGACAGCTTCAGCGCACCGCGATCGCCCGCGCCCTGATCTCGGGCCCGTCCCTAATCGTCGCCGACGAGCCGGTGTCGATGGTCGACGCTTCGCTGAGGATGTCGATCGTCAACCTGTTCCAGAAGCTGCGCGACGATCTGAGGGTTTCGATCATCTACATCACCCACGACCTCGCCACCGCCTACTACATCAGCGACCGGATTATCATCATGCAAAAGGGCAAAGTGGTGGAGGCCGGCGACGCGCGCACCGTGCTTGACCATCCGCAGCATCCCTATTCGATTCTTCTCAAGAGTTCCGTCCTTTCGCCCGATGCGGCGACCGGCGGACCAACGATCCTCAACCGGCCGGAGATG
The DNA here is from genome assembly GCA_040878485.1 of Bauldia sp. Taxonomy (GTDB): domain Bacteria; phylum Pseudomonadota; class Alphaproteobacteria; order Rhizobiales; family Kaistiaceae; genus JBBDMC01. The sequence goes on along the minus strand of JBBDMC010000215.1, from coordinate 25,975 downwards.
GCGCCGCCGGCGTGATGGCCGCCGGCGAGCAAGCGACCAAGCCATGAGACGGAGACATGAGCATGCGTGAGGTGAAGGTGCTCCTCGATCGCGATTTCGCGATCGGCTCGACCGACCGGCGGCTGTTCGGCGCCTTCGTCGAACATCTCGGCCGCTGCATCTACGACGGCATCTACGAGCCGGGCCATCCAACCGCCGACGCCAAAGGCTTCCGCGGCGACGTGCTCAAGCTGGTGCGCGAGCTCGCGCCGACCATCATGCGCTATCCGGGCGGCAACTTCGTCTCCGGCTATGACTGGGAGGATGGCGTCGGTCCTGTCGGAGGGCGTCCACGGCGGCTCGACCTGGCCTGGAAATCGACCGAACCCAACACCTTCGGCACCAACGAATTCGCCGACTGGTGCAGGCTTGCCGGTATCGAGCCGATGCTGGCCGTCAACCTCGGCACGCGCGGTGCTGACGACGCTCGCCGGCTGCTCGAATACTGCAATCATCCATCCGGCACTGAACTGTCCGCTCTCCGCCGCGCTCACGGCTGGGAAGAGCCGCACAACGTCAAATTCTGGTGCCTTGGCAACGAGATGGACGGAGCCTGGCAGATGGGCAGCAAGACGGCGGAGGAATACGGCCGCATCGCCGTCGAGGCTGCGAAGTTGATGCGCCTCACGGACCCGACGATCGAACTCGCCGCCTGCGGCTCCTCCGGCCGAACCATGGCGACCTATGGCGAATGGGAACGGGTTGTTTTGCAACACACGTTCGATCACGTCGAGTACATCTCTCTGCACACCTACCTTAACGACTATGCCGGCGACACGCCGGCGCTGCTCGCCAGCCCCGATCTGATGGACGCCTTCATCGAGGAAGTCGTTGCTATCGCCGACGCGGTCGCCGCCGGCCGCCGTTCAGACAAGCGCATCATGCTGAGCTTCGACGAGTGGAACGTCTGGTATCGCACCCGGCGCGGCGGTGCGCGAGTCGAGTCGGGCTGGCCGGTCGCCCCGCACATCCTTGAGGAAGTCTATGACGTGAAGGATGCGCTGGCCTTCGGCGGCGCCTGCATCGCGCTTCTCAATCACGCCGACCGCGTCAAGGTCGCCTGCCTGGCCCAGCTGGTCAACGCCATAGCCCCGATCATGACCGAGACCGGCGGTCCCGCTTGGCGCCAGACGATCTTCTTCCCTTTTGCCGATTTCAGCAATTTCGGCCGTGGTCGCGTGCTGCGCGCCCACGTCGACTCGCCGACCTATGCGGCCAAGTACTACGACCCGCGCGGCAAGATCGACCAGTGGTACGCAATGCCAGACGTGCCCTATCTCAAGTTCGCTGCCGTCCACGGCGAGGAAAAGGACACGCTCACCCTATTTGCCGTCAATCGCCACCTTTCGGAGGCGATGCCGGTGGAAATACTGGCCAAAGGCTTCACTGGCCACGCGGTCGAACGAGCAACGACCCTCCACGAGGACGACCTCGCAGCCGTGAACACCAGCAGAATGCCCGAGCGTGTCAAGCCGTCGAAGCTATCCGGCGTGAAGATCGAAGGCGAGCGCCTCAAGACCACGTTGCCGCCGGCTTCGTGGAACGTGGTGCGGCTGAAGCGATAGATGCGAATGGGGCCCGATGGGTCGTGCCCCAGGTCTGGTCACCGCCGTGGTGCGAAATCCGAGAATGCGAGTTCTGGGATGCGTTCTCACCCCGCCTGGCTCAGCCACGTAGCGGCGTACCCGGAGAGGTCGAGAGCGAGTGGCGCGATTGGCGACGAATCGTGAAGTTGTGCCTGCACGTTCGGACCGTCCGCCAGAAGCGCCGCGCCGTCGATCGTGCCGCTAGCGTCAGTGCGGCCGATCACGGGTCGCGACACAAGTTGCGCCAGGGCAGCGAGGAAAGCCTTGTTCCGCGTGAACGGCCCCTCAACGATGATCGGCCCCTCGGCACCAGCAAGCGATAGGCACGTTTCGGTGACCAGCGCGGCGTAGAGGCTCGCCGCAGCGGCCCGCTCCTCTCCCGAGAGCCGCGCGGGGTCGTGCGTCCAACGGCCCCTGCTTTCGCCGAAGGGTCCCGTGCCTGGTGCGAACGTCGGCAGCGCCATGACCGCGTTCGCAACGACGCGGGCGACGTCATCGGCGGTGGGTTCCACCGTGCCCGCCGCGATTGTCTCGAACTCGCGTCCCGCCATGAACCGCGAGGAGGGCACCGCATTGCCGAAAGCGTCCACATTGGCGAGGCAGTCGCGCCTTGGGTCGAGCCCGTCGAACCTGCCGCCGGGCGCCAAGATTACCATCCACGTCCCGGTTGAAAGCACCGCGAACGGCCGCTCCCGTGCAACGAGGTGGGGGTAGAGGCTGGCATTGCTGTCATGGATGCCGGCAACGACACCGCAGGTCCGCGACAGCCCCGTCACATCGGCAACCGCCGGCAGGACTGGACCGACCGTGTCCCACGGCTTGGCGAGCCTCGGAAAGAGCCGATCCCATCCCTCCCGTTGCGCCAGCTCGGAGTACGCACCGGCCTTCGGGTTCCAGAGGTCGGTGTGGCAGCCGAGCGAAGTCGCCTCGGCGACCTTCTCGCCGGTCAAGCGCCAGACCCAGTATTGCGGATAGGGCAGGATCGCGTCGGTTCTTGAGAAATCGTCGGCCAAGCGGCGACTCTGCCAATAGATCTGGCGACCGGCGTTGAGTCCGTTCGGCAGGTCGGGCGACAGGATTTCGGCGAAGTCGCCGCGTGCCTTCGCGTATTCGGCGTGGATATCCTCCATTGCGGTGTATTCGTAGTCGATGACCGGCAGAGCCAGGCGATCGCCGGCAACCAGCGCGAAACAGGCGCCGTGGGTGGTCACCGAGATGGTCGTGACCTCGGCCCGCCCGGCGAAGACTGCGAGGCCATCGATGAGCCAGCCCCAGAGCCGCTCGACGTCGTAGTGCGGATAGGGCCCGCCGGCGACGACCGTATTGGCCGTCGTCCGAATCGCAATCGTCGAGCGGCTGGCACGATCGACCAGGGCAAGCTTGGCGTTCGACTTGCCGATGTCGATGACGGCGACGGCCGGATCGCGCGCCACCCGGTCACTCCATGTGGAAGACGGTTACGAGCGGCTCGACGATCGGCTCGTTGTCCGGTTTGGTCGCCATGATGTCCGCCATATGCGCCCACCAGCGCCGCATGACCGGGCTGTCGGGCAGCTCGTCCATGCCGTGATCGTCCGCCCGCCACAGGACGCCGAACAGCGTGTTGGTGTCGCGGTCGAGATGGATCGAGTAGTCGCTGATCCCGGCGCTTCTTAGAAGGGCGACGAGTTCGGGCCAGATCGCATCGTGGCGACGCCGATACTCAGCCTCCATGCCGGGATTGAGCCGCATCTTGAAGGCGTACTTCTCCATCAGGTTGCCCTCCACTGCGCCACGATTCTGCCCGCGACAATCGGGAGAGCGATCACCGCGATCAGCAGCGAGCCGATGAAGATCGACATTACGATGCCGGGCACGTTGAGGAGGCCGAAGCCGAAAGTGACCAGCCCCATGACGAAGGCGGCGATAAGAACCCCCGCGATCGTGCCGGAGCCGCCGAGAATGTTGACCCCACCGAGAACCACCATCGTGACCACTTCAAGCTCGAACCCGGTGGCGATCGTCGGTCGCGTCGACCCGATGCGCGAGGTAAGCAGAATGGCGGCGATGCCGCTGGTCAACCCGGTCAGCATGAACAGGATGAAGCGGACGCGATTGACGCGCACGCCGGAGAATTGCGACGCGACCGGGTTGTTGCCGATGGCGTAGATCTGGCGGCCGAAGACCGTGAGGTGGAGGACGACGGCAAAGACTGCTGCAAGAACGAGGAACAGCGCGAATTCGAACGAGATCACCCACCAGACGTAGCCCTGGCCGAAATACGCGAACCCCGGCGGATAGCTCCGGTAGACCTGGTCGCCGAGAACGACATAGGCGATCCCGCGAAACAGACTCATCGTGCCGATGGTCACCACGATCGACGGGATCTGGAAGCGCGTGACGATGAAGCCGTTGAAGGCGCCCGCGACCAGGCCGACCGCAAGACCCACGACCACCAGCACCGCGGGCCCCACTCCCGCGGACGCTGCCGCGCCCATGGCCGTCGAGGCGATGGCGATGATCGAGGCGACCGACAGGTCGATCTCGCCGGCGATAATGAGCAGCGCCATTGCGAAGGCAATGATCGCCTTCTCCGTGAAGTTGAACGTTGCGTCGGAGAGGTTCCACGGATTTAGGAAGAACGGCGACGCCAGCGAGTTGAACAGGAACATGCCGACGGCGACGCCGATAAGAATCGTCTCCCACCGCTTCCACCAGGCAGAGCGCCCGCCGATGCGGTCGGGAATGAGACGGGCTGCGAGGCGGTTGTCGGTCACGACGCGGCCGCCTCCTTGAGGATGAGGCGGCCGGTTTGGCGCTCGCGGCCGGCGTTGATGATCACGGCCCCCAGGATGGCGACACCCGAGATTGCGAGTTGCCAGAACGGCGAAACATAGATGACGGGCAGCGCGTTGCGCACCACGCCGAAGAAGATCGCCCCGAGGACGGCGCCAGCCACGGTACCGATTCCGCCGGAAATCGAAACACCGCCGATGACGCAGGACGCGATCACGTCAAGTTCGAAGCCGCTGGCCATGTCGACATTCGCGATGCTGAAGCGCGAGGCCCATAGGTAGCCGCAGAAGCCGGCGACCGCGCCCGCGGTGCAGAAGGCAATGAACTGCGTCCGCCCGACGTTGATGCCGCTGTAGACGGCCGCCGTGGGGTTACCGCCGGCGGCGTAAAAGGCGCGCCCGGTTCGTGTGCCACGTAACATGAAGGCAAAAACCGCGATCAAGAGCATGGCGAACCATGACATCATCGGCAGGCCGAGTAGTTCGGCCCGCGGCACGGCGATGAATGCCGGGCTCATCTGGTGCCCGACGATCGAGGTGCCACCGGAGGCGCGGAAGGCGAGTCCACGATAGATCGAAAGCGTGCCAAGGGTGACGACTATCGACGGGATGCCAACCAGCCAGACCATCGCACCGTTGAAGGCGCCGAGCAGAAGCCCGATGCCCGCCGCAAGCAGCATCAGCAGCGGGATCGGCAGTTCCGGATGGGCGGCGTTGACGATCGAGACGAGGACGCCCGTCAGCGCAATGTTGGCAGCGACGGAAAGGTCGATGCATTTCGTCAGGATCACCGCCGTTTGCGCCAGCGCTAGCATCATCAGGATGGAGGTGTCGTTGAAAAGGCCGATGAGATTCCGCGGCCAGACGAAGCTCGGTCGGATAAGGCCGACGCCGGCGACGATGACGATGACGATTGCCGCGAAAAGCAGGTCGCGGTTCCAGCGCATCTCAGGCCGCCTCCGCCGCGACATTGCCCGTCGCCGCGGCGACCAAGGACTCGGCCGTCAGTCCGGCGCGCTCGAACACTCCGGCGATGCGGCCCTCGCGCATGACGATGACGCGGTCCGACATGCCGAGAATCTCGGGCAGCTCCGACGAGACCATGATGACCGCGAGCCCTTGCGCGACCAGCTCACCCATGAAGGCGTGGACGGCGGCCTTGGAGCCGACGTCGATGCCCTTGGTCGGCTCGTCGAGGATGATGACGCGCGGCTCGGTAGCGAGCCACTTGCCGATCACCACTTTCTGCTGATTGCCGCCAGACAGCGTGCCGACCTCCTGACTGAGGCTGGCGGCGCGGAGATCGAGGCGGCCTGCGTAGCGGCGGGCGAGGTCGAACTCCCGGGCCAGATCGAGAAAGCCGCCACGAGTGATGCGGTCAAGCGAGGGCAGTGTGATGTTCTGGAACACTGGCAATGCCAGAACGACGCCCTGCCGCTGGCGTTCCTCGGGCACATAGACAATGCCGGCCGCGACCGCGTCGGCGGGCCGGGAGACGCGGATCGGCTTGCCGTCGAGCTTGAGGACGCCGGTGGACGGCGCGGTGATACCGAAGAGGGCGTGCATCACCTCGGTCCGGCCCGACCCGACCAGACCGTAGAAGCCCAGAATCTCGCCGCGATGGAGGTTGAATGAGATATCGGCGAATTCCGTCGGGTGCGACAGCCCCTCGGCAGCGAACACACTCTCCCCACGCGGGACCTGGACCTTGGGGAAGACGTGGTCGACCGTTCGCCCGACCATGAGAGCGATGAGCTTCGCCGGCGTCACCTCGGACACAACGCCGGCGCCCACCGCGCGGCCGTCGCGAAAAACGACATAGGTATCGGCAATGCGAAAGATTTCCTCGAACTTGTGGCTGATGAAGAGGATCGCCTTCCCCTCGCGCTTCAGCTTGGCGACGATGGTGTAGAGCTCCTCGACTTCCTTGTAGGAAAGGGCGGCGGTTGGCTCGTCCATGATGACGATCTTGGCGTCGACGGAAAGCGCCCGGGCGATGGCCACGAGGTGCTTTTGCGCGATGGCGAGATCGCGCAGGCGCATGTCCGGGTCGAGTTCGACTTCGAGCTCCGCCAGGATCGTCTTCACGCGGGCTCGCATCGCCTTCCAGTCAAGCATGCCGAATCGGCCGGTTATCTGATGGCCGATGAAGATATTCTCGGTCACCGTCAAATCGTCGAAAAGCACCGTCTCCTGGTGGGTGGCGGTAATGCCCTGATGGAACGCAGCCTGCGCGTCCCGGATGACGATTTCGGTCCCGTTGAGAAGGATGCGGCCCGCATCGGGCGCGTAAACGCCGGTGAGGATCTTGACCAGCGTCGATTTTCCGGCGCCGTTCTCGCCGACGAGCGCGGTGACGACGCCCGGGTAGAGCTTGAGGTCGATCGCCTCCAGCGCCTTGACGCCGGGGAAGGCCTTCGAGATGCCGATGGTCTCAAGAACGGGAGGAGATTCGGTAGCGGCCATTGGCTCTGACATCTCGCGGGCCGACAACGAAGTCCCGATCTTCGTCATCCTCCTTCCCCAACTTGATCGGGGGATTGACTGGAGGACCGACGCGGGCAGCCCGATCCTATGGAGGATTAGCAGCGCCTCAGCGTCCTCCGGTCAAGCCGGAGGATGACGTCGGTGGGTGGAAAAGCCGACCCGACCACCCGAAAGACAAAGAACGGGAGGCAGCCTGCGCCGCCTCCCGCCAGGTCAGGAGGAATGTCAGTAGACCTTCGAGAACTGGTCGATGTTGCTGGCGTCGAAGACAAAGGGCGGCGCCATCGGGCCCGAGAGGTCGTCGTCGAGCTTGACCTTGCCGAGCTTGCCCATGCTGAGCTCGCCGCCGGCGGTAGCCTTTTCCTTGCCGGTGGCGAGGTTGAAGGCGATCGTCGTGGCGGCGTAGCCGAGGTCGATCGGGTTCCACAGCGCGAACTGCGGCGCGGCGCCGGACTTGACGTGGTTCAGCATTTCCGACGGAAGGCCGAGGCCGGTGATCATTACCTTACCAACGAGCTTCTGGTCCTCGACCACCACCGACGCCTGACGGATGCCAACGGTTGTCGGCGCGATGATGACTTTGAGGTTCGGGTACTTCTGGATGAGGGCCTTTGCCTCGGCCAGACTCTTGTCGTCGTTGTCGTCGCCATAGACGACGTCAACCAGATTGACGTTCGGGAACTTGCCGACGTCCTTCTTCATCACCTCGATCCAGGCGTTCTGGTTGGTCGCGGTCGACGAGGCCGAAAGAATGGCGACGTCGCCCTTCTCGCCCTTGAGGAGATCCGAGGCCATCTTGAGGCACTGGTCGCCGATGAGTTCCGTCGCCGAGGCGAGCAGGTTCATCTGGCGGCCCGCCTTGGCAACGCCGGAGTCGAACGAGATGACCGTGACGCCACGCTCCATCGCCTTCTTCAGCGCCGGGACGAGCGCGTCAGCGTCGTTGGCCGAGATGGCGATGGCGTTGACGCCCTGGGCGACCAGTTGGTTGATGATGTCGATCTGGCCTTCCGGCGTCGCCTTGGTCGGTCCGGTGTAGATGATCTTGACGTCGCCGAGTTCCTTGGCCGCTTCCTCGGCGCCCTTGAAGGCAGCGTCAAAGAAGCCGTTGCCGAGGTTCTTGACCAGGAGTGCGATGGTGGTGGTCGCCGAGGCGGGCCCGGCAGCAGCGAGGGCAAACGCCATTGCGCCGCCGATCGCCAGTGTCTTCAGAAACTTCATTTCTCAGTTCCTCCCATGGGTTACTCGAGTACCAAAGAATTTCGGCCGCCTTGTCATGCGGCCGAAGATGACGCCGCCTCGCCCTCCGCCGCGCCGCTGGCGACGATGAGACGGATTCCGGATTGTTCGACGAGTCTGGCGTCCCGCGTGGAAACGCCTTGGTCGGTGATGACGGTGTGGACGCGTTCCAGCGGGCAGAGAATGAGGCTCGAGCGGGCGGCGAATTTCGACGAATCGACGAGAAGCACCAGCTCCTCCGCCTGGTTGATCAGCTTCTGCTCGGCCTGGATGATGAGCGGGTCGCCTTCCATGACCCCGATCGGGCTGACCCCCTGCGCACTCATGAACATGCGGCGCGCGTAGAAGTTCCGCGTCACGTCGTTGTCGAACGGGCTGAGGATGATGTTCTGCTCGCGATAGATGGCGCCGCCGGGGAGGGTGATCGTATTCTTGGAATGGCGCAGGAGATGCTCGGCAATCGGGAACGAGTTGGTGAGTATCTGCATGCGGCGGCTGGCCAGGCGATGCACCATCTGAAACGTAGTGGTGCCGCCGTTGATGATGATCGACTCGCCGTCCTCGCAGAGATCGACGGCGGCGCGCGCGATGGCGCGCTTCTGGTCGATGTTGACGCCTTCGTTGACCGAGAAGGGCCGGCCGGCGATTCCTGCGGTCTGCGGCGGATGGAGGGCCTCGGCGCCACCCCGAACGCGCCGCAGTCTTCCCTGAACGTGCAGGGCACCGATGTCGCGACGGATTGTCGCCTCCGACGCGCCGGTCAGCTCGACGAGTTGGCCGACGGTAACGACCGGCCGGTCGGACACCTCGCCGAGGATCACGCGATGGCGCTCGATTTCGTGCATGCAATCTCCCGCGAAGAGATCATCAAGGTTTACCGGCCGTGTCAATCAAAAATGATCATTTCCGATAGCATTGCATCGCAAATCGACCTCATTGCGACGCAATATGCGTATTTCTGATCGCTTTTAATTGACAAGCGGAAGGGGTTTTGCGAGACCGTAACTGCCGCCGATGCTCGCCGGCCGCCACCCTTGTCACTCAGGCGCGACCAGCGCTCGACCCTGTGACCGCACCATGAACGTAGCGATGGACAGCCCCCTTCTCGCCAGCAAGTGGGACGAGAAACGCGCCGCGACGCTGACCCCGCCGGAACTGCTGCTCTACCGCTCGAACCTCCTCGGCTCCGACGTGCGCATCACCAATTTCGGCGGTGGCAACACGTCGGCGAAGCTCCGCGAACGCGACCCTCTCGGCGGCAACGACGTCGAGGTGCTGTGGGTCAAGGGCTCCGGCGGCGACCTCGGCTCGATGAAGCTCGACGGTTTTGCCACCCTCACCCTCGACAGGCTGGTGAGGCTGAAGACGCTGTACCGCGGCTTTGACCACGAAGACGAGATGGTCGCGCTCCTCGCGCACTGCACGTTCAACCTTAATCCGCGCGCCCCCTCGATCGACACCCCGCTGCACGCCTTCCTGCCTTGCACCAACGTCGATCACATGCACCCGGTCGCCGTGATCGCGATCGCCACATCGAAGAATTCGCGGGCGCTGACGCGTGAGATCTACGGCGACACCATCGGCTGGCTGCAGTGGCGGCGCCCGGGCTTTGAGCTTGGTCTGATGCTCGAGACGTTCGCGCGCGAGAATCCCAGGGCCGTCGGCGTGGTTCTCGAAAGCCACGGATTGTTCACCTGGGCCGACGACGGGCGCGCCTGTTATGAGACGACGATCGCCGCCATCAACAAGGCGATCACCTGGCTTGCCGCGAGGGCCGGGTCGAAGCCGGCCTTCGGCGGCAAGGCCGTCGCCAGCGCCGAGGCGGCCGAGCGCCGTGCCGCGGCTGTCCGCCTGATGCCGCAGATCCGAGGCGAGATCGGGCGTGACGAGAAGAAGGTCGGCCATTTCGACGACTCGCCGGCAGTCCTCGAATTCGTCAACTCAAGGCGGGCGCGCGAACTGGCGACCCTCGGCACCTCGTGCCCGGACCATTTCCTGCGCACCAAGATCAGGCCGCTCGTCGTCGATTGGTCCGGCGATGTCGATCGGACCGTCGCCGGGCTTGGCCCCGCCATCGCCGGCTATCGCGCCGACTATGCCGCCTACTACGACCGCTGCCGGCACCACGACAGCCCGGCCATGCGCGATCCCAATCCGGTCGTCTATCTCGTTCCCGGTATCGGCATGATCACCTTCGCGCGCGACAAGGCGACGGCCCGCATCGCCGGCGAGTTCTACCGCAACGCGATCAACGTCATGCGCGGGGCCTCGTCCATAGGAACGTACGTCGGCCTACCCGAGCAGGAGGCCTTCGACATCGAGTACTGGCTGCTTGAGGAGGCCAAGCTGCAACGCCTGCCAAAGCCGAAGGGCCTCTCCGGCCGCATTGCCTTCATCACCGGCGGCGCCTCGGGCATCGGCCGCTCGACTGCGGCCCGGTTCCTGGCAGACGGCGCCGCCGTCGTCATCGCCGACATCGACCAGCCGGCGCTGGAAACGACCCAGGCCGCGCTGGCCAAGAGCTACGGCAAAGACAACGTTCGCGGCGTCCACATGGACGTGACCGACGAAGACGCCGTGATCGACGCCTTCGCCGACGCGCTCGCCGACTATGGCGGGCTCGACATCCTCGTCTCCAACGCCGGCATTTCCTCGGCGTCGCCCTTCGAGGATACGCCGCTCGCCTTGTGGAACCGCAACATGGATATCCTGGCGAAGGGCTACTTCCTCGTTTCGCGCGAAGCCTTCCGCGTCATGAAGCGGCAGAATCTCGGCGGCGTCATGGTCTTCGTCGCTTCCAAGAACGGGCTCGCCGCCTCGGTCAACGCCGCCGCCTATTCGACCGCCAAGGCGGCGGAAATCCATCTTGCCCGCAGCGTCGCGCTGGAAGGCGCGCCCCTTGGCATTCGCGTCAACGTCGTCAATCCGGACGCGGTCCTGCGCGGCTCCAAGATCTGGAACAGCGAGTGGCGCCAGCAACGCGCCGCCGCCTACAACAAGAAGCCTGACGATCTCGAGGAACACTATCGCCTGCGCAGCCTCCTGAAGCGCGACGTGCTGCCTGAAGACGTCGCCGAGGCGATCTATTTCCTTGCCTCCGACATGAGCGCAAAGTCGACCGGCAACATACTCAACGTCGACGCCGGCAACGCGATCAGCTTTACGCGCTGAGGTCAGCACATTCCGGGGGGAACCAATGACTGCCGGTCCGATCGACCAGAACCTCATCGCCGAGCAGAACGCCAAGGAGCAGAAAGCGCTTACCGCCGACTACGAGGCGCTCGGCGAGCAGCTCGCGCGCCGCAAGGTCGATATCGACAAGATCACCAAGGCGGTCGCGCGTTTCGAAGTCGCCATCCCATCCTGGGGCGTCGGCACCGGCGGCACGCGCTTCGCCCGCTTCTCTGGGCCAGGTGAGCCGCGCAACATCTTCGACAAGCTCGACGATTGCGCCGTCATCCACCAGCTCGGCCGCGCGACGCCAAGGGTCTCGCTTCATATCCCGTGGGACAAGGTGAAGGACCTGAAGGGCCTGATGCAGAAGGCCGTAAAGCTCGGCCTCGCCTTCGATGCGATCAACTCCAACACTTTTCAGGATTCGGCCGGGCAGAAGCGGAGCTACAAGTTCGGCAGCCTGTCGCATACCGACAAAGCGGTCCGCGACCAGGCGGTCGCCCACAACATCGAGTGCATCGAGATCGGCGAGAAGCTCGGGTCGAAGGCGCTGACCGTGTGGATCGGCGACGGCTCCAACTTTCCCGGCCAGTCGAATTTCACCCGCGCCTTCGAGCGCTACCTCGACGCCATGAAGACGGTGGTCAAGGCGCTGCCCGCCGACTGGCGCGTCTTCCTCGAGCACAAGCTCTACGAGCCGGCGTTCTATTCGACCGTCATCCAGGACTGGGGGACGAACTACCTCGCCGCCATGGAACTAGGGCCCAAAGCGTTCTGCCTTGTGGACCTCGGTCATCACGCGCCGAACGTCAACATTGAAATGATAGTTGCCCGCCTCATCCAGTTCCGAAAGCTCGCCGGTTTCCATTTTAACGATTCGAAATACGGCGACGACGATCTTGACTCCGGGTCGATCAATCCCTTCCAGCTTTTTCTCGTCTTCAACGAACTGGTGGACGCCGCCGAGCGGAAGGCCAAGGGCTTCAAGCCGTCTTACATGATCGATCAATCGCACAACGTCACCGATCCGATCGAGAGCCTGATCACCAGCGCGATCGAAATCCTGCGGGGCTACGCGCAGGCGCTGCTCGTCGACCGCGCCGCCCTCGACGGCTATCAGGAAAAAAATGACGCGCTGATGGCAGCGCAGTCGCTGAAGCGCGCCTACACCACCGACGTCGGGGCGATCCTGGCGAAGGCCCGCGCCGGCAACGGCGGCGCTATCGACCCGATCGCCACCTACCGGGCATCCAAGTACCGCGCCAAGGTCGCCGGCCAACGGCCGGCGGTGAGCGGCGGGAGCGGTGGCATCGTTTGACTGTTACGGACGCGCTCATGTGAGCAAAGTGAGCGGCGGCGATACTCCAGGCGTTTCCGATCCGGCAACGTTCGGCGAGGACCTTGCCGGCAACTTCCGCGACGTGGTCGGAATCGCGGCCCGGCATTGCCGCGACTGCGCCGACTATCACATTGCCTTCTGCGGACGACGTGTGGCTAACCCCGCCGCCGGGATTAGCGTGGATCGCGGGAGGATCATCAGCATTGTGGCAGGATTGCTCGCCGCCAAGGCGAGCCACGGCGACGCCATCGACGTCCTTATCGTCGGATCGGCGGATACGGGGCTCCTCGCCACCGCCGCGCGCGCGGCGTTTCTCGCCGGGCCGGAGGTCGCGGGGCGCGTGCGCTACACGGTCCTCGATCGCTGCGGCACGCCGCTCGAACTGTGCGCCGCTTACGGGCCCCGGAATGGCCTCGACGTATCGACCCACCTCGTCGAGGTTCCCGACACCGACCTTTCGGCGGCGGCGGACGTCATTGTCGTCCACAGCCTGTTCCGCGCCGTGGCGAAGGCGCGCCACGGCGCGCTGCTGGCGTTGCTGGCGCGCTGGCTCAAGGCGGACGGCCGCCTCGTCTTTTCACAATCGCTGCGTTCCGCGGGCGAGCCGCCTCGACGCCCGCAAATGGTCGCCACGCTGATGGACATGATCGAGTCGGGCGGCCTGTCGCTGCCTGAACCGTACGACGTCTTCATCGCTCGTCTTGGCCGCCACGTGGCGGCGGAGAGCGTTGCGCTGTCGGAATACGGGACCAAGGGGGAGATGCTGGCGCTGTTCGCCGCCTCGCCGTTTACCGCGATCGATGTCGAAGAGATGGGCCGAGAAGCGACCGTCGGCGGCAGCGTCGTGCGCCGGCGCCGGCTGATCGCGGTTCTCAAGAAGCTCGGCTGAGCGCGCCTCAATATCCCAGGATAGCCCACAATACTCGGCCGACGATTTCCTTCTCGATGATCACATCGAAAACCAGGGTCAGCACGGCCAGTTCGGACAGCGCCAAAACCAACGCCGCGATCAGCGCCGGCGACATCCTGCTGCCGTTGAGGCGCATCGCCGCGGCGACAAAGACGAAGCTCGATGCGATCAGTCCGATCAGCGGCGTGATCAGCAGGTACCCGGCATACAGGGCGACGTGGCGCATCGCCTCCGACTTGTCGTCGACCGCCGCGGAACGGCGCCCCGCGACCACGATCAGGCCGCTGCAGACAAGGCCCATGGCCGCGGCGGCGAGGGGCACGGCGGCGGCGGCAAACTTCAGCGTCAGGCTCCAGGCAATCACGACCACGAAGAATGCGAACAGCCCGGCCGCGACGGCCCTGGTCCGGCTCGCGGAACCGGGCAGGCTGGCGACCGGCCGCGTCGCCACGACGTAGATCAGCCAGCCTGCGAGGGCGACCAGCAGCAGGGCGGTGACCGGGCGAAAAATCGCCGACCAACCCCAAATCACCGCGGTCTGGTGAAACGAGGTCTCGCCGAGACGGCCGATCACGAAGCCGAGGATGAAGGGGCCGCGCGGCCATCCCGCCCACTTGAGGATCAGGCCGAGGGCGGAGGCGACCGCGACCTGAACGACGGTCGAAAAGCGTGGCGTGCTGATCAACGCCGCGGTGACCGAAAGGGCGATGGCGATCGGGGCGACCGCTTCGCGGCGGAGCGCCGACAAGCGGACCAGGAACGGCACCACCGCGAAGAACGCCGGTATGGCCAGAATATTGGCCAGCAGAACCGTGGCGGCGAGCGCGTACGACAGACCGATGTTGTCGGTGAGGAACGACCGTCCGGTGCTGACGCCGACGTAGCCCAGCGCCGCCATCATGATGGCCATGCTCGAACTGCCGGGGATCGAGAAGAACAGGGTCGGGACCATTGCCCCGCCCTCTTTCGAGTTGTTGGCCGCCTCGGGCGCGATGACGCCGGCGATGGCCCCCTTGCCGAAGGGAATCTCCGATTTGGTGGTCTGCGCGGCATAGCCGTAGGAGAGCCAGACCGCGACCGACGAACCGACCGCCGGCATGATGCCGATGACGATGCCGTAGAAGGTGCTGCGCAGCAGAACCGCGGTATGGCGAAAGGTGACGAACATGCCGCGGAAGACATCGGCGATGGTCGTGGTCACCGCGCGGCGCTGGGCGTCCGGGTCGGCGTGGCGGTTGATCGACAGCATCTCGGGAACGACGAACACCCCGCAGACCAAGGCCGGGATATCGAGCCCGTCCCACAGGTCGAGGACGCCGAAGGTGAAGCGGGGCTCGCCCGTCCGGATGCCGTAGCCGACCATGGCGAACAGGATGCCGATGCAGCCGACGACGAAGCCGGGCAACAGGCCTTCGCGCGACAGCGAGGCGACCATCGTCAAACCGATCAGCGCCAGGACCAGGAATTCCGGGGGGCCGAAGCTGGTCACCAGCGGCCGGGCGATGGGAATGCAGGCGAGGAAGGCGAGGGCGCCGAGGACGCCGCCGATGGCGGAGGCGCTGAGGCTGGCGCCCAGGGCCTCGCCGGCGCGGCCCATCTTGGCGAGCGGGTAGCCGTCGATGACGGTCGCCGCATCGGAGGCGGTGGAAGGCAGACCGAACGCGATCGCCGGGATCGAGGTTCCGGTGTGGACCACGGCGTGCATCGCGAACAGGAAGATCGCGGCCGAATGCGGGTCGAATAGGGTCGCCATCGGCAGCGACAGGAGAATGCCGACGCGGCCGCCGATGCCGGGGAGGATGCCGTAAAATAAGCCGAGGAGGGTTCCCGTGGTCAGCGCGACGAGGGGCGCCAACCACGACTCAAGGCCGAAAAGGTCCAGCACCCCGCGGCCCTACCCGAGAGCCGACGGCGGCGGCTCGTCGCCCGCAACGGTCATTCGCAAGCGGTCGCAGCGCCGTCGCTGATCTTCTGGCCGCATTCGACGTAACGCTTGAAGAGCGCATGGAAATCGCCGCCGATGGCCAAGTACGTCTTGATGCGCTCCTCGATGTCGGCGCCGGCGGTGGCATTGATGACGTAGTCACCGGCCGTCATTTCTTGCGCATAGACCGGATCGGCGACCGCGATATCGAACGCCGCGCGCAGGGCGGCGATCCGCTCCGCCGGGATCGACGGCGAAGCCACGACGATGCGACCGCTGCGGCTGAGGCTGGCGAGCATGTCGACGAGCTGGTCGAGTTGCCCCGCCTGAACGACATCGGCGATCGCCGGCACGTCCCTCAGCCCTTGGGGGGCGCCGTCCTTGGCGTAGAGAAGGAGCGGGACGACCTCGTCGGCATCGAGCATCGGTTTCAGCGAGGCGTAGCTGCCCAGGGTCGCGTCGACGTCGCCGGCCAGAATCATCGTCTGCACAACCGGATCGTCGAGATCGGCGGCCACTTTCATGCGCAGCGACAGCATGGCGTTGAACAGCATGGCCTCGACGTAGCCGGCGCTGCCGGCGCTGCCGGCGACGGCGAGGATCGGCTGACGATCGAGGTTGCGCAGCGTGTCGAGGGACGGCGGTCCGAGTCCTTTGCGCATGACAAGAAGCCGCTGGTTGTCGCCCACCGACCCGATCCATTTAAGCTCGGTCAGATCGAACTGGGCGGCGGCGGTCTCCGACAGCTGGATATACACCGGGCCGTTGTTGGCGAAGCCGAGCGTGACCAGGTTGCCGGTGTCGTTCTGGACTTCGGACATCGCCAGGCCGCCGCCGGCGCCGCCGCGGTTCTGCACGTGCACGGCGGTCTCGGGCAATGCCCGGCCGAGGGCGGCGGCGAGCATACGGCCCATCTGATCCGATCCGCCGCCGGCGCCGGCTGCAATGACGAGGCGGATGCTCTGGCCCTTCAGCGCGCCGAGCGCGTCCTGGGCGATCGCTCCCGTAGCGAGGACGAGCGCGGCGGCGAGCGCCGCGGCGAGCGCCGCGGCCGCAGCGATCGAGCGAGCCAGCCGGCGACGGGTAAGCGTTGTCGTGCTTGCCATGATCGAGAACCCCAAGGATCGGCCCGGCGTTCGCCGCGCGACGCCGGGCGCACGCTATGCGGGCGCACGAGAAACCGCAATTCCGTTGCCGCAGGGCTCTCGGTTGGCGGCCGAGGCGATGCAGCGACTCGCCAGGGAAACGGTCGCGCCGAGAGCGTTTTCCGGAGGGTGTTGCGGTCCGGCAACAGATGCACGAAACCGGCAATCTCGGTGGAAATCCGGCATCGCCGAGTGAAGCAGATTTGCAACGGCCGATCGAATTAAGCGGTTGCGGCCCCTCGCATACGGTGGGAACATTGAAGTCGGCGGAGGATTGGCGCAACTTTGTTTTCTGTGGCGCTACTAAGCGGACTCGGGGCGCGCATGAAGAAGACTCTCCTCGGCAGCGTTGCGGTTATCGGGCTTGTCGCCTACGGCAGCTCTGCGTCAGCGCAAGGTATGTTCGACCAGTCCTATTTCGCCGTCATGGGCGGTGGAAGCTGGCTTGGCGACATCACCTATGACGGACCGCCAAGCCTCAACACGGTCGGCTTGGATTTCGAGACCGGCTTCGCCGGGGCGGCTGCGTTTGGCTTCTCGACAATGTCGGGATTCCGTCTCGAGGGCGAGTTGTCGTCGCGTGGCAATGACGTCAACCCGTTCACGATCGGCAATGAAGGCGTAAGCGCTGGATCGGCCCGCTTCTTCGCCTTGATGGCCAATGGCTGGTACGACTTCAATCGGACGGGACGATTCAAGCCTTATATTGGCGGCGGTATTGGCGTCGCCAACGTCCATCTCAAGGTCGATGAAATCGGGACTGTCGGCGGCAGCGGCGATATCGACGACGAAAACTGCGTCTTCGCTTATCAGTTGGGCGCCGGTTTCGGATATCAGTTCGCCCCGCGCGCGACTTTCACGATGGACTACCGTTACTTTGGCGCCAGCAGCTCCTTTTTCGCGTCAGAGACGGCTCCCTACGGGGTCACCGACAGTTTCCACAATCACAGCCTGATGGTAGGCCTGCGCCTTAGCCTCGCGCCGCCTCCGCCTCCGCCCCCATAGCGGCTGCCTCTGGCTTTTCCTCAGCCGGGTTATGATCGTGCGGCACCTTTGTCGGCCGTCGGGGAAGGCTTGCCAACCAGGCTGATGAAGTCCTCGAATTTTCCGCCCTCGCTGCGCGGAAGCTCTTCGACGTAAGTGAAGACGACTTCGCTGAATTGAGGCATCCGCGACGTCAGGAGCTCGCGCACTCGGGCTTCCTCGGCCTCGACGAGCGGTCGCGCGACAACCAGCTTTGCCTCCAGCTTTTCGATCGTATGCTGGATGAACTGGCCCTGCGTGATCGGTGCCATCCCTTTGATGTATTTCCAGCCGAGAGCCGGGCGCGATCGCTCTCCCTTCGGCCCGATCAGCATGTTGCGCTGTCGCCCGATGATCCGGGTCAGCACCGGCAGGCCGCGACCGCAACGACACTGCCGGCCGACCGTCGCGAAGTCGCCGATTTCGTAGCGGATGAGCGGCAGGGCGTAGTTGTGGAGGAGGGTGACGACGACACGGCCGGTCTCACCGGGCCCGCACGGGCGGCCGTCGTCGTGGAGGACCTCGACCACGAGGGCTTCCGACTGCACGTGATAGCCGTGGCCTTCGGGGCATTGCAGGGCAATCGAACCGGTCTCGTTGGCGGAATAGGCGTCGAAGATCTCGACGCCGAGCGTTCGCCGCGCCGCGACCCGGACCTCGTCGGCGAGCATCTCGCTGATCGTCAGGATTCGCCTGAGACCTGGCAGCTTGAGCTCGCCGCTTGCGGCCGCGTCGAGCAGCCCGGCAAATATTGACGGATAGGTAAGGAGAACCTCGGGCCGGTGCCGGTTCAGCCATTCGACCTGCTCCGTCGTCGGCGTGGTGGCGGCGAGGCTGAAGACAGGGCCGGAGACGACTGGCAGCGTGATCTCGTTCTCCCAGGCCGGCAGGGAGCGACCCGCCGGATAATCGGCGACCTTATTCGGATAGCGTCGGATGACGGCTAGGCGATAGTCGAAACGCTTCAGCGCCCAGAGCTGGGCTCTCAGCGTCAGCGCCCGATTCCAGGTGCCGGTGAGTTCGGTCGCCAGAGCCTCGACGGGCGTCCCCGTCGACCCGGAAGACGCGACCGCGATCGACTTGCCGTGATCGGGCGGCACTCTTGCCGCCGTCAGCGCCGCCTTGTTGCCCTGCAGGGCGGCGCGCGTCAGCAGTGGAATGCGCCGCCACGTCGCTGGATCAGGGTCGCGCGAAACATCGATGTCGGCGCTCTTATAGGCGGTGGCGTAGAATGGGACGTTGGTCTTGGCGTGCCTGAGCAGCTCGCCCAGCCGCTTCGTCTGATAGGCCAGGTGCTGGTTGGCGGAATACCACTGACTCTCTTCGAGCTTCACTTGGAACATCCAGGCGGCCGTCGCGGCCGAGCTCTTCAGGACGTGCTCGCGCGCCCAGCGGTATCCCGGCGAAGCTTTGTGTTTCGGCAAGAAGAATAACCCCCGGTCTGGCACGCGCCATCATCGACGGGACGATCATAGACGCAATCAAGGGTCTGCAGCCGCCGGCCACGTGTCCGCGGCGCTCCTTGATCTGGAAACCGTGCTAGATTCGGTCGTTTCTGACCGCTGGGGATCCCAGATGACAAGGCGTTCGTCGCGACGGGACATCCTGGCCTTTGCCGCGGCCGGGCTCGTCTGGGGCCGGTTCACCGAGGCGCTGGCCGGCGTCCTTGACCGGCGCCGCATCGCCTTTCTGATCGGCAACGAGGGGTCAGGCGGCTACGAGGCCTACGCCAGGCTCTTCGCCAAACACCTCGCCCTCGCGCTGCCGCAGTCGCGAATGACCGTGGAGGTCGTTCAGACTGCGGACGGCCGTCTGGCGGCGAAGCAAATTTTCGAGGCGCCTGCCGGCGACCTCACCATCGGTCTCTTTGAAGCAGCCCTCCTCTACGCTGAGATCCTCGACGAGGAGGACGTCAAGTTCAATCTTGGCGCATTCAACTGGCTGGGAAAGCTCGCCGTCGACGAGCGCGTCGTTGTGGCGAGCAAGCTCAGCGGCATCAATTCGATCGCAGACCTCGCCAACCGTTCCGAGCCCGCCGTCTATCCGGCAAGCACCAGCGCGTCGCGTGCCTCGTTCGAGTGCTACGTCCTCAACGACATCCTCGGGCTGTCCATCAAACCGGTGCCCGGATACAATGGCGGGCAACGGGCTCTCGCCATGATCAGCGGCGAGGGACAGATCGTCGTCGGCTCATATGGCAGCGTGCGCCGGTTGGTCGAAGAGGAGGGCGCCGCCGTCATCCTGCGAATGAACGCTGTGCCCAATCCGGGCGCCCCGGTTTCCGCCCCGCTGCTTCGCGACATCGCCCCCAAGCCGGTTTCCAAGCTCGCCGACCTGATGGAGCTCAGCGGCAATCTCGGTCGCTGGATTGCCGCGCCGCCGAATGCCGACGCAGCGGATGTCGATGCGCTGCGAACTGCATTCGATGCCGCCGTCCACGACGAAGCATTCCTTGCCGAAGCGGCCCAACTCAAGATTCCGATCGACCCGCTCAGCGGATCCGAAGTCCAGGGCCTTGTCGGAGCACTTCTCGCCGATAAGGCGGCACTGCAAGCCGACCTGCAGGCGGCCATCGCCTGCGGGCGGCGTCGCGCCGTCGGCGACCGCACCTGCTGACCTGGTCGGTCGCGGGCCGATGACCACTGTCTTCTCGTCCGATTGCTCTCGGCCTTCCGGCTCGCGGTGTGGCCACTGATGGATGCTATCGCAGGGTCACTCATGGCGGTTCTTCAGCCGGCACGGCTGGCGGCCCTCGTGCTTGGGATTCTCCTCGGTTTTCTGGCCGGCATCCTACCGGGGATCGGTGGCCGCATCGGCCTGTTGCTGGCTCTGCCGCTGGTTGTCGCCTTCGATCCGCTGGCCGGCGCCGTCTTCCTTCTCGCACTTCACTCAGTCGTTCATACGTCCGGTTCCATCACGCCGATCGCCTACGGCCTGCCCACATCCGCCTCGGAAGCAGCAACCGTCATCGACGGCTTTCAGCTGCAACAGAAAGGCCGCGGCTCCGAGGCGCTGGGGGCAAGCCTGTCGGCTTCTTCGATCGGCGGCATCGTTGGTGCGATCTTTTTCATCGCGGTCATTCCCGTGGCGCGGCCGATCATCACCAATCTAGGGGCCCCGGAGTTTCTGGTGCTTTCGCTTCTCGGGCTATCCCTCGTCGCCACGCTGTCGGACCGCCAAGTGGCTGGCGGCATCGCCGTGGCGGCGCTGGGCTTGCTGGCATCGACCGTCGGGCTCGATCGCCTGACCGCGGTGCCGCGCTTCACCTTCGATCGTCTGGAACTGTGGGACGGTCTGCAACTGGTGTCGATCATCGGCGGGCTGTTCGTCGTGCCCGAGATGCTTTCCCTTGCCCGCTCGCCGGCGCCGGTGACCGCGTCGCGGGCAATGCGTGCCGAGTTCCGCCAACTGCTGCGCGGCATGGCCGTGGCGCTCCGCTACCGCATGGTGTTGTTGCGCAGCACCGTCATCGGCATCGTGATCGGGATGATGCCGGGGGTCGGAGCGAGCGTCGCGGTCTGGATCGCTTACGCGGACGCGGCGCGGACTACCAAGGAGGGACCGCCCGTCGGCACCGGCTCGCTCGCCGGCGTCATCGCTCCGGAAGCCGCCAACAACTCGAAGGAAGGCGGTGCGCTGATCCCGACGATCTATTTCGGCATCCCCGGCAGTTCCAGCATGGCGATCCTCATGGGTGGACTAGCCATGCTCGGCCTCGAGCCTGGGCCGCGATTCCTCGGCCCGGACTTGCCGATGGCGATCAGTTTCGCCTGGGCTGTTCTATTCGGCAACCTGCTGACAATTCCCCTCTTTCTCATCGTCGTGCCCTTCCTTGTGCGAATGACGGCGCCGCGGCCGGCAATGATCGTGCCTTTCGCCCTGGTTGCCATCGTCACCGCCGCGCTCGGCGCGACGGAAAGCTTGTTCACCCTCGGTCAATTCATTGTCGGCGGGATGCTCGGTCTCTTGCTGCGAGCGGCGGGCCTTCCACGGGCCCCGTTTCTGCTCGGCTTCGTCATGGGCCCGATCGCGGAAACGTCGCTCGGCAAGACCATCCAAGTCTTCGGCGCCTCTGCCCTGTTGAGACCGGGCGTGATCATCCTCGGAGCGGTTCTGCTGGTGGTCCTCTTCCGGCTGAGGCGGCCCGCCGCGGTGCGCACTCCGGACGAGAGCTTCGCCCCCGCCGCGGCGGTGGCCGCCTTCGTCGGCATGATCGTTCTCTCGCTTGGTGCGATCATCGCGGCGTCCGACTATCGCGGCAGCGCGTGGATAGCCCCGACCGGCGTGTCGCTCGTGCTGATCGGCGCCGCGATCGTGGCGTTGGTTCGCCTGCCAAGTCGCGCCCGAACTGGGTCGCCCGAATTGGATCTCGGCATCGGCGCCGCCTTCGTCAGCCTTCTGGTTGCCTTGCCCCTCGTCGGCCTGCTTCCGGCGACCGCCGGATTCTTGCTGCTGGTGCGACGTCATGTCGGGCGGGGTTCGATCGGTACCTTGATCGCTGCGATCCTGGTGGTTGCCGCGGCGCAATACCTCTTCATCTCCGGCTTGTTTGGAAAGGCGCCGGTGTTCGGTCTGTTGAGCCGACTTCTCTGATGGGTTCGCGCCGAGCCGGCGGGCCGGCCGGTTTTGCGCGGCGTAGGCGGCGATGATCGCCCGCCGCTGGTTCTTTCCCGACGGTCGGAGCTGCCGCGGTGGCGGGGCGAACTCGGCAACGATTCGCGCCTCGGCGAAGCCGACTTGTTCGAGAAGAGTGGTCAGATCGGCGATCGTCGCGTGCGCGCCGCGGCGGCGCGACCGCTCGCCAAAACTGCGCGGCAGCCAGACGGACAGCTGGCGCAGGGTCGCTTCGTCGTCCACGCCTTCCTTTTTCAGCACCGCGATCATCTTGCGGATGTGCGCCGGATCGGTTTGTCGATCGATGTCATCCTGATCAAGAACGTCGTCCAGTCTTGCGGAGAGGACGAGACAGCCGTCCTGTGCCAGCCACTGACGGAAGCGCCCCGCCATCGCCGCGCGCTCCGTCCCGGGGACGTGGGCAAGGACCGAATGCGCGAAGACCACATCCTGAAGCTCCGGCGGCGTGAATTGGTTGAGGTCGGCGCGCACCGTGTCGAGTGTCCGGCCCAGTCGCCGACCGTATTCGCGACACAGGGTCAACGGCGTTTCGCACCGGTCGACCAGAGTGAGCCGGGCCTCCGGGACGATCGGCCAGATCGCCGAGCCGACCGTCGCGACGAGGCCGCTGTCGGCCATCCCGGCTATCAGCCAGCGGCGGCGCGGCGGATCGCTCGCCAGCCCTCTGAATAGAGGCAGCAGATGCGGCCGGTCGAAATCGAGGCCACCGTGCTCGACCAGCCTCAGCGCCGGCCAGCTGCCGTGATAGTGGACGCAATCGTCGCAAAGTCGAGACGCCAGCGCCACCGCCCTCACAGCCGCGGCCGGCAGATCCTCGTGAAACACGTTGCCGCGCCGTTCGTCAGACGCAGTCACGACACCGGCGCCATCGATTCGGCGACGCAGAAGTCGGCACCCTGATTGCGATCGACGCGGTCGTCCCCGCTTGCGCCCCGGTCGCGGGCGATGACCTCCGCCGCGTAGTCTTCGGCGCGATCCTGCGGCCGGTAGCCGAGCCGGGCGGCATTGTCGCGCTCCCACCAGCGGCGCTGGTTGTCGGAGATGCCGTAGACGATCTCATGGCGGATGCCTGGCGTTTCGAGGCCGATCTCGATGAGCTGGCAGAGATCGCGCGGACTCAGCCAGATGGCGAGATCTCGTATCGTCTCCGGCCGCGGCAGGATGTGGCCGATGCGGATCGTGAAGACCTCGGCGCCGTACTTGTAGGCATAGAGGCCGGCGATGGCTTCGCCGAAGGCCTTGCTGACCCCATAGCGCGAGTCGGGCCGCAGCGTTACCTCGACCGGAATCGTCTGCGAGCGCGGATAGAAGCCGACGACGTGGCCGCTTGATGCGAAGATGACGCGCCTGACGCCTTCCTGCCGCGCCGCCTCGAAGAGATTGTAGATGCCGACGATGTTCGCCGGAAGGATGGTCTCGAAGTCGGCTTCGAGCGAATAGCCGCCGAGATGAACGACCGCATCGACGCCGCGAACCGCCCGGCGGACGGCGCCGAGGTCACTGAGATCGGCTCGGACGAACTCCTCTTGCCCGTCGCGGGCGATGTCTTTCACGTCGGAGACGCGGAGCCGGCACTTGGCGCGGAGCATCGGCCGGATCATTTGGCCGACGTTTCCGCCCGCGCCCGTGAGGAGGATGAGCTTCATTTGTCGACTCCTGTGGGAGGTCCTCATGTGAACGATGCCCGGCAAACATAGAGGATATCGCCGGCGCCCAGGCCCTGCAGTTGAAGCACCGCGCTCCCTCCGCTAGCTTTGGGCCGCCGCCGGATTGCCAATCCCAAATCGCCGACCCATGGGAGACGTCCGTGAAAACCGATGCCGTCACACCCGCTGATCTCGGCCGCTCGGTCATCGCCGTTCCGCCCCTTGCCCGCGACGCTGCGGGAAACGTCAGCGAGTCGGAAAACCGCAAGATCGTCGACCATCTTGCCGCCGGCGGCGTCTCCTCGTTCCTCTATGGCGGCAACGCCAACTTCTATCACCTCGGCCTCGCCGAATACGGCAAGGTGCTGGACTTGTTGGTCGCGATAGCGCCGGAAGGCGCCTGGATGATCCCCTCGGTCGGCGCCGATTTCGGCAAGGCGGTCGATCAGGTGGCGGTGCTTCGCTCGTTTCCGTTTCCGACCGCCATGGCGCTGCCGATGACCGGCCCGACCAAGCCGGCCGGCGTTGCTGCCGGCCTCTCGCGGCTGGCCGCGGCCTACGGGCGCCCGATCGTCGCCTACGTGCGCAGCGAAGGCTACATCGCGCCGCGCGACCTCGCCGCGCTGATCGCCGATGAAGTCGTCTGCTCGCTGAAATACGCGGTGGAGCGCAAGGACCCGGCTGAAGATGGCTACCTCGCTGCTCTGGTCGATGCCTGTGGCACGTCGCGTCTGGTCAGCGGCATTGGCGAGCGCCCGGCGATCGTCCATTGGACGAAGTTCGGCGTCCACGCATTCACGTCGGGTTCCGTTTCGGTCGCGCCGCATCTCTCGAGCGCCATCCACGCCGCATTGCGGGCGGGCGACGTCGCCACTGCCACGCGCCTCCGCGACAAGTTCCTGCCCTTTGAGGATCAGCGCGACGCGCATTCGCCGATCGTGGTGCTCCACGATGGCGTGCGCTTCGCCGGCATTGCCGATACCGGTCCGATCCAACCGTATCTTGCCAATCTCGATGATGCGCGACGCCCGGGCGTTGCCGCCGCAGCCCGGGCGCTTTTCGAAGCGAATGAACGTTTCCGGCTGCGTCGGGGAGCCTGACGCGCGGCCATCGCCCGCGGAACCGTCGACCTACCAGTTGGTGAACGATCCATCGCGCCGCCGCAGATGCGGCGCCTCCCAGAATTTGAACGACTCCCGGGTGAGCCGTTTCTCATCGACCTCGACCCCGAGGCCCGGTGTATCCGGGACCGGGTAGTGGGCACTCTCCAGCTGCAATCGCACCCGAAACACCTCTGCGTCGTCAAAGCCGAGATAGTAGAGTTCAGTTGGCGTCGCCCGACACTCCAGCCAACAGAAATTGGCAACCGCGGCGGCGAAATGAACCGTCGCCGCCGTGCAGATCGGGCCGAGCGGGTTGTGCGGCATCATGTCGACGTAGTGGGCTTCGCACCATCCGGCGACCTTCATGGCTTCGGTCAGGCCACCGACATTGCACACGTCGATGCGGCTGAACTGGTGGATGCCGCGTTCGATGTATGGCAGGAACTGCCACTTGGATGAGAATTCCTCGCCGATGGCGAAGGGAATATCGGTGAGCTTCCTGAGGCTTTCGTACGCCTCGGGGCTTTCATCGCGAATTGGCTCCTCGAGGAAGTCGAGCGTCCCGCGCGGCATCTTCTGACAGAAGGTCGCCGCCTCGGCCACCGTCAAACGATGGTGATAGTCGAGGCCGAGCACGACGTCGTCGCCGAGTTCCTCGCGCGCCTTGATGCACCAGCGCGCCGACGTGGCGATGTGCTCGCGCGGCTCATAGGTATCGCGGTTTTCGTGACCGCTCGTCGACAATCGCATGCAGTTCCACCCGTGCGACATCAGCTCCCTGGCCTGCTCGATCATTTCGGCGCCGGGCGGAGCTCGCGTCGACGCAAAGGTCGGGACGCGGTCGCGTTGTTTGCCGCCGAGGAGCTGGTAGACCGGCACGCCAAGCGCCTTGCCCTTGATGTCGTGCAGGGCGATGTCAATCGCCGAAATCGCGGCCGTGAGGACACGGCC
>JBBDMC010000214.1:8175-10457 GCA_040878485.1 Bauldia sp. | reverse complement strand
TGCTCAAGTCGCGCGGCGACATTGACTCCATCGCCGTAGAGATCACTACCTTCCACGATCACGTCACCGAGGTTGACGCCGAGCCGGAATTCGGCGTGTTCGACGACCGGCAATCGGGCGTTCCGCGAAGCAAGCGCGAGCTGAATTTCAACTGCGCAGCGGATCGCGTCGACGACGCTTTGGAATTCCGCGAGCACTCCATCGCCGGTGGTCTTGAAGATACGCCCGCGATGTTCGACAATTTTCGGGTCGATGAGATCGTCCCGCAGGGTTTTCAGCTGGGCCAGCGTCCCTTCCTCGTCCACATGCATGTGGGACGTGTAGCTGACCATGTCTGCGGCAAGGATCGCCGCAAGCTTGCGCCTAACCTGTTCCGCCGCCATGGATTCGTCGCCCCTCTAGGGCCTCGCGTTAGCGCAATCTAGCCCGGGACACGCGCGACAATAAATGCCTCGCAGCGGCAAAGTCTAACGGTGATCTGCCGCGGCATACGCCCCGTCTGACCGCGCGACAGGGCTGGCGTTTGCCGCCGCGCTCGTCTCTATTGCATCCAGCGCAGGTCGAGACTAGCCCCAGAAGCAACACCGAAGCCCTTTGCGAACAAACTCCTGACGCCGCGGTGGCGGCGGCGCCGTCGGAGCTGGAGAATTAGCTATGTCGCCGCCGCTCGTCGGCCTCAAGGTGCTGGAGCTTGCTCGGGTGCTCGCCGGCCCGTGGGCGGGCCAGGTGCTCGCCGATCTTGGCGCCGAGGTGATCAAGGTCGAAAGCCTCGCCGGCGACGAAACCCGGCACTGGGGGCCGCCCTCGATCGACAATGGCGACGGGACCCACGATGCGGCATATTTCCACTCGTGCAACCGGGGCAAGCGGTCGATCGCGGTCGATCTCGCCAGGCCGGAAGGCCGCCAGGCGGTGGCGCGGCTGGCAGCCCGCGCCGATGTTCTGATCGAAAACTTTAAGGTCGGTGGGCTGAGGAAGTTCGGGCTCGACTATGGCAGCCTCAAGCCGACCAATCGCCGCCTTGTCTATTGCTCGGTCTCCGGTTTCGGGCGGACCGGGCCTTACGCGGCACGCCCCGGCTACGATTTCCTGATCCAGGGGCTGGGCGGGATCATGGACTTGACCGGCGACCCAGAAGGCGAGCCGCAGAAAGTGGGCGTCGCCTTCGCCGACATCTTCACCGGCCTCTATGCGGTCGTCGCCATCCAAGCGGCGCTCGCCGAGCGCGAGCGGAGCGGGGAGGGGCAGGCGATCGACATGGCGCTCCTCGACACGCAGGTCGGGGTGCTCGCCAACCAGGCGATGAACTACCTCACCACGGGCGTGTCGCCGCGCCGGCTCGGCAACGCCCATCCCAACATCGTGCCCTATCAGGTCTTCGCCGTCGCCGACGGCCACGTGGTCGTCGCGGTCGGCAACGACGGCCAGTTCCGTCAGTTCGTCGGCGTCCTCGGCGCGCCGGCGCTCGCCGACGACGCGGACTTCGCCACCAACGAGGCGCGGGTCGCCAACCGGGAGAAGGTCGTGCCCCGGCTGACGGAGCTGATGGCGCGGTTCTCGCGCGACGAAATCCTGCGATCGCTGGCGGCGGCGGGCGTTCCGGCCGGCCCGATCAACGACGTGGCCAAGGTCTTCGCCGACCCGCAGGTCGTCCATCGCGGCATGCGGCTCGACCTGCCGACGGCGGAGGGCGGCACGGTGCCGTCGGTGCGCAATCCGATCCTCATGTCGCGCTCGCCGCTCGCCTACGAGCGCGCCGCACCCCGACTCGGCGAGCACACGCGCTAGGTGCTCGCCGAGATCGGCTATCCCGCCGCCGAGATCGACCGGCTGCTCGGCGCCGGCGCGGTCGGGGCGCGGTGAGAGTAAGCATGGAGTTGCTGGCTTTCTGCTTCCGAGGTGTGAAGGAATGGCGCTGGATCGACGCCAGCGCGTCCTTCGAGGCTCGGCCGCTTGGGCGGCCTCGCACCTCAGGATGAGGAGGCTGGTGGCCTCCCAGCGGGGCGTAGTCGCCGCAGATGGAGAAGCCAACCGCCTCATGGTGAGGTGCTCCGCGAAGCGGAGCCTCGAACCACGCACCGGCAGGGGGGAGGGCGAACCTGTCAATCGCCGAAGACCACCCCGTCGAAGAGCTTGCGGGCGGTGCGCAGGATGGCGGCGCTGGTCACCGCACCGGTCGCGTCGACGGCGGCGATCACCGTCGTCTCGCCGCTCGGGTGCTCGATGGAGAGGGCCTTATGCCGGCCTTGCGGGACGGCGGCCAAGCCGGCGGCGACCGAGCC
>JBBDMC010000214.1:0-8165 GCA_040878485.1 Bauldia sp. | reverse complement strand
ATGAACGTCCTGGTGGCGATGGCGCCGCCGGCACGGGCCGGCGACACCATGGTCATCTTGGGCACTGATTTTTCGGCAACGTCGCCGAGGTTCATCAGCGGACCGGCGGCGAGGCGCACCGCCTCCAGCCGCTCTCTCAGCCCGGCATTGCCGTCGAGCGCCTCGCGCGTCTCCTCGCCGCTGATGCCCATGTCGCGGGCGTCGAGGATGACCGTCGGCATGCCGTTGTCGATCAGGGTGGCGGCGAGGCCGGCAACCGTGTCGCGGGCCTTCCCGGTCGGCAGCAGCGCGCCGCAGGAGGAGCCGGCGGTGTCGCGAAACTCGAGCGGTACGGCGGCGGCGGTGCCAGGGACTCCATCGATCCGCGCGTCGCCGTCGTAGACGGGCTGGCCGCCGGGGGTCGCAACCCGCGCCACCGCGATCTGGCCGGTGTTCTCCATGTAGATCGCCACCGGCGTCTCGCCGTCGCGGGCGGTCACGAGGCCGCGTTCGATGGCGAACGGGCCAACACCGGCGAGGATGTTGCCACAGTTCTGAGCGTCGGTGACGATCGGCCGGTCGACGAACACCTGCAGGAACAGGTAGTCGATATCGACTCCGGGCCGGGCCGACTTCTTCACCACCGCCACCTTGGAGGTCAGCGGATCGGCGCCGCCCATGCCGTCGATCTGGCGCCGGTCGGGGGAGCCCATGACGCGGAGGAGAAAGGCGTCGCGCATGGCGGGGTCGGCCGGCAAGTCGGCGGCGAGGAAGTAGCCGCCCTTCGACGTGCCGCCGCGCATCCACATGCAGCGAACGCCAGCCGCCATCGCCGCTACTCGTACTTCAGCCCCTTGGCGGCGAGCGCGGCGCGCATGCCGTAGATGTCGAGGCCGAGCTCGCCAGCGATGAGCCGACGCCGGGTCTCGGCCTCCTTCTCCTGACGCTGGCGCGCCTTGACCAGCACCTCCGCGGCGGCCGCCCGCGGCACCACACAGACGCCGTCGTCGTCGGCGATCACCACGTCGCCGGGGGTGACCGGCGCGCCGGCGCAGACGATGGGAACGTTGACCGAGCCGAGGGTCTCTTTGACGGTGCCCTGGGCGAAGATCGCCTTCGACCACACCGGAAACCTCAACTCGGTCAGGTCGCGCACGTCGCGGACGCCGGCGTCGATGACGAGGCCGACGACGCCATGGTCAATCAGCGAACGGGCGAGCAACTCGCCGACATAGCCGTGGTCGGAGGCCGAAGTCGGCGCCACCACCAGGATGTCGCCCGCCCGACATTGTTCGACCGCGACGTGGATCATCCAGTTGTCGCCGGGCGGAACCGAGACGGTGACGGCGCTGCCGGCGACCGCGGTGCCGGCGAAGATCGGCCGCAGGCGCGGCAGCATCAGCCCGGTGCGCCCCTGCGCTTCGTGGACGGTGGCGACCCCGCAGGCGGAAAGGCCGGCAACGGTGTCGGCGTCGGCGCGTTCGATCGCTGTGACGACGAGGCTCACGTCAGCTCGTCCGCGGTGCGCGGGAAGACCGATTCGAAGGCTTCGGCGTACTTGGCGTCGCGGCCGCCGGCCTGGCCGCCGGAGTTGCGGCGGAACTGGTTGGCGCGGTTCTCGGCGACGTTGCGGTAGTACTGCCAGAGGTGCTCCTGGCCGACCATGCAGTTGATCGCCGCCCACTTCTTGTCCCAAACCGGCGTGATGTCGATGAGCATGTCGGGCTTCCAGCCGCACTGCTCGCTTTGGTGCGGCTCGAACAGATAGAGCTGCGGCGCGCCGAGGACCGTCTCGCCGGGGTTGTGGCCCCACGCCTGGGCGATCATCCGGCATTCGATCGCCGCCTCGGTGGCGCGGGCGTGGTCGGTGTTGTAGGGGTCGACGCGGCTGTGGCTGAGCATGAAGGCGGGATCTACCTTGCGGATGGTATCAACCAGGCGGAACTTGGCGTCGAGGCCGATGTCGAGGGGATAGTCGCCGAGATCGAAGAACTGGAGGTCATGGACGCCGAGAGCGGCCGCCGCCTTCTCGGCTTCGCCGCGGCGCGCCGCCTTGACGTTCTCCAGCCTCGCGCCCGGCTCCTTCCACAGCCTCGCAGACTCGCCGCGCTCGCCGAAGGAGAGGCAGACGACGGTGACCTCGACGCCCTTCTCCGCGTGGAGCGCGAGGGCGCCGCCGCAGCGCCAGACGAAGTCCGCCGCATGGGCGCTGATCACCAGGGCGCTGCGCTTGGCCATCTGTCACTCCCCCCCTGCCTATGCTCGGGCATGGCGGCCGGCCCGGTCAACAGCCTCACATCACGGCGAGCAAGCCGCCGTCGACGTAAATGATCTGGCCGTTGACGTAGCTCGAGGCGGCGGAGGCGAGGAAGACCGCCACTCCCTTCAGCTCGTCGACGTGGCCCCAACGGCCAGTGGGCGTGCGCGCCTTGACCCAGGCGTCAAAATTCGCGTCGGTGTGGAGCGCCCGGTTGAGCTCAGTCTTGAAGTAGCCGGGGCCGATGCCGTTGACCTGGACGCCGTGGGGCGCCCACTCGGCGCACATCGACTTGGTCAACATCTTCACCGCGCCCTTGGCGGTGTTGTAGGGAGCGATGGTCGGCCGCGCGATCTCGCTGCCGACCGAGCAGGTGTTGACGATCTTACCGCGGCCGCGGGCGACCATCCGCCGGCCGACCGTCTGGCCGACGAAAAAGACCGCGTCGAGGTTGATCGCCATGATCTCGCGCCAGGTCTGGGCATCGAAGTCGGCGAGCGGAGCGCGGCGCTGGATGCCGGCGTTGTTGAAGAGAGCGTCGATCGGCCCGATCTCGTCCTCGATCCGAGCGACGGCGGCGACGACGGAGGGCTGGTCGGAGACGTCGAAGGGGAGGGCGTGAACGCTGTGGCCGGCCGCGGCCAGGCGGGCCCGCGCCGCCTCGAGCTCGGCGGGGTTGCGGGCGTTGAGCACGACCGCGGCACCCGCCTCGGCCAGGCCTTCGGCGATGGCGAAGCCGATCCCCCGGCTGGAACCGGTGACCAAGGCAATCCGTCCGGCGAGGTCGAAGAGCGACGATGGCATGGTGATCTTGAGTCTCCATGGGACGAGCCGTTATCGGGAAGGCGCCGTCGGCGGTCAATGCCGCCGACTCCGATGCCGGGACTTGCCCGAAACGGCCGGCGGGCCTAACGCTCTTGGCGGTGCCCCATCCGGGCGCAGCTCAGACAATCTCGGGGAATGAGACGTGACCTACCTGGCGAACGCCAAACGCTACGACGGAATGGTCTATCGGCGCACCGGCAAGAGCGGGCTCAAGCTGCCCGCCATCTCGCTCGGCCTGTGGCACAACTTCGGCCACAGCGCGCTGCCGGAGACGGCCCGGCAGATGTGCCGGAAGGCGTTCGACCTCGGCATCACCCACTTCGATCTTGCCAACAACTACGGCCCGCCGCCGGGGTCGGCCGAGGAGTTCTTCGGCAGCGTCCTGGCCAGCGACTTCCGCCCCTACCGCGACGAGCTCGTCGTCTCGACCAAGGCCGGGTACCTGATGTGGCCGGGGCCCTACGGCGAGTGGGGCAGCCGCAAGTATGTCCTCGCCAGCCTCGACCAGAGCCTCAAGCGGATGGGGATCGAGTACGTCGACATCTTCTATTCGCATCGCTTCGATCCCGACACGCCGCTCGAGGAGACCATGGCGGCGCTCGATGCGGCGGTGCGCCAGGGCAAGGCGCTCTACGTCGGCGTCTCTTCCTACAATTCGCAGCGCACGGCGGAAGCGGCGGCAATCCTGAGGCGCCTGGGAACCCCGGCGCTCATCCATCAGCCGAGCTACTCGATCCTCAACCGGTGGACCGAGGAGGACAGCCTGCTCGACACCCTCAAGAAGGAGGGCATTGGCTGCATCTCGTTCTCGCCGCTGGCGCAGGGCCTGCTGACCGACAAATACCTCAAGGGCGTGCCGGCCGGCAGCCGCGCCGCCAGCGGCGCCGACTCTTGGCGGGCGAACTTCCTCAACAAGGAGAACATGGCCTGCGTGGCGGCGCTCAACAAGCTCGCCAAGAAGCGCGGCCAGTCGCTCGCCCAGATGGCGCTCGCCTGGGTGCTGCGCGACCCGCGCATGACCTCGGCGCTGGTCGGGGCGAGCCGGCCCGAGCAGATCGTCGACGCGGTCGCGACCATCAACAACCTCAAGTTCACCAAGGCCGAACTTGACGAAATCGACCGGCGGGCGATGGATGCCGGCGTCAACATCTGGAAGAAATCGAGCAGCGCCTGAGGGGCAACTCCGTGACCAAGAAGCTACGCAGTGCGCGCTGGTATGCGGCGGAGGACCTGCGCTCCTTCGCTCACCGGTCGCGGACGCTACAGATGGGCTACGCCTATGACGACTTCATGGGCAAGCCGGTGGTGGCGATCATCAACACCTGGTCGGACATGAACCACTGCCACGCCCACTTCCGCACCCGCGCCGAGGAGGTCAAGCGCGGCGTCTGGCAGGCCGGCGGCTTCCCGGTCGAACTGCCGGCGCTGTCGTTGTCGGAGACCATGGTCAAGCCCTCGACCATGCTCTACCGCAACCTCTTGGCGATGGAGGCGGAGGAGCTGCTGCGCTCGCATCCGGTCGACGGCGTGGTGCTGATGGGCGGCTGCGACAAGACCACGCCGGCGCTGCTGATGGGGGCGATCAGCATGAACCTGCCGGCGATCTTCATGCCGGCGGGCCCGATGCTCAGGGGCAACTACGCCGGCCGCATCCTCGGCTCGGGCAGCGACGTGTGGAAGTACTGGGCCGAGAAGCGCGCTGGGACGATCGGCGAGGCGGAGTGGCGGGCTATGGAAGCCGGCATCGCCCGCTCCTACGGCACCTGCATGGTGATGGGTACCGCCTCGACCATGACCTCGCTCGTCGACGCGCTCGGCATGACGCTGACCGGCGCCTCGTCGATTCCGGCCGCCGACTCCAACCATTCGCGCATGGCGACCCAATGCGGGCGGCGGATCGTCGAAATGATAGGCGAGGACCTGAAGCCCAGCGACATCCTCAGCCGTGGCTCGTTCGAGAACGCGCTGGTCGCCCAGATGGCGCTCGCCGGATCGACCAACGCCATGATCCACCTGATCGCCATGGCCGGGCGGGCGGGGATTCCGCTCAGCCTCGCCGACTTCGACCGGGTGGCGCGCGAGGTGCCGGTGATCGCCAACATCCGGCCGTCCGGCGAGCTGTTGATGGAGGATTTCTACTACGCCGGCGGGCTGGCGGCGCTGCTGTCGAGGCTTGGCGACAAGCTCGACCTCTCGGCCCGCACGGTCTCAGGCAAGACGCTGGGCGAGGCGATCGCCGGCGCCGAGGTCTACCACCCGGACGTCATTCGCCGGCTCGACGATCCGGTGTCGAGCGTCGCCGGAACCGCGGTGCTCACCGGCAATCTGGCGCCCGACGGCGCGGTGATGAAGCCGTCGGCGGCCGAGGCGCGCCTGCTCAGGCACTCCGGCCCGGCGCTGGTCTTCCGCGACTACAACGAGATGAACGCTGTCATCGACCGCGACGACCTGGCGGTTACGCCCGACCACGTGCTGGTGCTCCAGAACGCCGGGCCGGTGGGCGGGCCGGGGATGCCCGAATGGGGGATGCTGCCGTTGCCCAAGAAGCTCTTGCGAGACGGTGTGCGCGACATGCTGCGCGTCTCCGATGCACGGATGAGCGGCACCGCCTACGGCGCCTGCATCCTGCACGTGGCGCCGGAGTCCTACGTCGGCGGGCCGCTGGCGGCGGTGAGGAACGGCGACATCATCTCGGTCGACGTCGAGCGGCGCTCGATCAGCCTCGAGGTGCGCGACGGCGAGATCGCGCGTCGTCTCGCCGAATGGTCGCCGCCCGACCGCACCTTCGAGCGCGGCTACAACGCCATCTACGCCCGGCACATCCGCCAGGCCGATAAGGGCTGCGACTTCGATTTCCTGGAAGGCACGGCACCGACGCCGGAGCCGGAGATTCACTGACGCGCCACGCGGCTACCTTTTCCTGGGCGCAGCCCCCCGGTCCGGCTTTTGGCCGGCCCGAGGACAAGCTCCGCATGGAATGGTGCGCTGCAGACCCGGGACCCACGGCTGCGATGGGCCCCGGAACAGCGCAGCAGCGCTTCGCGCTGCAGCGCATCCGGGGAACGAAGAAGCGATGGCTCGCTTCTCGGTCCTTCCACTGCTAGATCACCCCCGCCCGGGCAGCGGCGTCGAAGGCCTCCTGGCTGCCTTCCCAGATCATTGCCAGTGCCACCCAGGCGATCAGTGCCAGGCCGAGATAAGAGATCCACGGGAAGCGCTTGAGGAGTCCGGCGATCATCGTGGCGGCAATTCCCATGAGGGCGACCGACAACGCGAGCCCGATAACGAGAACCCACCAGTGGTGACGCGCGGCGCCGGCGACGGCAAGCACATTGTCGAGCGACATCGAGACGTCGGCGACAACGATCTGGGTTAGCGCCTGGCCCAAGGTCTTCGGCTTCATGACGGTCGTCGCGGACGGTAGCGGCGTGCCGTGCAGGCGCCGGTCGAGCATGCCATCAAGGGCGTCGGCGCCGGTCGCCTCGGCCGCATGGCCGCCGGCACGGAGCTCGCGCCAAAGCTTCCAACACACCCAGAGCAGCAGCAGCCCGCCAACCAGCCGGAGGCCGATGATGTCGAGGAGCTGGGTCGCGAACAGCGCGAAGACGATGCGTAGGGCGGCGGCGGCGGCGATGCCGGCGACGATCGCCTTGCGGCGCAGCTCCTCCGGCAGGCCGGCAGCAGCCATGCCGACGACGACAGCGTTGTCGCCGGCGAGCACCAGGTCGATGACGACGACGGTGGCGAGGGCGGTGAGCGGATCGGTCAGCATATTCAGCGGCCAGGCGGTGCGCCCTGCCTAAGCAGGCACCGGCGCCTCGGCGTCGATCAGCCCTTCGGCCTTGAGGTCGCTCCACAGGCTCGCCGGGATCGGCGTCCGCCACCAGTCGACGATCTGATTGAGCTCGGCGGGGGCGCGCGGCCCGGGGATGACGCTGGCGATCACCGGATTGGCGGCCGGGAAGCGCACGGCGGCGGCGGCGAGCGGCACGCGGTGGGCCTCGCACAGCCGCTCGATCTGCCGGGCCTTGCGCGCCACCTCCTCCGGCGCATTCCGGTAGTTCCAGGTTTTGCCACCGACCAGGATGCCGGAATTGAACGGGCCGCCGATGACGATCGAGGCGCCATGCTTGGCGACCAGGGGGAACAGGGTGTGAAGCGGTGCCTGCTCGAGCAGGGTGTAGCGCCCGGCGAGCAGGAAGACGTCCCACTGCCCGTGGTCGAGGGCGTCGGCGATCGGCGCCGGCTCGTTGACGCCGATGCCGATCGCCTGAACGTCGCCCGAACGGCGAAGCTCGTCGAGCGCCTTGTAGGCGCCGTCCATGGCGGTGCGGAAGACGCTCGCCTGACGGTCCGGCGTGCCGTGGGTGAAGACGTCGATGTCGTGGATGTAGAGAATGTCGATGCGGTTGAGGCCAAGGCGCTGCAGGCTGTCCTCGTACGACCGCATGACGCCGTCGTAGCTGTAGTCGAACAACGGCTCGAAGGGGAAGGGGTGCTTCCAGGAGTCGTTGGCGTCCGGGGGCTTCTTGCGTGCCTGCAAGAGACGGCCGACCTTGGTCGACAGAACCCAGCCGTCGTGGTCGCGGAGTTCGTCGCCGACCATGTGCTCGGAGCGGCCGTAGCCGTAGTACGGCGCGGTGTCGAAATACCTCAGACCGATGTCGTAAGCGTCGATCACCGTCGTGCGCGCGTCGGCGTCGGAGACGTGCCGCATGCTGCCGGCGAGTGAGGCGCAACCGAGGCCGAGGACCGTGACCTCGAGCGAGGTTCGGCCGAGCCGGCGGGTTTCAAACTGCATCGTCGTCCCTCATTGACTGGTCTCTCGACGCCGTGTTGGCCTCGCGGGCCGCGCACCGGCACGTCATACATGAGCGTGCGGCGCTTGAGTAGGCGAGGGCCGGCCGCCAACGCCAGCGGATTTCACGATCTCAATATGGAGGCCAATGGAGAGCATCGCCACCGCCCGCCGGCGGAACGGCGGACGCGGGATCACGCCGCCCGGTCGCGGCTACTTCAGGCACCAGCCCGAATAGGTCTGGCCGAAGATGTTGCGCTTCTGGCAGCGGTAGGAGTTCTTGGCGATGTAGTAGCCGGCGGCCGC
>JBBDMC010000213.1:923-10459 GCA_040878485.1 Bauldia sp. | reverse complement strand
CCATCGAGCCGACGGCGGCACCCTCGGCGATTTCCGGCCCGCTGCCGCCGCTCGAACACCAGATCACGCTGACCGAGGCCGGCAGCGTCGTCGTCCGCAAAGGCAGCCGCGAGGTCGCCGCCTGGCGCTTCGCCGTCGAGCCCGACAATCCGCCGGCGATCGCGTTTCTGGAGCCGGTGAAGACGACGCTGAGCGGCGCCCTCGACATCTCCTATTCGCTGGAGGACGACTACGGCGTCGTCGCCGCCCTGGCCGAGATCGCCCCGGTTGACAGCGGTGGGAGCGGCGCGGCCACGCCGCCCGCCCGCCCGCTCTACCAGGCTCCCCCCCTGCCGCTCTCCTTGCCGCAGCTGCGCACGCGCCAGGGCAGCGGTCAGACGACCAGGGACTTGACCGCCCATCCGTGGGCCGGAGCGACCGTACGCATCACCCTTCTGGCCCGCGACGAGGCCGGACAGGAAGGGCGGAGCGCCCCGATCGAGATGGAGCTTCCGGCGCGCAGCTTCGTCGATCCCCTCGCCCGCGCCGTCGTCGAGCAACGCGCCAGCCTCGCCCTCGACGCCAACGCCGCACCTCTGGTCGCCGAGGGCCTGGACGCGCTGACCCTCGCTCCGGAGAAGAGCTTCGACGACTCGGGCACCTACCTGGCGCTGAGGAGCGCCTACCACCGCCTCGTCAACGCCCGTGACGACGACGGTCTGCGCGACGTGGTCGACTACCTATGGGCGATCGCCCTCGGCATCGAGGACGGCGAGATGTCGCTTGCCGCCGAGGAACTGCGCGCCGCCGAGGAGGCGCTCCGCCAGGCGCTGGAGCGCAACGCCCCGGACGAGGAGATCCAGCGCCTCACCCAACAACTCCGCGAAGCGATGCAGAGGTTCCTGGAAGCGTTGCTCGAGCAGGCCCGCCGCAACCCGCAGATCGCAAATCTTCCGCCCAACGCCGATCTCCAGACTCTCAGACCCGAGGACCTCCAGCGGATGATCGACCGTATCGAGGATCTCGCCCGGACCGGCGCCCGCGATGCCGCCCGCCAACTGTTGAGCGAGCTGCAGAACATGCTGGAGAACCTGCAGTCGGGCATGCCGCAGATGGGTGACATGCAGAACGGCGGCGAGATGATGGAAAGCCTCAACCAGCTCGGCGAGATGATTCGCCGGCAGGAAGAGCTGATGAACCGCACCTTCCGCGCCCAGCGTGGCCTCAACCCCGACGGCCAGGGCAACCAGCCGATGACCAAGGAGGAGCTCGAGGAGGCGCTCCGCCAGCTAGAGCAGGGCCAGCAGGGACTTCAGCAGTCCCTTCAGGAACTCATGCAGAAACTGCAGGAGATGGGAATTGGGCCCAACGGCAAGCTCGGGCAGGCCGGCGAGGCGATGGGCGATGCCGCCGGCAATCTCGGCGCCGGGCGGCCCGGAGAGGCGGTCGGCGATCAGGGAACCGCACTCGACGCTCTGCGCCAGGGCGCGCAGGGCTTGGCCCAGCAACTCGCCAACGGCGGACGACGTGGCGGCGGGCTGCGCGGCGGCGACCAATTCCCGAGCCAGGACCCGCTCGGCCGCCCGAACCGGACGATGGGCCCCGATCTCGGGACGACCGTCAAGGTTCCCGACGAGATCGATACCCAGCGCGCCCGCGAGATCCTCGATGCGATTCGCCGTCGCCTCGGCGAGTTCGACCGGCCGGTGATCGAACGCGAGTACCTCGAACGCCTGCTCGACCGCTTTTAGCGCGGCGCTCCTCGACCACCCCGACGTACGGCAGTTCGCGGAACCCGTGCGCCGCATCCATTCCGTAGCCGACGACGAACAGGTCCGGACAGGCGAAGCCGACGTGATCGGCTCTCAGCGGCTGGGCGAGCTTTCCCGGCTTCTCAAGCATGACGGCGACGGCGACCTTGCGCGCCCCACGCTTGAGAAAGAGGTCGCGGGCGAACGCGAGCGTCCGGCCTGATTCAAGGATATCGTCGATGATCAGCACGTCGCGCCCGGCGACGTCGCCTTCGATGTCGCGAACCAGCGCCACCTTGCCCGACGAAACGGTTCCCGACTTGTAGCTCGACAGCGAGATGAACTCGACCTCCGGCGCCAGGCCAGCGCCGTGCAACGCCCGCAAGAGATCGGCGGCGAAGACGAAGCTGCCCTTGAGAATCGCCACCACCAGCAGATCGCGATAGCCGGCCGCGGCGACCTCGGCCGCCATCTCCCGGTTGCGTGCCGCGATTGTCTCCGCGTCGAAAAGGACGCGGACTCTCCGCCCCCTGGCTATCGGCATCAACGCGATCCGATGGTCCGGCCGTCTCGCGCCGCCAGATTGAGCTTCACCTGGGTCGCCATCGATGGCGGTGACAAGAGGGCACTGCGGAAGCCGATCGACCGGCCCGCCGCCAGGCCTTGCGCCGCCGGCTCCACCAGCCATGACCGCACCTCGACCCCCTCGGCCGATTTGAGCGAGATGCGCACCGCCGGCAAAGCGATATCGCGGCCCGAGCGGTTGACGATCTCGCCTTCGACGAACAGCGTGCTGACGCCGCCGAGGTTGACGGTTTCGCTGCGGACGCTTCGGAACTCCAGGAGGTCGGCGTCGTCCGGCAGACCGGCGACGGTAGCCAACCGCGGCAAGGCGGCAACCAACGGTGCCGCCAGCACCACGATCGCCACGCCGACGGCAAGCCTTGCGCCCAGCGCCATCAGCCGGCCGTTGGCCGGCGAGGCGCGCTGCGGCTCGCGCTCGCCTCGCGGTCGCTGGCGGAAGGAGGCAGCATCGACGTGTTCGATGACGATCGCGTCAGAAACGTCGACCGGCTCGGCACGCACGGACAACGGCTGGCGCCGGTGGTAAGGGTCTTCGTCGTTGCCGTCGCTCGCCAGCCAGGTGCTTCCGCACCGGCGGCAGCGCAGCATCCGGCCGGCCGGCCTGGCGGTCGACCAGCCGTCGTGCGGGGTGGCGCATTGTGGACAGTGGGACGCCATGATCGGCTCCTAGTCGCGGCCGCCGACGATAGGTCGATTTGGTTAACCGATTGGAAACCAAGTTGGCGGTTGCTGCCGCGGCCTTGCCTTGTTCGGGTGAATGATCGTTAACAGGACGTTAATGGTGGGCTTGCGAGATTTGGCGACCAAGACCGGCGGAGTGAGCGAGGCTAGCGACTTGATCCGCTTCGAGAACGTTGGCCTGCGGTACGGCATGGGGCCGGAGGTCGTTCGCGACTTGACGTTCGACGTGGCGCGGAAGTCGTTTCAGTTCCTCACCGGTCCCTCCGGTGCCGGCAAGACCACGCTGATCCGTCTGTTCTTCTTGGCCCTGCGGCCGACCCGCGGCCTGATCTCGGTCTTCGGCCGCGAGGTCAACGGCCTTGCCAAATCCGAGCTGTTCTCGCTTCGCCGGCGCATCGGCGTCGTCTTCCAGGATTTCCGCCTGCTCGACCACCTGACCACCTTCGAGAACGTCGCCCTGCCGCTGCGCGTGCTCGGCCGCGAGGAGGCGAGCTACCGGGCCGACGTGGTGGAGCTGTTGCGGTGGGTCGGCCTCGGCGATCGCGTCCACGCCCTGCCGCCGGTTCTCTCCGGCGGCGAGAAGCAGCGCGCCGCGATCGCTCGCGCGCTGATCACTCGGCCCGAGATGCTGCTCGCCGACGAGCCGACCGGCAACGTCGATCCGCCGCTTGCCCGCCGGCTGATGCGCCTGTTCGTCGAGTTGAACCGGCTGGGGACGTCGGTTGTCATCGCCACCCACGACATCAACCTGATGAACCAGTTCGATGCCCGGCGGCTCGTCCTCGAAGACGGCCGGCTCACCATCTATGACTGATGGCGAGCTGGCCCATAAGATCCAGGTTGCCGCCT
This sequence comes from Bauldia sp., assembly GCA_040878485.1. Classification (GTDB taxonomy): domain Bacteria; phylum Pseudomonadota; class Alphaproteobacteria; order Rhizobiales; family Kaistiaceae; genus JBBDMC01. Next base: position 6,614 of record JBBDMC010000213.1, on the reverse strand, counting down.
TCCGCCGGCAGTCCCGGCAGGCCGCCCGCCGGCAGAATCAGCTGGTGCCGGAGAACACGGTCGCCGGCAACGCGCTGACCATCGTCATCGCCATCATGAGCTTCCTCGCCTGTCTGACCCTCGGCGCCGTGACCCTGGTGCGCGACGCCTCGCGCGACTGGCAGCAGGACGTGCAGCGCGAGATCACCATTCAGGTGCGGCCGATCGACGGCACCGACATCGCCGCCGAGACGGCCACGGCCGCGGCCGTCGCCCGCGACACGCCCGGCGTCGTCGGCGTCGAGGTGCTGGACGAGCGCGAAAACGCCCGCCTGCTCGAACCGTGGCTCGGCACCGGCCTCGACCTCAACGACCTGCCGGTTCCGCGCCTCGTCGTCGTACGCATCGCCGACCCGAGCACGGTCGATCTCGTCGAGCTTCGCGACCGCCTCGGTCAGCGGGTCAAGGGCGCCAGCATCGACGACCACCGGGTGTGGGCCTCCCGCCTCCAGTCGATGGCCAACGCCACCGTATTCGCCGGTCTGGCCATCCTCGGTCTGGTCTTCCTCGCCACCATCCTTTCGGTCGTCTTCGCCACGCGCGGCGCCATGGCGACAAACAGCGTCGTCGTCTCCGTCCTCCATCTCGTCGGCGCCGAGGATGGCTTCATCGCCCGCGAGTTCCAGCGTCACTTCCTGCTCCTCGGCCTCCGTGGCGGTCTGGTCGGCGCCGCCGCCGCGGCGCTGATCTTCGCGATTCTCGGGTTCCTGGTGATCCCGACGATCGCCGGCAGCGAAGGCGAACAGGTCTCGGCCCTGTTCGGCCATTTCGCCGTCGGTCCGATCGGCTACTTCGGCGCCCTCGGCATCGCTTTCCTGATCGCCGTGATGACCGCGCTTACCTCGCGGCTTACCGTCTACCGCTACCTGGCCGACGAGGACTGACCCATGCCGGACGGCCGAGGCAGCGGATGAGAAGGTTGACCGGCGCTTTCCTCGCCGTTGCCGGGCTGGCCGTGCTCGCCGTCGCGGCGGGCTTCGTCGGTTTCGCCCGCGACGCCACCGAAATAGCCGCGCCGGCCGATCCGCACGCCGAAGGAATCGTCGTGTTGACCGGCGGCCGAGCGCGGATCGACGCGGGTTTGCGGCTGCTTGCCGAGGGCCGCGCCTCGCGCCTTCTGATCTCGGGCGTGAACCCGGCCGTCACCCGCACGACGCTCGCCGAGTCTTTCGGCGCCGCCTATGGCGCCGCTCTGGCATGCTGCGTCGACCTCGGACACGCCGCCCAAGACACCGTCGGCAACGCCATCGAGACCCGCCAATGGGCCGACGCGCAGCATTTCGGCTCCCTGCTCGTAGTCACCAGCAACTACCACATGCAGCGATCCATGGCCGAGCTTGCCGAAACCATGCCCAATGTCGAACTCACCGCCTTTCCGATTTCCGATCCCGGACATCGCCCGGCGGATTGGTGGAACGATCCGGCCACCTTCGGCCTGCTGGCTCGCGAATACGGCAAGTACCTCCTCACCCTCGCCCGCCTGACCATCCTGCCGCAGCCGATGGCGACCGTCCGGGCCGGTGAGTGATCGCCGCGGCAAACACGATGGTCTTCGTCCGCTCCTTGCTGTTCAACGCAGCCTTCTACGTCGTCACGATCGTCCTGCTGGTCGGCCCGTTGCCGGTCTACTTCATCCTGCCGCAGTGGTTCGCGATGGGCGTCGTGCGCCTCTGGGCGTCGGTCGGCATTTACCTTCTGCGGGTCATCGCCGGTGCCCGGCTGGACGTGCGCGGTCGTGACAACCTGCCGCCCGACGGTGGTTTCATCGTCGCCGCCAAGCACCAGTCCATGTTCGAGACCTTTGCGTTGGTGCCGCTGCTCAAGAATCCGACCTTCGTGATGAAACGGCAGATCCGCTGGATCCCGATCTTCGGCCAGTACACCATCAAGGCGGGAATGATCCACGTCGACCGCGCAGGCAAGGCGTCGGCCTTGCGCGGCCTCGTCGAACGTGCGCGCGAGGAACTCGCCAAGGGCCGCGAGATCATCATCTTCCCGGAAGGGACGCGGCGTCCCCCCGGCGCGCCGCCCGCTTACCGAACCGGAATCGCCCTCCTTTATCGCGCCCTCGGCGTGCCGGTCGTCCCCGTTGCGCTCAACTCGGGGCGGTTTTGGGCGCGGCGGCGGTTCCGGCGCTACCCGGGCACCATCGTCGTCGAATTCCTGCCGCCGATCGCGCCCGGGCTGCAGCCGCGCGCCTTCCTCGACGTCCTGGAGGCAACCATCGAAACCGCCACGGCGAAGCTTGTCGCCGAAGCCGATCGGGCGGCTGCGCCGAACGCCGGTCCGCCATAGCTCAGGGCGCTCCGGCCTGCGGCCGGGTGCTCTCGGCTCTTGCGCGCTGCGAGCGAATGTTCTATGTTTGTTCTCATGGTCGTCGAGCCTTCGCCCGTCCTCTCCGATCACCCCCCGGACCTCGCCCGGAGGGCGGGGCTCGGCGACCGCTTCCACTATTTCTGCGGTCGCTCCGGCCGCCGCTATCTGTTCAGCGCCGTCGGTCGCCGGGATCTGGTCGATTTCCGCTCGGCGGTCATCATCCTTGCCGGACGCACCCCGGCCGGGCGTCTCGCCGCCTTGGCGATCACGACCCTCGACGCGGCGGGCGAGCCCGTCGGCGGCTGGCGCCACTGGCTGCCGGCCGCGCCGCCCGACTGGGTCGTCCTCGTCCACCTGTTGGCCTCGAACGAGGCCGCCCGTCGCGCGATCGTCGACGACCTCGACACGGCGTCCTCACCGCTTGCCTCGACCGAGCGCCGCCGCCAGCCACGTGAGCGTCGGGTCGCTGATGCCGAGGTCATTCAGGTGGCGGGCCGTGTTGACGACGTAGCTCGCGTTGTCGCCTGACCGGCCGGTCGCGCGCCTGACGTGGGCGAGCAATGTCTCCCGCGGCAGCCGGCCGGCGTATTGAGGACTCCGACGATCGACGACGTAGGCAAGCGCGCTGACCGTCCGGTTTCCCATGCCGATCAGGCGGACCGTCCGCCAGACCTCCCGGTAGACGAACGTGATCAGCTCGCGTTCGCGCAGGTAGCGGAGAACGTCGTCGCGGCTGCCGCCCTCGACACGGTAGGCAACGCCATGGCACGAGCCGCCCTGGTCGAGGCCGAGCACCAGACCGGGGCGCTCGCGCGTGCCACGATGGACCCAGGAATAAACGCACAGCGACCGGTGGGCGCCAGGCAGCAGCGCCGGCACCCTCTCACGGTGGGCGAAGCCCGGTCGCCACATGAGCGAGCCGTAGCCAAACACCCAGAAATCGGACATGACGAAAGCACCTCGCCGGCCGGATTCGCGCCCCGGCCTATCAGGATGGCATCGGCGCCGCAATTTCGGATGGGGTGAGATGGCGATTGGATGGCGGCGACGCGGATGGGCCGGATTGGCGGCCGGCCTCGCCGCGGTTCTGGTCGCGCTGTGGGCCGGCTACTGGTTCGCCGCCGACCGCCTTGCCCGGACCGCCGTCGAACGCGCGCTGGCCGCGCCGGTGGCCGGCCACCGGGTCGGCTGCCGGGACCCGGTGTTCGGCGGCTTTCCGCTCCGCATCGACCTCCGCTGCCAGCGCCTGACCTACGCCCGCGACGGCGAGGCCGTCACCGCCGCTCTCGGCGGCCTTGCCGCCAGTGCGCCGCTCTACCGGCCGGGCGTTGTCGACGCGATCCTCGGCAGCCCGCTCCAGGTCAACGCGCCGGCCCTCGGGGTCGCCCTGACCGCCACCTGGTCGCACGCCGCCGCGGACCTCTCCGCCTGGCTCGACGGCCCCCGCGGCGGCGTTGTCCGCTTCATCAGCCTCGCCGTCGAGGACGCCGCCGACCCGCCGGGCCTGCCGGTTACCGGCCTTAGGGCCGCGACCGCCGAGGCCGGCGTCACGCCGACGGCCGACGGCCATCGCCTGACGATCGCCGTCGCCGGTCTCGGTTTGACGCGCGAGACCGGCGCGACGCTCCCCGACATCGACGGCGAAGCCAGCGTCACCGCCGAAGGGCTTGGCCCGCTCGGCATGAACCCCGTCGCCAGACTGCTCGACTGGCTGCGGGCCGGTGCAAGCGTCCGCATCGACCACCTGCGGCTTGCCGCCGCCGGCGCGGTGGTTATCGCCGAAGGCGGCTTGGAGCTGTCGGAAGAGGGGCTGCTTTCCGGCTCGGTTCTGCTCCGGTTCAACAGCGTCGATGCGTTCGCCGCTCTGCTGGAGGCGATCCGACCCGGCGCGCGCGAGCGCTACGCCCTCGCCCTTCAAGGGCTGAACGCGGTGAGCCTCCCCGTGCAAACGGGCGAGGGCATGTTCCGCCAGACCGCTCTCACGTTCACCGACGGCGTCGTCTGGCTCGGCATCATCCCGCTGCCGATCGACCCGATCCCGCCGATCAGGTTCTAGGCTTTCGCCCCGTCGCCCTTGCCGTGCGGCCGCCCAAAGTCGGGGGCGGCCGTCTCCTGGCCCGATGCGATGATACCGCCGCGGATCTCACGGGTGCGGGCGAACAGCTCGAACAGCCTGTCGCCGTCGCCGTAACGGATGAGCCGTTGCAGCGCCGAGAGGTCCTCGGTGAAGCGCCCGAGCATCTCGAGGACGGCATCGCGATTGGCGAGGAAGATGTCGCGCCACATGGTCGGATCGGAGGCGGCGATGCGGGTGAAATCGCGGAAGCCGCCGGCCGAGTACTTCATCACCTCCGATCGGGTGACGGTTTCGAGGTGCGCCGCGGTCGCCACGATGTTGTAGGCGATGAGATGGGGAACATGGCTGGTGATGGCGAGCACCAGATCGTGATGCTCGGCGCTCATGACCTCGACGTGAGCGCCGAGGGCACGCCAGAATGCGGCGACCTTTTCGATCGCCTCGGCGCCCGCTCCTTCCGGCGGCGTCAGGATGCACCAGCGGTTGTCGAACAGCTCGGCGAAGCCGGCGTCGGGGCCCGAGTATTCGGTTCCCGCGACCGGGTGCGCCGGGACGAAATGAACCCCCTTCGGAACGTGTGGATTCATCTGCGCCATGACCGACGCCTTGACCGACCCCACGTCCGAGATGATGGCCCCGGGCTTCAGCACCGGCGCGAGCGCCGCCGTCAGAGCGCCGCAGGCGCCGACCGGCACGCAGAGGATGACAAGGTCGGCGTCCCTCGCCGCGTCGACCGGATTGGCGTGGGTGCTGTCGCCGAGCTTCAGCTCAGCAGCCCGGGCGAGCGTCTTCGCCGTCCGGCTATTGACGGCAATGTGACCGACGATTCCCGCGCGCCTGGCGGCGAGCGCGATCGAGCCGCCGATCAAGCCGATGCCGATCAGCGCCAGGCGGGTAAAGATCGGAGCCGTCATAGCACCGCCGTCCTCCCGCCAAGGAAGTCGGCGAGGGCCGCGATCGTCGCCTGGTTAGCTTCCGCCGTTCCGATGGTCATGCGCAGCGCGTTCGGCAGGCCGTAAGGCTCGAGGCGCCGGAGCACCACGCCGCGCTTGACGAGAAACGCATCGGCGTCGCTGGCGCGGCGTCCGGGTGTATCGGCGAAGTGGATCAGAACGAAATTGCCGACGCTTGGCGTCACCTTGAGGCCGAGCTTGTCGATCCTTGCCGCCACCTCCGGCAACCAGCGGTCGTTGTGCGCCGCGGCCCTGTCGCGATGGGCGCGGTCGGACAGTGCCGCGACTCCGGCCGCGATCGCGGCC
>JBBDMC010000213.1:0-913 GCA_040878485.1 Bauldia sp. | reverse complement strand
CGGCCGACGAAACGTTGAACGGACCGCGGATGCGGTTGACTGTTTCGATCACGTGCGCCGGACCGTAGCACCAGCCGAGGCGCAGTCCGGCAAGCCCGTAGATCTTCGAGAACGTGCGGGTCATGACCACGTTCTCCGCCGTGCCGGCGAGCTCGATCCCGCTTTCGTAGTCGTTGCGGCGCACGTACTCGCCGTAGGCGGCGTCGAGAACGAGAAGGACGCTCGCCGGCAGCGCCGCGTGCAGCCGCCGCACCTCCTTGAACGGCAGGTAGGTGCCGGTCGGGTTGTTGGGGTTGGCCAGAAAGACCACCCGCGTGCGCTCGCTCACTCGTTCGAGAATCCGGTCGACGCTGGCGGTGAACTCGACCTCCGGCGCGACCAGCGGCTTGCCCCCGGCGGCACGGATCGCCATCGGGTAGACCAGGAACCCGTACTGGCAATGGACCGCTTCGTCGCCCGGCCCGACGTAGGCGTGCGCCAGGAGGCTCAGGATCTCGTCCGAACCCGCGCCGCACACGATCCGGTCGGGGCTGAGGCCGTAGGCGGCGCCGATGGCGCCGCGCAACGCCCTCGCGGCGCTGTCGGGATAGAACTCCAGCCGGTCTCCGGCGGCGCGATAGGCCTCGATTGCCGCCGGGCTGGCGCCGAGCGGCGTCTCGTTCGACGACAGCTTGTAGACCTTCTTCGCCCCCGCCGCCGCATCGGAGCGTCCCGGAACGTAGGGCTCAATATCGAGCACGCCCGGTCGCGGCATCGGCCGATCGCTTCTCCGGCTCACTGCCCACCTCCCGCGGGAGCGGCCGCCCGGTAGAGCACGGTCGACGGGCCGTCGACGGCGATTCCGCGCGCGAAGCCTCCGACCGGAGCGACCGCCGTCGCCATGACGCCGGCTTCCGCGAGGCGGCGCAAGAGC
>JBBDMC010000212.1:0-10529 GCA_040878485.1 Bauldia sp. | reverse complement strand
CACCGGCGCCAATCGCGGCCTCGGTCCGGAGACCTGCCGGCAACTGGCCGAGCGCGGCTATGCCGTGATCCTGACCAGCCGCGACGAAGCGGATGGCCGCGCCGCTGCGGGGAAGCTCGGCGACGCGGTCGAGGCGCGCCGGCTCGATGTGACGAACGGCGAGAATATCGCCGCGCTCGCCGCCGGCCTCGGCGCCGAAGGCCGCACGATCGATGTCCTGGTCAATAACGCCGCCGTCTCGCTCGATGGCTTCAACGTCGAGGTCGCCCGCTGGACGCTGGCGGTCAACTTCCTCGGCGCCATGAACCTCACCGACGGTCTCATCGATCGCATCCCGGACGGGGGGACCATCGTCTTCGTGTCGAGCGGGATGGGCGAGCTGTCGGCTTATTCACCTTCCATCCGCGCCCGCTTCGCCGACGCGGACCTCACTCGCGACAAGCTCGTGGCGCTCGCCAACGAATTCGTCGCCGACGTCGACGCCGGCCGGCACAGCCAGAACGGCTGGCCGTCGTCGGCCTACCGGGTGTCGAAGGCGGCGGTGAACGGCCTGACCCGCATCCTGGCGCGCGAGCTCAAGCCGCGCGGCATCCGCGTCAATTCGGTCTGTCCCGGCTGGGTGAGGACCCGGATGGGCGGTTCCTCGGCGTCGCGGTCGGTCGAGACCGGCGCCGCCTCCATCGTCTGGGCGGCGACGCTTGATGATGCCACCACCGGCGGCTTCTATCGCGACGGCCGGGCGATCGGCTGGTGACGCCATGCCGGGTCATGACCGACGCTGCTTGTCGCCGAAGACGCTCGCTCCGAGCAGTCGCCTCGCCTCGCGGGCGACCTTTGGGTCGAGCGGACGCGGCTCGAGCGGGATGCCTTTGCCAAGGCGCGCCACCAGGATCTCAAAGGCGGACAGCCGTCCGACCAGTTTGTTGTTTGCCGGCACCAGGTGCCACGGGCTGCGCCTGGTCGACGTCGCCTCCATCATGTCGGCGATCGCTACCTCAAAGGCGTCCCAGCGGGCGTGATCGCGAAAATCCTCGTAGGTCAGCTTCCACCGCTTGATCGGTTTCTTCAGACGGTCCTTGAACCGGGCAATCTGCTCGTCACGGGTGATGTCCAGGAAGACCTTGACTAGACGAACGCCGTCGGCAACCAGGCTGTCCTCGAATTCGTTGATCTCGCGATAGGCCCGTTGCCACTCCTCGGCCGTCGCCAGGCCCTCGACGCGCTCGATAAGCACCCGTGTACCACGACCGGTCGAAGACGACGATCTGGCCATGCTCGGGCAGCCGCACCCAGAACCGCTGCATGTAGTGCTGCGCCTTTTCGCGCGGCGTCGGCGCGGCGATCGGGTAGACGCGGAAGCCCCGCGGATCGAGCGCCCAGCCAAGGCGGCGGACCAAGCCGCCCTTGCCGGCAGTGTCCCATCCTTCCAGCACAATGACGGCGCGTTCGCGCGTGCCGAGGTAGGCCTGCTGGATGAGCAGCAGGGTGTTCTGCATAGTCTGTAGCCTGTGCTCGTAGGCGGCGAGGTCGATGTCCGCGCTCGCAGACATCTTGCCAAGCGTCGGCCGGGCGGTGACTATCAAGCCGTCCGCCGAGTGGTTGCGCTTTGCCATCCCGTTTGCCCTCTTGGGCGTTAGGCTAACACGCCTGCGTTCGGTTCAAGAACCGGTCGAGCTCCACCGGCGCTTGGCCGGCGGCGGCGGGCGCGCTAAACCCGGTCGGGGCCGCCACCAGCCGGTTCCCCGAACTCGACGGAGCGATCCGCTTGCTGCCACAGGTATGGCCGGCCATCCTGACGCTGGGGTGGATCCTGTTTGCCACAGCCGCCGGGGAAGGGGTGATGGCGCTGGTAGCGCTGGCGGCGGCCGACGGCATGGCGACCGAGTTCGCGGTCACCGCGGCGGTGACTGCCGCGGTCGCCGGCGCCTGCGTGCTGACCACCAAGGGGCGGCCGTTCGACTTGCGCTTCCGCGACGCCGCGCTGTTGACCGTGCTCTCGTGGTTCCTGGTTCCGGCGTTTGCAGCGCTGCCGCTGATTCCGGCACCGGCGGCACTCAGTTTCGTCGACGCCTACTTCGAGATGGCCTCCGGCATCACCACCACCGGCTCGACGGTGATGGCCGGCCTCGACACCATGCCGGCGTCGATCCTGCTTTGGCGTTCGACCGTTCAGTGGCTGGGCGGTGTCGGCATCATCGGCCTTGCCATCATCATCCTGCCGTTCCTGAAGATCGGCGGCATGCAGCTCTTCCGGCTGGAGTCTTCGGACCGTTCTGAAAACCTGCTGCCGAATGTGCGCGGGGTGGCCAAGGCCGTCGGCAATGTCTACCTGGCGCTGACGCTGGCGTGCTTCCTGACCTATTGGGGGCTAGGCATGGCGCCGTTCGACGCGCTCAATCACGCTTTCACCACGCTGCCGACCGCCGGCTTCTCCACCCACGACGCCTCGTTCGGATACTTCAATAGCCCGGCGCTCGAATGGGCGGGGGTGGTGTTCATGGCGGCCGGCGCGTTTCCGTTCCTTGCCTACATCCGCCTGGTGCGTCCGGGGAGCCTGCGCGAGCGTGTCGACCGGCAGGCGGTGATGCTGGTGGTGATCCTCGCCCTGGCGACGCTCGCTTTCGCCGCATGGATGGTGCTCGCCAAGGGTTACGACATCGGCACGGCGCTCACCAAATCGGCCTTCAACGTCACCTCGGTCGTCACCACGTCCGGGTTCGTGTCGTTCGACTACACGAGCCTCGGGGCCTTCGCCGGCATGCTCTTCTTCCTCTTGAGCTTCGTCGGCGGTTGCACGGGGTCGACCGCCGGCGCGCTCAAGGTCTTCCGCCTGGAGGTCATGGCGAAGATCGCCGTTCAGCATATCCACCGCGCCGGCCGGCCGCACGTGGTGGCGCCCATCCGATACGGCGCGCGCGTCCTTTCCGACGACCAGGTGGCGTCGGTCGGAGCTTTCGTCTTCCTCTATTTCGCGGCCTTTGCCGTGATCTCGGTGATGCTCTCCGCCCTCGGTCTCGACATGGAGGTGGCGCTCTCCTCGACCGCCCAGGCGCTGGGCAACGTCGGTCCGGGCATCGGCCCGATCATTGGCCCGGCGGGGAACTTCTCCAGCCTGCCGGACGCGGCCAAGGTGATTCTGTCCTTCGCCATGATCCTCGGGCGGCTGGAAATCCTCGGTGTGCTCATCCTGTTCATGCCGAGCTTCTACCGCTGAGGCGGGCGGAAACGGCAACGCCGGAAGGCCCGAGCCTCCCGGCGTCATGAAGCGGTTCGGTGTCCGCCGGCACCCGAGACGTCTAGAGGGCGCCGAGAACGATAGCTCCAACGAATAGGAACGCCGCACAAACGATCAGTACGTGGAACGGCCGAGCTAGGCTCATGGTCGTATCTCCCGTTACCGATGTCTGAGGCAAGTTTACCGCGAGAACGCTGGGTCACGAAGCGAAAAACTTGCTGCGCCGCAGCGTCGGCGCGACATTTGTGCAATCGTCTTGAAATGACTGAAGGAATGACTTGCCCAGGACTCCGGGCGCGCTCCCCTCGGGCGACCGACGAAAGCCGTCTTGTGCGACTGCAAATCACTCGCTCGGCCGGCGCTTGAGATCGCCGGCGGCTCACCCTAGAACGCGAAGGTCAGACTATCGTCCGGCGCCAACTTTCAGAGGCCGCTCCAAGATGCCGGATCGCCCGTTCACGTCCGCAGTGGGCTTCGCCGCCGCAAGCGTCGTCGTCGGCGTCGTCGTGCTCGTCCTCAAGCTCGCCGCCTGGTGGCTGACCGGATCGGTGGCGCTCTACTCCGACGCCTTGGAGAGCCTGGTCAATATCGCCACCGCGCTGGCGACGCTTGCCGCGGTCCGCTACGGCGCACTGCCGGCCGATGCCAACCATCCCTACGGCCACCACAAGGCGGAGTATTTCTCGGTTGTCCTCGAGGGCGTGTTGATCGTGATCGCCGCGATCTCGATCTTTCGCGCCGCCCTCGTCGGCTACCTCGATCCGCGGCCGCTGGAGCAGCCGATGGCCGGTCTCGCCGTCAATGTGGTCGCCGCGGCGGTCAATGGCGTCTGGGCCACGGCGCTCCTGCGCGAGGCGCGCCGGCGCCGCTCGCCGGCTCTCAAGGCCGACGGCATCCACTTGCTCACCGACGTCGCCACCTCGGCGGGGGTCGTTCTCGGCCTGCTGCTGTCGCTGGCGACCGGCCTCTTGGTCCTTGATCCGATCCTTGCCGCCCTGGTGGCGGTCAACATCCTGTGGCAGGGCTGGCGCTTGATCCGCGTCTCGATCGGCGGGTTGATGGACGAGGCGGTCGAGCCGGAGCGGCTCGACCGCATCCGCCAGATCATCTCCGACAATGCCGACGGCGCCATCGAGGCCCACGACGTCAGGACGCGCGCCGCCGGCCGCGTGACCTTCATCGAGTTCCACCTGGTGGTGCCGGGATCGATGGCGGTGTCGCTCTCCCACGAGATCTGCGACCGCATCGAGAAGGCGCTGCGGGCGGAAGTCGCCGACGCCTCGATCACCATCCACGTCGAGCCGGAGGAAAAGGCCAAGCACACCGGCGTGGTGGTGGTGTAGGGGCGAGGGGTCGGGCGACTCGTCCGCCGAAGCCATGGCGAAGGCGGAAGCCGGCCGGATGGGGCTTCTCGACAATCCCGACCCGCAATCCTACATTCGGCCCATGAACGTCAAATCGCGGCAGATCGAAGTCGACGCGGAAACCGCCGCCCTGCTGGAAGCGCGGGCGGCGCCGCCGGGCATGACGGTTGCCGACCTTCTCGCCGACCTCGCCGGCGCGGAGGCACTACCAGCCCCCCTCGCCGGCATGCGCGCGGCCGGGCGTGGCCCGTGGGCCGACGACGTTCTTGCCGAAGACGCCCGGCGGCTTGCCGCCTTCCGGCGGACTCGCGAGAGCATTCCCTTTGCCGAGGTGCAAGCGTGGATGGCGAGCTGGGGTCGGCCGGACGAACTGCCGCTGCCGAGACCGCGCAAGCTGTGAATCTCGATTGCGTGCGTGCCGCAGCGCGCGCTCGCAGACACCCCTTGCTACCGCACGCTCAGATTGCGCACCCTCGTGTTGGGCGCGAAAAGGCCGAGACCGGATTCCGCCGGCCGCGGTGGGAAGAAGTGGCATAGGCGCGAGGCCAGGCACGCGCGGGCGGCCACGCCAGCGACGGTCGATCGCTCGCTTGACGCTTCCTTAAGAAAATCCGGTGCATTTGACGGACCATGCTCCGTCGCGTTCTGTATCTGACGGTCGTCGCCGCGCTCGGGCTGGCGCTCGCCGGCTGCGCCTTCAACTTCTTCGGCAGTTACGAGCGCCGCGCCGCCTGGCGCGACCAGGAGGAGCGCGCCTGCATGAAGAGCCGCGCCGTCACGGCGTCGGCCTTCGTCGTGCCGGTGAGCAAGGTCAACGGTCGCGGCGCCTGCGGTATCGCCAAGCCGCTCAAGGTTTCGGGATTGGCCGGTGGCGGCGTCGGCGTCGGACCGGTGGCGACGCTCAACTGCCCGATGACCGCCGCGGTCGAGGCGTGGCTCGCCGAGTCCGTCCAGCCGGCCGCGATCGCTTGGTTCGGCTGGCCGGTCACCGAGATCAAGCAGATCTCCGCCTACGCCTGCCGCAGCCGCAACAACATCCGCGGCGAAGACCTTTCCGAGCACGCTTTCGGCAATGCCATCGATGTCGCCGGCTTCAAGCTCGCCGACGGTCGGTCGATCACGGTCAAGGGCGACTGGAACGGCCAAGTCAGCGCCCGCGGGTTCCTGCGCGAGGTGTTCGCCGCCGCCTGCGGCCGGTTCAAGACGGCGCTGGGGCCGGGGGTGCGTTACCACGGCGACCACTTCCATCTGGACCTCGCCCACCACAACCGCGACGGCAGCTCGACCTACTGCCGGCCGACGCCGGACATCGTGCCGCCGCACCGTGCCCCCTACGGCGGACAGGGTGAGCTGATTGCGCTGACGCCGGCGTGGCCGCAGTCGCGCTGGCCGCGCAGCCTCGATCAGACGCCCACCGGGTCGATCGCGCCGGAGAGCGCCTACTCCGACGAGTGATCTTCGACCGGGGTGCCGAACCCGCCGCCGGTCGGTGTCGTCACGATCACCGCCTCGCCGGGCTTCAACACCGTCTCATCGCATCCTTCGAGCGTCTCGATCGTTCCGTCGCGACGGCGGACGCGGGTCGTGCCGAGGCCGCCCGGCTCACCGCCCTTGAGCCCGTGCGGCGGCACTTTCCGGTGCGAGGATAGGATGGCGCAGTTCATCTCGTCGAGGAAGCGGATGGTGCGCTCGGTGCCGTCGCCGGCCGACCGGCGGCCCTTGCCGCCGGAGCCTCTGCGGATGTGGAAATCCTCGACCAGAACCGGGAACCGCATCTCCAGGATTTCCGGGTCGGTCAGGCGCGAGTTGGTCATGTGGGTGTGGACGGCCGGCGCCCCGTCGAAGCCGGTGCCGTCGTTGAGCACTCCTGCCGGCGCGCCGGAGCAGATCGTCTCGTAGTACTGGGTGCGGTCGTTGCCGAAGGTGAGGTTGTTCATCGTTCCTTGCGCGGCGGCCATGGCGCCGAGGGCGCCGAACAGGCAGTCGGTGACATGCTGGCTGGTCTCGACGTTGCCGGCGACGACGGCGGCCGGATAGCGCGGGCTGAGCATCGAGCCTTGCGGAATGACGATCCGGAGCGGCCGCAGGCAGCCGGCGTTCATCGGGATGTCGCCCTCGACCATGACGCGGAAGGCATAGAGCACCGCCGCACGGGTCACCGGCTCGGGGGCATTGAAGTTGGTCGGCTGCTCGGCCGAGGTGCCGGTGAAGTCGACTGTCGCCTGCCGCCGCGCGCGGTCGACGGTGATCTTGACGCGGATCGTCGCGCCCTGGTCGGTCGCGACCGCGAACGCCGAGTCGTGGAGGGCCTCGATCACCCGCCGCACGCTCTCCGCCGCGTTGTCCTGGACGTGGCCCATGTAGGCGGTCACCACGTCGAGACCGAAATGATCGACCATCTTCATGACCTCCTGCACGCCCTTCTCGTTGGCGGCGATCTGGGCCCGGAGGTCGGCGACGTTCTGGCCCACGTTGCGGCACGGCCAGGGATGGTCGGTGAGGAGCTGCAACAGCTCGGCTTCACGCAGGCGGCCGCCCTCGACGAGGCGGAAATTGTCGATCAGCACGCCCTCCTCCTCGACCGAGGTGGCTCTGGGCGTCATCGAGCCCGGCGCGTTGCCGCCGACGTCGGCATGGTGGCCGCGCGAGGCGACCCAGAAGAGAATGGGATTCTCTTTGTTCCCGGTCCGGCCGGAGCCTGTCCTCGGGTCCGCCTCCGGCGGAACCCGGGGGGCCGTCCTCGCCCCTTGCCGGGCATCGAACACGGGCGTGCAAACCGTGATGTCGGGCAGGTGGGTGCCGCCGTTGTAGGGGGCGTTGAGGGCGAAGACGTCGCCGGGATGGATGGCGCCGGCGTTGAGGCGAACGATGGTCTCGACCGAGCGGTCCATCGAACCCAGATGCACCGGCATGTGCGGTGCGTTGGCGATGAGACGGCCCTCGCCGTCGAACAGCGCGCACGAAAAGTCGAGCCGCTCCTTGATGTTGACCGAATAGGCGGTGTTCTGCAGCGTCACCCCCATCTGCTCGGCGATCGACATGAAGAGGTTGTTGAACACCTCCAGCATCACCGGATCGGCCTTCGTGCCGATCGCGGCCCGCTGGGCCCGGGCCTCCGACCGGGTGAGCACAATGTGGTCGCGGGCCGTGACCTCGGCCCGCCAACCCGGCTCGACGACGATCGTCTGGTGCGCCTCGATGATGAGGACCGGGCCGGAGATGGCGTGGCCGGGCCTCAGATTTTCGCGCCGGTGGATCGCGGCGTCGTGCCAGGCGCCGGCGGAGTAGAAGCGGGTCTTGCCGTCGGAGGCCGGCGCGCCCTTGGCGAGCGCCAAAACCGGCTCGGCGATGCCGGCGCCGCCGCCGACCGCCTCCACCTCGAGGCTCTCGACGATCACCGCCTTGCCGTCGAAGACGAAGCCGAACTGCTTGCGGTGGGCCGCCTCGAAGGCTTCGACCATGGCGGAGCGGGGGAGGATGGGCGTTCCACCTCCCCCCTCCAGGGGGAGGTGGAGTGCTTCGCTCAGCCGCTTCTCCATCACCGTGACCGGCAGCGGCGTGTCGGTTGCCTCGTAGCGAAGATGGGCGCGAACGAAAACGACGATGTCGGAGGCGGCGACGCCCTGGCCGCGAAGTTCGCCGACCGCCTCGCGCTCGAGCTCCGCCTCGACCGCCGCCAGGATCGTTTCGACCCCTTCCGCGACCGGTCTGATGACCGCGCGGTTGCGGGTGGCGCGGATGTCGGCGAGACCCATGCCGTAGGCGGAGAGCACGCCCGAGCGCGGGTGGATCAGTACGGTCTTGATGCCGAGGGTATCGGCGACCAGGCAGGCGTGCTGGCCGGCTGCACCGCCGAAGCCGTTGAGCGCGTACTCGGTGACGTCATGGCCGCGGGCGACCGAGATCGTCTTGATGGCGTTGGCCATGTTCGCCACCGCGACGCGCAGGAAGCCGTCGGCGATTTCTTCCGGGCGGCTGCCGTCGCCGATCTCGGCGGCGAGGTCGGCGAAGGCCTTGCGAACTCTCTGGTCGTCAAGCGGCTCGGTGCCGGTCTCGCCGAAGATCTTGGGGAAATGCTCCGGCATCAGCTTGCCGACCATCAGGTTGGCGTCGGTGACGGCGAGCGGGCCGCCGCGCCGGTAGCAGAGAGGGCCGGGATCGGCGCCGGCCGATTGGGGACCAACCCGGTAGCGCCCCTGGTCGTATCTCAGGATCGAGCCGCCGCCGGCGGCGACCGTGTGGATGCGCATCATCGGGGCGCGCATCCTGACGCCGGCGACCTCGGTCTCGAAGGCGCGCTCGTACTCGCCGTCGTAGTGCGACACGTCGGTCGAGGTGCCGCCCATGTCGAAGCCGACGACCTTGGCGAAGCCGGCGAGCCTGGCCGTCTCGACCGCGGCGACGACGCCGCCCGCCGGGCCCGAGAGGATCGCGTCCTTGCCGCGGAAGAGTTCCGCTGCCGTCAGCCCGCCCGACGACTGCATGAACATCAGGCGGGGGCCGGCACCCAGCTCCGCCGCCACCCGCTCGACGTAACGCCTGAGGATCGGCGAGAGGTAGGCGTCGACCACCGTCGTGTCGCCGCGTCCGACGAGCTTGATAAGCGGGGAGACCTCGTGGCTGGCGGAGACCTGGGGGAAACCCATGTCACGGGCAAGCGCGGCGACGGCGCGCTCGTGCGCGGGATATTTCCAGGCGTGCATGAAGACGACGGCGACCGAGCGGATGCCCAGCTCCCAGGCGGCCTGGAGATCGTCGCGGACAGCGGCGAGGTCGGGGCTGAGCTCGACCGTTCCGTCGGCGCGCACGCGCTCCGCCACCTCGGCGACGCGCTCGTAGAGCATCTGCGGCTTGACGATCCGCTTGGCGAAGATGTCCCGGCGCGCCTGGTAGCCGATGGCGAGCGCGTCGCCGAAGCCGCCGGTGATGAGCAGGAGCGTGGGCTCGCCCTGGCGCTCGAGCAGCGCATTGGTGGCGACGGTGGTGCCCATCTTGACCGAGGCGATCAGGCCGGGTGGGATCGGCGTGTCGCCGGCGATGCCGAGCAGCTTGCGGATGCCGGCGACGGTGGGGTCGCGGTTGGCGGAGCCGTCCTCGGAAAGGAGCTTGACGGTCTCGATGCGGCCGTCGGGGCGACGGCCGCCCACGTCGGTGAACGTGCCGCCGCGGTCGATCCAGAAGTCCCAGGTGCCGGCGGTCCCGGTCATGCGGTCGCGCTCCAGGTTCGCCCGCATGACTGGCATGCCGGGTGCAGGGCGCTCAAGGTGTTCGTTGAAGCACCAGTCCGCTTTGGGCATAAATGCGGGCCGCGCCCGGAGAAAGGGCGATGCCGCTGTGGTGGAGTCTGAGGATGCGCTTGCTGCGGGCCGGACTGACCCTTGCCATGATCCTGGCGTCGGCCGGGGTTGCCGGCGCGGTATGCCCCGGCCTCGAGGTGTTGTTTGAGGACAAGTTCGACCAGTTCAGGCCGACCTGGGGCGAGGAAGACGCCGCCATCCGGGTCGAGGGCGGCCAGATGGTGCTCGCTCCGTCGTCGGGTACCTACGCCTGGGCGGCCAACGCGGCCGGGCTCTACGACGACGTCGACATGTGCGTGACGGTGACCACCGTCACCGCCGTCGAGCCCGCCGATGCCAAGGCCGGGGTCATCTTCTGGTACGACGACGTCAACAACTTCTACGTCTTCGAGATCGCGCCGAACGGCAAGGCGTCGGTGTGGCGGCGCCAGCGCGGCAAATGGCTGGCGCAGGTCAAGTGGCAGGATGCGGCGACCGCCAACTCAGGCGACGGCGGCTCCAACGAATTGAGGGTGACCACCGTCGGCGGCGACGCGACGTTCTACGTCAACGGCACCGAGTTCACCAAGCTCAACGGTTCGCCGCCGGAGGAGGGCCAGCAGATCGGCGTGCTCGCCGCCTCGCCGGAAGCCG
>JBBDMC010000211.1:0-10560 GCA_040878485.1 Bauldia sp. | reverse complement strand
GGGGTCGCGCGGCGCCGCGCCGGGAAGAAACGCAGAAGCGATGAGAACGCGGGGCGGCAAATCGGCAAGCCGAAAGTGCGGCGCCTCCATGAGCCTGTCGAACCAAGCGTCAGGGCTTGCAGGAAGGGCCAACCGGCCGCGAGCGACCAATAGGCCAATCTCCCACGCAGTCATCGGCGAAACGAAAACGGGCCTACCCTCGTCTCCCGATCTATCCAGCGCATCGACCGCCGCCTCCGACAGTTCCGCGTCCTCGGAGATCCAGATCGCCGCACACGTGTCCAACAACAACGGCGTCACGAGCGGTCATCTTCCTGCAGCTTGTTCGAGGGCTCCTTCCCCCAAGCAATGTCGGCCCAATCGGGATCGGCCGGCGCGGTGAGGTCCGTGCCGGGGGCGATCGTCACCGTGCCCTTCATCCACCCGAAGGCCGGATGGCGGCGCGGCAGCTTCAGTTCGGGCGCCGGCGCCTCGGCGAACCCGCTCGCGCCGTCGACGATCCCCGACGGCGCGACGCGGCGGAAAACCAGCTTGCGCCCTTCGATGTCGACCTGTTCGGTCTTGAAGCCCGCCGCCAACCAGGCTCGGGTCATGACATTGTTGCTTGCATTGTTGCTCCACCAGGCCGGATACATCTGCGACTTCGGCAGCTTAAACCCGAGCACCGCCTCGATTTCCGCGAACGTCATCGGAATCCGCTGGGACTTCTGGGCTTGGAGAAAGGAGCGCAGAGCCTCGTATTTACTCATAGTGTTTCTCCTTTTTGGAGACACACTTAAACTTAAACAGTTACCGCGTTTTGTCAACCGCCCCGTTAATACCGCTCGAACCCGCGTTTCAGCTCCCAGTCGGTGATGCGGCGGTCGTATTCGAACTGCTCCCACTCGGCGGTGTGGACGTAGTGGTCGACGACCTCCTCGCCGAAGGCGGCGCGCAGCATCTTCGACTTCGCCATCAGCTCGGTTGCTTCGCGAAGCGTCTTGGGTATCTCGCGCAGCCGCTTGCCTTGGTAGGCGTCGCCGACGTAGGGCGGCTCAAGCTCTAGCCCCTGCTCGATGCCGGAAAGCCCCGCCGCGATCAGCGCCGCGAAGGCGAGATAGGGGTTGAGGTCGGCGCCGCCCATCCGGCACTCGATGCGGATCGACGTGGTCCCCTCCCCGACCATACGGAACCCCGCCGTGCGGTTGTCCATCGACCAGATCGCCTTGGTCGGCGCGAAGGTGCCGACCTGGTAGCGTTTGTACGAGTTGACGTACGGCGCCAGGAACCAGGTGATTTCGCGGGCGTGGGCAAGCTGGCCGGCGACGTAGCTCCGCATCAGCTTCGACATGCCGTGCTCGGCTCGTGCGTCGAAGAACAGCGGCTTCTTGGCCGCAGCGTCCCACAGCGACGCGTGGATGTGGGCCGAGGAGCCGGCGAGGTCGTAGCGCCACTTCGCCATGAAGCTGATCGCCTTGCCGTTGAGGAGGGCGATCTCCTTGCAGGCGTTCTTGAGGATGACGTGGCGGTCGGCCATGGTCAGCGCCTCGGCGTAGCGGACATTGATCTCCTCCTGACCGGGTCCCCACTCGCCCTTGGAATTCTCCACCGGGATGCCGGCGCCTTCGAGGCCGCGCCGGATCGCCCGCATCACGGTCTCTTCCTTGGTGGTCTGGAGGACGTGGTAGTCCTCGATGTAGCGGCCGGCGGTCTTGAGGTCTCGGTAGCCCTTGTCGTTGGCGCTCTCGTAGGTCTCGTCGAACAGGTAGAACTCGAGCTCCGAGGCGAAGAACGCCGACATCTTCGTCGCCTTCAGGCGGGCGATCTGCCTCTTGAGGATGGCGCGCGGCGCGTGTGCCACGTCGTCGTGGGTGTGGTGGTCGAGGATGTCGGCCAGCACCAGCGCTGTGCCCGGGAGCCACGGGGTGCGCCTGAACGTCGCCATGTCCGGTTTGATGACGAAATCGCCGTAGCCCTTTGCCCAGTTGGCCGCGACGTAACCGGGCACCGGCTCCATGTCGATGTCGTTGGCCAGCAGGTAGTCGCAGCCGTGCGTCTCTTCGTGGGCGGATTCCAGGAAATATTCCGCCTGCATGCGCTTGCCGATGAGGCGTCCCTGCATGTCGGGGAAGGCGACGACGACGGTGTCGATCTCGCCTCCGGCGACCGCGGCGCCGAGTTCCTTCATCGTCAACATGCCGGCCATGACGCTTCCTACTCACATTTTCTTCTTGTTTCGGCAGGATCCGCATGGACGATCTCCATGCGGATCCTGTTCACATCAAACGCCGGCCGCGCCTAGCCGTAGCGGTAGGGAGGGCCGGCCTTCACCATGTCGGCGTTGTACTTCTTGAGGATCTCGACGACCCTGGCGTTCCGCGGGCTTTGGGCTGCGACTTCGTCCCAGAGCCTATGCGCTGCGTCCTCGACCGCCTTCCACTCCGCGTCAGGGATCGTCGTGAGCTCGAGCTTGCCGTAGTTCCGGTAGTTGGCCTCGCCCGCCCAATACCAGTGGAGCCGGTAGTAGTGCGAGCTGTCGATGGACATCCGGTAAAGCTGCTGCAGATGCTCGGGTAGAGCGTTCCACTTCTCGGTATTGACGAAGTAGGAGCCCGCCCACGCGCCCGAGATCGGGTTCGTCAGATAGTACTTCGTCGCCTCCGACCAGCCGACCGTGTGCACCTCGGTGATGCCCGACCAGCATACGCCGTCGAGCTCGCCGGTCTGCATTGCGGGGGTCACGTCCTCATAGGGCAGCGTCACCGGGACCACGCCGAATTGCGCCAGGAACTGGCCGGCGGTCGGGAACGTGTAGACGCGCAGGCCCTTGAGATCCTCGAGCGAGCGGAGCGGCTTGGTCGTCGAGAAGTTGCATGGGTCCCAGGATCCGGTGCTGAGCCACGTCACGCCCTCGATCTCGGCGTAGGCCTCTTCCCAGATCTCCTTCGGCCCGTACCAGTGCCAGAGCGCCGGCACGTCGAGCGAGTAGCGCGAGGCAAAGGGGAAGTAAGCGGCGAACACCCTGACGTCGACCGGCGCGGCCGCCGAATCGTCGTCGGTCTGAGCGGCATCGATAGTGCCGGCCTGGACGGCGCGGATCAATTCGCCCTGCGGCACGAGCTGATCGGCGGTGAAGAGCTCGATCACCATTTCCCCGTTCGCCGCTTTGTTGAACGCGTCGATCGAGTTCTTGATCACGTGATCGGCGAGCGCCGGGCCGGAATAGGTCTGCAGGCGCCAGGTGATGGGAGCGTTCTGCGCCTTGACGTAGGGCGCGGCGAGCGTGCTTGTCGCCGCCGTTGCTGTCACCACCCCGGCACTCTTCAGGAATTCCCGTTTGTTCAGTTTGCGAGGCTTGTTCATCTTCCGACTCCCTTTCACTGGGTTGGTTTCGGACTTCCCATTCTCCGGAATTCACCGCCCCGAGTACAAATTGGGCAGCCACAATGCGATCTGCGGAAACGCCAGGATGATGATCACCGAGATCATCATCATGGCGGCAAACGGTACAATGGATCGATAGATATCCACGAGCGTGACCTCCGGCGGAGCTAGCGCGCGCATGAGGAACAGATTGTAGCCGAAGGGTGGCGTGATGTACGCAATCTGACAGGTCATCGTGTAAAGCACGCCGAACCAGATTGGATTGAACCCCATCTTGATGACGAGCGGGATATAGAGCGGGGCCACGATCACGAGCATTGCGGTGTCGTCGAGGAACGTTCCCATCACCACGAACGACAAGAGCATGATGATGAGGATCGCCCAGGGGCTCAGATCCCAGTTGTTGAACAGCAGGCTCTCGATCGCCTTGATCGCCCCGAGGCCGTCGTAGACCGCCGAGAAGCAGAGTGCCGCCAGGATGATCCACAAAAACATGCAGCTGATCAGCAGCGTCTTGCGCGTCGTATCCTCGATCACTTTCCACGACAGCTTGCGCTCGATGGCGGCGGCGAGCGTCGCCAGCAACGCTCCGACGGCCGAGCTTTCGACCAGGCTGGTCACGCCCGTCAGGAACAGGCCCATCATGATCCCGAAGACGGCGACCGGCATCAAACCTTCGCGCAGCAGCAAGAACCTCTCGAACCACGTGATCCTCGCCCGCTCCTCTGCCGGCAGCGCCGGCCCGAGCTCCGGGTTGATGCGGCAGCGGACGTAGATGTAGATGGCGAAGATCGCCGCCATCATCAGGCCGGGGAATATGCCGGCAAGCCAGAGCTGCAGGACCGGCTGGCGCGCGATCATCGCGTAGAGCACCAGCACGACGCTCGGCGGGATCAGGATGCCGAGCGACGAGCCGCCCTGGATGACCCCGGTCACCATGCGCTTGTCGTAGCCGTGACGCAGCAATTCCGGCAGCGCGATCGTCGCTCCGATTGCCATGCCGGCGACGCTGAGGCCGTTCATCGCCGCGATCAGCACCATGAGAGCGACGGTGCCAAGGGCAAGGCCTCCCTGCACCGGGCCGAACCAGACGTGGAACATCCGGTAAAGGTTGTTGGCCATGCCGGACTCGGACAGCATGTAGCCCATGAAGATGAAGAACGGCGCGGTGATCAGCGGATACCAGTTCAGCACCTGAAAGCTGGCGTTGAACGGCATTTCGAAGGCGCCCTCGCCCCACAGCCAGAGCGCAGCGGCACTGCCCACGAATCCGATCACGCCGAATACCCGCTGCCCTGTCATGAGCAGTGCCATCATCGTGGCGAACATGAAGAGCGTGATGAGTTCGGAACTCATGCGATCGGCTTCCCGCGGGCGGCGGCGAGGTCCTTGAAGAAGGTCGAGATCGCCTGCAGCAGCATCAGGAAGACGCCGATCGTCATGACGACCTTGATCGGCCAGAGCAGCGGCGCCCACGCCGAATAGTTCTGCTGCTTGTAGACGATCGCGTAGTTGGTGGATGAGATGCCGCCGGCGAACAGGACAACCAGATAGAAGATCACGAAGAGGATCGTGATCGCGTCGGTCAGAGCCCGCTTCGGTGGTGACAGGCGGCTGTAGAAGATGTCCATCCGCACATGGGAGTCGAGCTGAATGGCGTATGCACCGCCGAGCAGGTAGTAGGCAGACAGGACGAACTGCGACATCTCCAGCGCCCAGTTGATCGGCGCCCCCAGCAGCAGCCTGGTGACCGTCGACGACAACAGCAGCGCGGCCAGGACAAACAGCAGGTTCATCGCGATGCGGCCGATGCGCCGGTTCATCGCGTCGACGTACCTGACGAAGAGCTCGATTGGCCTAGGCATACGCCTGTCTCACGTCGCAGCCGCCTCCTGCTCCGGGGCGATGGGCGGCGATGTCATGCCCGCTGCGGGAACGAGTTCTTCGAGCGCGCCCGCCAGGCGCGCCACCCATTCCTTCACTCCATTCTCGGAGACCAAGAGGTCGTTCCTGACCTCGATCATCACATGCGGCAGACCGCGGTCGCGGCCGTGACGGCGAATGGTGTAGTCGACGTTGTCCTTGGCGGAGTATGGCTGATTGTCGCCGACCGTCAGTGCACGGTCGCGACGCAGTTCGGCGAGCACCACGTCCGAGAAGCGCCTTTCTCTGGTCGAAATGATGCCCACGTGCCAGGGCCTCGCCACGCCCCGGTAGACCGGCGTGAACGAATGGACGGTGATCAACGCCGTCGGTCGCCGACGCGCCTTGCGCCCCTCGACCAGGCGTTCGATTGCCGCGTGAAAAGGTGCCCACAACGCGTCGATCCGACTCGCCTTTTGTTCGTCTGACAAGCCGACGTTGCCGGGCACCCGGGTGTTCTCGGAGAGCGTGCAGAACGCATCCGGCAAGGCCGGATCACGGTTGCAGTCGACGGCGAGGCGCGAATAGCGCTGCAGCACGAGAGCTGCGTCGAGCCGGCGCGCCAGGCCCTCCGCGAGGTCGGCCGCGCCGGGATCCCAGGCGACGTGACTGGCGAGTTCGAGCAGTCCGAGGCCAAGGCTTCCGAGGGCACGGGGGAGCCGGTTCGAGGCGTGTTCGCAAACGACGACGAAGGGACCTCCACCTTCGCGAATATCAACCGTCGGCGTCTCGTCGGGCGCGAGAAGCGCGTCCATCGACCCCCTTCTAGAGACGGCGCCCCGCCCTTGCGCCGCCGGGCGGCCGCTCCTCCTAGAATCACATGCTACAAGAATGCCGGTATGGAGCAAAGTTCGGTCCCGCGGCCGGCCTGCCGGCCGCCGGAGGCCCCAGCTGACCGCGATCGAGGCGCTGCCCGAAGGCTAGGACGCGGCTGCGGCTGCGGCCGGCGACGGATGCTCGGTGAGGTTGCGGCAAGCACGATCGCCAGACCCGCAAATGGCAGGATCAGGGCGAATGGGCGCCGGCTTCTGGTGGGCTCTGGGCTTGGCGGCGGCATCGGCGGCCATTGCCATCCGGATCCTGAGGATCATGGGCGTACTGAAGAAGGCGTCCGGCACGACCGGACCATCGTGGTAACGCCGCTTGCCGATCAGCCGGACGCCGTCCGGCTGATGGCGCTGTAGAGGCGCGCCAACGTCATCTCGATCCACTCGGCCGCTTTGGCGACACCGCCGAAGGCGTAGAAGTGGATGCCGGTGACGCGGTCGCGGGGCACTAGCGCCAGACCGACCGCCAGATCGTGAAGGACGTCCTCGGGGCCGGCCTCGCCGATCAGCCGCCCGACGGTCTTGGGTTGCGCTCTGAGCGTGCGCAGCGAATTGCCGACCCCGCAGCGCACCGCGAACTTGACCAGCGTCGCCAGGCTTGCCGGCGCCGCGACGCCGACCCTGACCGGCGCCTCGATCCCGAGCCGGTCGAGCTCGGCGAGGAAGTCGAGGATCGGCCGCGCCTCGAAGCAAAATTGGGTAACGATGAACGGCGCCAGGCCGGCCTTGCGGGCCCCGGCGCACTTGGCGACCAGGGCTTGGCTCAGCGCCGTGGGCTCGGCGAACGGCAGGCCCTCCGGATGGCCGGCGAAGCCGACGGCGCCAAGCCCCGAGGCCTCGATCCTGCCGGTCGCCATGAGGTCGGCCACCGAGGCGAGCGGTCCGGCCGACGGCCGCCGGTCGCCGGCGATGAGCAGGGCGCGGTCGGCGCCTGCGTCGCCGACCAGACGAGAAAGGTAGTTGCCGAGTTCGGCGGCGCTCGCCAGATTGCGGGCCGCGACGTGCGCCACCGGATGAAAGCCGGCCCGCCTGAGGGCTACGGCCGTCGCCACGACGGCGCCGGTGTCGCCGTTCGGCGGCAGGTTGACGAAGACCTCGGTTCCGGGATCGAAGGCGCCGCGCAGCGTTTCGACCAGCGCCGGCTTTGCCGGGATCTCGATCGAGGCGGCGGTGAGCAGTTCGATCAGCCGGACCGTGAAGTCGCGCGGCGCGCCGGTCGCCGTCATCGCCGTCACGTCCGCCGCCGCGAGATGACGTAGGATTCGTCGAGGAACCATAGGCCGCCGTGCTTTTTCAGCACCTCGCGGGTCGCCTCGATGTAGGCCCCGGTCCTCACCACCTCGTCGAGCCGCTCGTCCTCGATCTGGGCGACATAGATGGCCGCGTTCCACGCCGCGAACAGGGTCGAGGTGCCGATCTGGTCGGCGACCTCGTTGGGTAGCGTGTGCATGTCGTAGCGGAAGATCGAGCGGCCGTCGGAGAAGGCGTTGAAGTTGTAGCCGTAGCGGGCCGGCCCCAGCTCGCGCTTGACCGCGTCGAGCACGGCGTGGCGCCCGGAGCGGAAAGGCTCCTCGTCCGGCCAGATGCGGCTGATGATCTCCATGCCCGGATCGTGGCCGTGCGAGTGGATGGCGATCAGCCGGCCGCCGGGGCCGAGCGAGCGGGCGAGCGGCGCGATGACGCGCTTGGCCTTGAACTCGGCCGGCACCCGCGCCCGGTAGGGCTGCGACGCGATCACCAGGTCGAAGTCGGCTTCCGCCCGGCCGAGACGCGGAATCACCGGATCGAGCAGGAAGCGGTGGTCCTGGCGGTAGAGCACCAGCGCCACCGGCCGGTCGTAGACCGGGTTGCCGGTCTTGGCGCTCGCCGTCGTCGTCCAGTTGCGGGCGAGGAACGGTTGCAGGCCGGCGATCTGTTCTTCGAAGTGGTGGGCGGCATCTCCGTTGAGCCCCACCTCGTGCCAGATCATGCTGGCGGCGGCGCCGGGCGAGCTGACCCGCAGCCACGGCGCCTCGGAGTAGAACATGTTGGTGAAGACGACCACCGTCGCCGGATGCTCGTAGAAGCGGTCGGGCAGCTTATCGAGCGACAGGCGGAGGTCTTCGACGCTAATCTCCTTGCCGACGACGTAGAACGGCAACGTCGGGAACCGCGCGTGCATCGCTCGCATCACCCGGGCGAGCACGGTTCCGTCGCCCATGCCGGCGTCGAACAGCCTGAGCGCCGGCGGCCGCGGCTTGATGTTGCCGAGTTCCTCCGCCACCCGTCTGGCGACCACCGACTTCTCGCCGCAGGTGGTGACGAACAGAAGGTACTTCTGACGATTGTCGAAGAAGCGGAAGTTGCGTCTGGGTCCAAGCTCGCTCGCCGGCGCCTGCCCAGCGGTCGCGTTCATCCCCAGGCGAGGGTCGCCTCGCCCGCGCCTCAGGACCGAGTTGGCGCCGTGGGCCGGGTGGGCGGCGATGTAGGCGCGCACCCGATCGAGCGTCCGCGGCGTGATGCGGCCGCCGTCGCGCAGGCGCGAGACGAACTTGCCGTCGTTGACGGCCAAGCGTCCGAAGGTCGATTCGGCGAGACCTGCCTCGCGGCAGTAGCCGCCGACCTCCTTCAGCAGCTCGTCCGTGCGCATGGTTCCTCCCGACGCCTTCGAATGAGAGCCGGCTGGAGTGTTTGTCAACCACAATCGGTCCCACTTTTCTAGTGGGCATTTCGTGGGATGGTCAACAAACTCCATGCGATTGCTTGATTTCAGATGCGCCACCCGCGCCAAGGTCCCATCGAATCCCACTCCTCCGCCCATCGTCCCACTGAGGGCCGCGCCTTGGCTCACCTGCCCCTGACGAACAAGTGACGTGCCGGTGATAGGCTGCTGCCGGTATAGGCGTTGCGGCGGCGACCTCACCTGCCGATATCGATCGCGCCGGAAGACCAACCGTGGCCCCGACCAAGACCATTGCGGCGCGAGTGCCGTGGAACGACAAGGCCGGCCGCTTTGCGCCGCTGAAGGCGACGACGCTTGTGCTCGTCAGCCTGCCGGCGCTGTGGCTTCTCTACCGTACGCTGTTCATCGGCCTCGGCCCGCGGCCGCTCATCGAGGCGATCCACAAGCTCGGCGACTGGACGATCTATTTCCTGCTCATCACCCTTGCCGTCACCCCGGCCCGGCGCCTGTTCGAGTGGTCGAAGCTCATCCAGGTCCGGCGCATCCTCGGCCTCACCGCGCTCTTTTACATCCTCACCCATTTCACTTTCTTCATCATCGATTCGAAGTGGAACCTGGTGTTCGTCGCCCAGGAGATCGTCCTGCGGATCTATCTCACCATCGGCTTCACCGCTATCCTCGGCCTGGTGGCGCTGGGCGTCACCTCGACCGACGCCATGGTCAGGCGCCTAGGCGCCGTCAGGTGGAACCGCCTTCATCGAATCGTCTATGTGATCGGCGGCCTCGGCCTCCTCCACTATTACATGCAGGCCAAGGCCGACGTGACCCAGCCAGTGCTGATGTCCGGCTTCTTCTTCTGGCTGATGGGCTACCGGATCATGGCCCGCTTCGGCTACAAGCAGGGCCTCGTGCCGCTCGCCGTCCTGTCGCTTGCCGCGGCGCTGCTGACCGCGCTTGCCGAAGCCCTCTGGTACGGCTTCGTCAGAACCGGCATCCCCTTCACCCGGGTGATTCTCGCCAATCTCGATTTCGCCTATCAGGTCCGCCCCGCCTGGTGGGTGCTGCTCGCCGGGCTAGCGGTGACGACGGCGGCCGAGATCAAGCGCCGCCTCGGCTCCTCGCGCCCGCACCCGCGCGCCGCCTCGGCAACGTGACATTTGGGTCACACATATCTTGCCGGCGACGTGCTAGAGAATCCAACATCCGGACAGGAGCCGGACAGGAGGAGGGGCATGAAGAAGCTTGCTGTACTCGCGGTGGTCGGCACCACCCTCGCCGGCTGCTCGCAATACGCCGCGCCGCCCGATCGGATCGTCCGAGCCGCCATCATCGGCGGCGTCGCCGGCGGCGTGATCGGCGGTGTCGCGACCGGATCCGTCGGTGGACTCGTCGTCGGCGCCGGCATCGGCGCTGCCGCCGGTGCCGCGATCGCGTCGGCCACGCCGGCCTCGCCGTAGAAGCCTGAGCGCGCCCGGGGGGCTGGGGGGCTCCCAACCGCGTTCGCCCGCTGGGGCAGTGTTGGCTTCGTCGTTGCGTTCATCATTGGCGGATTCGCCGCGGCCGGGCATGGCGCGGGCGATTTGGCGCGGCAGCGATGGAGGATTCGGATGACAAGGACCACCGTCGTCGCACTCGCCGGGGTGCTCGCTCTCTCCACCCTGTCGGGTTGCACCTGGACCCCGAAGACGACCAAGGGCGCCGTCATCGGCGGCGCCACCGGCGCGGCGCTCGGCGCGGTGACGACCAGGAGCGCCGGCGGCGCTGTCGTCGGCGGCGGCCTTGGCG
>JBBDMC010000210.1:0-10713 GCA_040878485.1 Bauldia sp. | reverse complement strand
CTCGGCGCTGGTGTGCGCCACCGGCCACGACGCCGACGGCGAGACGTTGCCCGGCTGGGCCGGGCTTGCCCTCAGTGGCGCGACCGTCGCCGTCTACATGGGACGCACGGTCGCCGCCAAGGTCGCCGATCGGCTGATCGCCGCCGGCCTCAACGCCTCGACGCCGGTCGCCGTCATCGAGAACGCCTCGCGCGGAGACCGACGCGCCTACGCCGGCCGCCTCGACGAATTGGGCAGGATCGCGGAGAACGCGACGCTCTCCGGGCCTGTGCTCATTCTGATCGGCGACGTCGTCGCCGAAGGCAATGTCGCCGAAGCGCCGGCGCCGCTCGCCGACCTTGCGGTCGCTTGAGGGGCCGATGCGATGTTCAAGGCCGCCAAGGAAGGTCCCGCCAAGGTGATCACCGCCAACGACCTCGGCGACGGTCTGGTCGTGTTCCTCGATCGCGACGGCGGCTGGACGCATCTGATCGCAGAGGCCCGCGTCCTGGAGGACGGCTCCGAACTCGACGCCGCCACCGCCCACGCCAAGGCTCAGCACGACGCCCGCGTGATCGTCGAACCGTATCCGATCGATGTGACCGTGACCGACGGAGTTCCCGCGCCGGTCAGGCTCCGCGAACGGATCAGGGCCGACCGTGGCCCGACGGTCGCCTACGGCGACGCCGAACGGGCGAAGCTCGCGGGCACGTGACGAGCAAGAGGTGAGGTGCACCCCCGGTTCCGCCGCAGGCGGACCCGAGGACAGGCTCCGGCGCGACAGGGATGACAGATAGGAGACGAGGAGGGCCGTAGGCCCGACCGGGAAGCAGGCAAATGTATCGTTATGACGAGTTCGACCGGGCTTTCGTGACCGAACGGGCCGCCCAGTTCCGCGGCCAGGTCGAACGACGTCTCTCCGGCGAGCTGACCGAGGAGGAATTCAAGCCGCTCCGGCTGATGAATGGAGTCTACCTCCAGCTCCACGCCTACATGCTGAGAATCGCCATCCCCTACGGCACGCTCAATCCGGCGCAGCTCCGCGTGCTCGCCCTCATCGCCCGCAAGTATGACCGCGGTTACGGCCACTTCACCACCCGACAGAACCTTCAGTTCCACTGGCCGGCGCTGAAGGACATCCCGGATATCCTCGGGCATCTCGCCTCGGTCGAGATGCACGCCATCCAGACGTCGGGCAACTGCATCCGCAACGTCACCGCCGACCACTACGCCGGCGCCGCGACCGACGAGGTCGTCGATCCGCGGCCCTATGCCGAGATCTTGCGACAGTGGTCGTCGCTCCACCCGGAGTTCATCTTCCTGCCACGCAAGTTCAAGATCGCGGTCACCGGCTCCGAGCGCGACCGCGCCGCCATCCAAGTCCACGATATCGGCCTGCATGCCGTACGTGACGAGGAGGGCAACCTCGGCTTCGCCTACTACGTCGGCGGCGGTCTCGGCCGCACGCCGATGATCGGCCACAAGATCAACGATTTCCTGCCCGTCGCCGACCTGCTCTCCTACACCGAGGCGGTCCTGCGCGTTTACAATCTCTTCGGTCGCCGCGACAACAAATACAAGGCGCGCATCAAGATCCTCGTCCACGAAGCCGGAGCCGACGAGATCAAGCGCCAGGTCGAGGAGGAGTGGGGCCGCATCCGCCACGGCGCGCTGGCGTTGCCCGACGAAGAAGTTTGCCGGATCGAGGACTACTTTGCGGCGCCCGATCTTGCGCCGCGCCCCGCGACGAGCACAGTTCTCGATCGGGCCCGCGGCGACGACCCGGCGCTCGACGCCTGGGTCGATCAGAACACCTTCCCCCATCGCGTCGGCGGCCATGTCATCGTCACCGTGTCGCTAAAGCCGATCGGCGGAACCCCGGGCGACATGACCGCCGACCAGATGGAGCTGGTCGCCGACCTTGCCGAGCGCTTCAGCCAGGGGGAGGCTCGCGTCAGCCACGAGCAGAATCTGGTGCTGCCGCACGTCGCTCTCGACGACCTGCCGGCGATCCACGCCGCCCTCGCCGGCGCCGGGCTCGCCACCCCCAATGCCGGCCTCGTCACCGACATCATCGCCTGTCCCGGCCTCGACTACTGCGCGCTGGCCAACGCCCGGTCGATCCCGATCGCCCAGCGTATTTCCGAGCGCTTCGCCGATCATCGGCGCCAGAAGCTGGTCGGGGACCTCAAGATCAAGATTTCGGGTTGCATCAACGCCTGCGGCCACCACCACGTCGGCCACATCGGTATCCTCGGCGTCGAGAAGAAGGGCGAGGAGTTCTACCAGATCAGCCTCGGCGGCTCCGGCGACGAGACCGCATCGCTCGGCGAGATCATCGGCCCGGGATTCTCCTCCGAGGCGGTGATCGACGCGGTCGAGACGGTGGTCGAGACCTATCTCAAGGTCCGCGACGGCCGCGACGAGAGCTTCCTCGCCGCCTACCGCCGGGTCGGCCCGGCGCCATTCAAGGAGGCGCTCTATGGCGCCGCTTGACGCCCTTGCACTGGCCGTCGATCCGCAGAACGGCAGCGCCGCTGAGGCCGCCGCTCTCAACGCCCGCTACGCCGGGCTCGACGCTCGCTCGCTCGTCGCGCTCGTGGTGGACGAGCTCTATCCCCAGCGGATCGCCCTCGTCTCGAGCTTCGGCGCGGAGTCGGCGGTCCTGCTCCATCTTCTCTCGCAAGTCGACCGGTCCGTCCCGGTGATCTTTCTCGACACCGGCCGTCTCTTCGCCGAGACCTTGGAGTACCGAACCAGGCTGACCGCGCTCTTGGGGCTCGAAGACCTCCGCACCGTTGCCCCCGACTCGGCCCGCCTCGCCGACAAGGATCCGCATCGCGCACTGTGGATGACCAACCCCGATCTCTGCTGCCGCATCCGCAAGACCGAGCCGCTCCAGCGGGCGCTAAAGGGCTTCGACGCGTGGCTGACCGGACGCAAGCGGTTCCAGAATTCTGTACGCTCCGACCTGCCGGTGTTCGAAACCGAAGCCGGCCGCATCAAGGTCAATCCGCTCGCCGCCTGGTCGGCGGCCGATCTTGCCGGCTATGCCGAGCGCCACGACCTGCCGCAGCATCCCCTAGTGGCCAAGGGCTACCTGTCGATCGGCTGCATTCCTTGCACCACGCGCGTCGTTCCCGGGGAGGACGTTCGCGCCGGGCGCTGGCGTGGCCTCGACAAGACCGAATGCGGCATCCACAGTGCTCTTGAGATCGATGGCAGCGGTATCTGACGGCATGGGCGGACGCAACGATGCCGCTCTGGAAAGATGGACGGTTCCTTGCCGACGATTGGCCGATCGTCGAGGACGACGCGCTGCTGCCGGAGGGAAAGTGCTTGGTCGGCGTCGAGCGTTGGCGGCGGGATCGCGTCACGCTTGCCGATCGCAACGTTGCCCTCGGCCTTCTCATCGCTCCCGGCACCGCCTGGAACGAGGTCGTCGGCGATCTGGCGCGATTCCCGGTGGTCGCCGTCAGCTTCCCCAAGTATGGCGACGGCCGCGCCTTTTCCATCGCCCGCCTCCTGCGCGAGCGCGACGGCTACGCCGGCGAGATCCGCGCCGTCGGTGCCTACATCATTGACCAAGTGCCATTGATGATGCGGGTCGGCTTCGATGCCTTCCTGACCGACAATCCGATTCTCATAAGGGCGTTCGAGATGGGCGAATGGCCGGAGGTGCCGCACTACCTCCAGCCGGCGCTCGACCGGGACGCCGAGGTACCAGCCGGTTCGCGGCCGTGGCTGCGGGTTCGCCGCAGGAGGGACTAGGGCTCCGCCTCTCGCGGACGATCCAGGGCGGGGGGTCCGGGTTTGACAGCGACGAGTGCGCATCGGAAAGTGCCGCTGAGGCACCATCGAAGAGGGGAGACGCGCCATGAGATTCACGAGATTTGCCGTCGCGGCGGGCCTGACCATCGCCCTCACCGCAGCGAGTCAGGCCCAGACGGTCGGCATCGCCACCTCCAGCCCCGGCTCGAACTTCCACAATATCGGCTCGGCCATCGCCAAGGCGGCCAATGACGCCGGCCTCAACACCACCATCCAACCGGCGACCAGTCCCAACCAGTATCTGTTCATCGTCAACGCCGGCGACATCGAGTTCGGCGTCGGCAACTTGCAGGAATTCAACTACGCGCTCGAGGGCAAGGCTTGGTTCGATGGCAAGCCCAACCCAAACCTCAGGGTGGTCGGCATGATCATGCCGCTCAAGGAGGCGATCTTCGTCCGCAAAGACTCGGACATCATGTCGATCGCCGACCTCAAGGGCAAACCGATGGTCGACGGCTTTACTGCCCAGAACACCATCCTACCGCAGCTCGACGCGATCTACGCGACCGTCGGGCTGACGCGGGCCGACATGCAGTCGGTGCAGGTTCCCAGCGTTATCGCCGGGGCCGACGCCTTCATCGCTGGCGAGTCGGTCGGCTTCATCTTCGCCCACGGCGCCGGCAAGGTGCGCGAGGCCGATGCCGCCGTCGGTGGCCTGAGGGCGCTGCCGATCGCCAACACTCCCGAGGCGGCCGCCGCGATCAAGCAGCACTGGCCGGTCGGCTATCCGGTCAAGATGAAACCGGGCCCAGCGTCGCCGGGCGTTCTCGCCGAGGACTGGTTTATCGCCTATCCGCAGATCGTCTTCACCAACAAGGACATCGCCGACGACGTGGTCTATCAACTCGCCAAGGTGATCCACGACAGCAAGAAGTCGCTGGCCGGGACCTTCGCCCCGTTCGGTCCGTTCAATCCCGATGCCGACATGGTCGGCGACACCGCGCCGGGCGAATATCATCCGGGCGCCATCAAGTACTACAAGGAGATTGGTCTCTGGAAATAGTCGCCGCTCGTGGCCGACACTGAGGGAGCGGGCGAGAGGGGCGGCGACGCGCGCCGCTCCTCGCCTAACCGTGTCGCCAAAGCCTTTGCCGTTCTGCTGACACTTGGCGCCGGCAGTTGGGCGCTCGGCATCCAGCGCTACATTCCCGGTGGCCTCTACCCGGCCCAGTTCTTCGCGGCTGCCCTCGCGCTGACCCTGGCGATCGCCTACCTCGCCTTTCCGGCCCGCCGCGGGACGAGACGCGACAGCGTGCCGTGGTACGACGCGGCCGCCGCCGTCCTCGGCCTTGCCGCCGCCGGCTATTTCGCCGCGCGCTATCCGCAGTTGGTGAACCAGGTCTTCTTCGGCCCGCCGGACGCCTGGATTCCCGCCGTCATCGTCATCGTTCTGCTACTTGAAGCGTTGCGCCGGGCGGCCGGCTGGGCTTTGGTCGTCATCGTTCTCACCTTCATTGCCTACGCCCTTCTCGGCGATGTGCTTCCCGGCCGCCTTTCCGCTCGGACCCAGGACTGGCGCACGCTCGCCTCCTACTTCGCCCTCGACAGCAACGGCATCCTTGGCGTTCCGTTGTCCGTCGCCGCCACCATCGTCGTCGCCTTCATCTTCTTCGGTGCGGTCCTATCGGCGACCGGCGGCGCGCGCTTTTTCACCGACGTCGCCCTCGTCTCCATGGGCCGCTTCCGCGGCGGCGCGATGAAGATTGCGGTTGTCGCCTCGGCCTTGTTCGGGACGATTTCCGGCTCCGCCGTGGCCAACGTGGTCGCCGACGGCGTTCTGACCATCCCGATGATCAAGCGCGCCGGCTACCCGGCCCATCGGGCGGCCGCGATCGAGGCCGTGGCCTCGACCGGCGGCCAGTTGATGCCGCCGATCATGGGCGCCGCCGCCTTCCTGATGGCCGAGTTTCTCGAGGTCTCTTATTCGACCGTGGCTCTCGCCGCGCTGGTGCCGGGAGTTCTCTACTACGTCGCCCTGTTCATTCAGGCGGACCTGGAGGCGGCTCGCATGCGGTTGACCGGCCTTCAGCCGCGCGAGATCCCGAAGGCCCGGCAGGTCCTCGGCGGCTGGCACTTCGGGCTAGCCTTCGCGCTCCTGATCTACGCCATGTTCGGCCTGAACTGGCAACCGGAGCGCGCCGCCCTGCTGGCCGCGGCCACCGTTGCAACGACCGGGCTCCTGTTCGGCTATCAGGGGGTTCGTCCGCGCGTTTCCGATCTCCTCCGCGCGGTTGTCGAGGCGGGCATCTCTACTATCGAGATCGTCCTCATCTCCGCCGCCGCCGGCATGGTCATCGCGGTGCTCAACATCACCGGGCTGAGCTTCAACATGACCTACGGTCTGGTCCAGATCGGCGCCGGCAACGAGTTCGCCCTTCTCCTCATCGCCGCGTTTGCCTGCATCGTGCTGGGGATGGGGCTGCCGACCCTCGGCGTCTATGTCCTGCTCGCCACGCTGATCGTCCCGGCCCTGGTCGAGGTCGGCGTCGAGCCGATCGCCGCCCACCTCTATGTCCTCTACTTCGGCATGATGTCGATGATCACGCCGCCGGTCGCGCTTGCGGCGTTTGCCGCGGCGGGCATCGCCAAGGCCGACCCGATGCGCACCGGCTTCGCGGCGATGCGCTTCGGCTGGACAGCGTATGTCGTCCCGTTTCTGTTCGTCGCCTCGCCGGCCCTGCTCTTGATCGGCGAACCGCTGTCCATCGTCGGCGCCATCGTCACGGCCGTCCTCGGCGTCTGGCTCGTCTCGATCGCCATCGCCGGCTACTTCACCCGTGCCTTGACGCCGGTGATGCGTCTTCTCTTCGCCGTTGCCGGGCTGCTGGCCCTGACCCCGCCCAGCGTGTTCGACCTGGCGGTCTGGGTCGGCGTGTTCGGCGCCGCGCTCGGCGTCTTTCTGACCGCCCGCGAGGTGATCGCCCGACGGCGGTTGCCGCGGGCGTCCGCGGGCGAGCCTGACGCGCTACCGCTCAGTCCGGCGCGATGATCGCATCGATCAGCGCCGGGCTCCGTTCCTTGCGCACGATCTTGAGCGCCCGGTCGATGACCTCCGGCAGCGCCGCGCCGTCCGCGACCCGCTCGCCAAAGCAACCGTGAGCTCTGGCGATCGCCGCATAGTCGAGCCCCGGTGTGAGCTCGGTGAATGGCATGACGTTGGCGCGGGCGGCGTTGCCGTCCGGGTACATGGCGAGCGTCGCCCGTCTTACCGCCTGCCAAAGGCCGTTGTTGACGACCACTGTCAGAACCGGCAGGTGGTTCGCCATGGCGACCAGATGGCAGGCGAGGGGATTGGCGAAGATGTAGGAGCCGTCGCCGACGCAGGCGATCACCTCCCGATCGCGGTCGGCAAGCTGGTAGCCGAGGGCCGCCGGCAGCGCCCAGCCGAGCCCGCCCGAGAGCGGCGCCGAGAAGTACGTATCGGGTCTCTCGAAGCGCATCACCGAAGGGTCACATCCGAGCTCGTTGAACACGGCCGCCGTTTCAGCCTTGGCTTCTGACAAGCATCGGCTGAGCCAGGCGCGGCTCATCGGCGCGCCGGCTCCCTTGGCGGCCCGTTCGGCCGCGAGCGACCGGGCGATGTGGCGGCGTTGGGCGACCGCCTGACGCCGGCGTAGGATGGCGTCGCGGCCTTCCTGCTCGTGAACTCTGAGGCCGTCGGCGAGCGCGGCGAGCGTCAGCGCCGGGTCTCCGGCGAGCGCCACGTCAACCGGGAAACTCCTGGCTGGGACGCGCTGGAACAAGGGATCGACACCAACCGCTATCACCTTGGGGCTCGAACCGACGCTCCCGGCATTGGCGAGCCACGGCACCATCGCCTCGACCGTGATGACCGCGTCGGCGTCGGCGAGCCAGGCGGCCGGATCGCCGCCGACGTACATCGGGTGGTCGGTGCCGATGACGCTGCGCGTCGCCCAGAAATCAACGACCGGGATGGCGAAACGATCCGCCAGCGTCGCGAGGGCCTCCCAGTTGCCCGGCGCCGGCGGCCGCTGGGCGATGATGACAGGGCTCGCCGCCCGCCGGATGATCTCGACCGCCGCACCCACCGCTTCCGCCCTCGGTGCACCAGCCTTGACCGGACGTTGCCGGGTGGTCACCGGTGGCGGCGAGGTCGTTTCGGCCAGGACCTCGCGCGGCAAGCTGAGGTAGACCGGCCCGGGGGGATCGCTGCCGGCGATGGCGAGCGCCCGCTCGACGACGAACCCTCCTTGCTCGGGATAGCGGAGCTCGTAGTCCCACTTGACGGCCTCGCGCACCATCGCCCCCTGGTCGCGCATCTCCTGGCCCCAATGGATCGGCCGCGACCGGCTGCCGTGGCGGCCGTGCTCGGTGATTGGCGTCCGCCCCGAGCATATGAGGATCGCGACGTTGTCCGCCGCCGCATTGAGAATGCCCATCGCCGCATTGGCGAGGCCGACATTGACGTGCACCATCACGCACTGCGCCCGCCCGGTCGCCAGGTAGAACCCGTGCGCCATGCCGACCGCCGCGGTCTCGTGGGCGACGACGATGGGTGAGGGGAGATCGGCGCCGGTTCCGGCGGCCCGCGCGAACGCCTCGATGATCGGCGGGAAGTCGGTTCCGGCGTTGCCGAACACATAGTCGACCCCGAGCGCCTTCATGCGTTCAAGCAGACGCTCGGCTGTCGACAGCATAGCTTGCTCCAGGTGTCGCGCCGTCCGCCCCGGCCCTACGGCGGCAGCTTCAGCAGCCGTTCCGCGTTGCCGTGATAGAGCTTGCCGCGATCCTCCTCGCTCACGTCAAGGGCGTCGAGAATCTTGATCGTCTCACGGATGTACATGGGCCCACCTTCCGGGTCGAACGGCGCGTCGGAGGCGAACAGCACGTGGTCTACCCCGAAGAACTCGATCGCGTGCTCGATCGCCCTCCGTGATCCGAACGTTGCGGTGTCGGCATAGAAGCCCTTGAAATAGTCGACGTGGGGTCGTTTCAACTCACTGAGGATCGGTCGCAAATTGCGGTCCGAGGTGCGCGCGCCGAGCTGATCCCACCCGGCGCCAACCCGGCCTTCGAAGAACGGCACCATGCCTCCGGCGTGGTGGGTGATGATCTTGAGGTTGGGGAGCCGGTCGAAGGTCTTGGAGAAGACCAGCCGCGCCATCATCGCTGACGTTTCGTAGGGCCAGCCGAACGTCCACCAGATTTCGTACTCCGACCTGTCTTCGCTCTCGTAGTCGGCAAACGCCTCCGTCCGCGCCGGATGCGTCCACACCGGCACGTCGGCCTCGGCCGCATAGGCGAAGATCGGCGCGAATTCCGGCCGGTCGAGCGGCTTGCCGTCGATGTTGGTGGAAATCTGGAAGCCGCGGGCGCCGAGGTCCTCCACCGCCCGCTTCGCCTCCACGACCATTGCGTCGGGGTTGTTCATCGGCGGGTTGGCGATGAAGCCCGGGAAGCGATCGGGGTATTTATCGCACAACTCGGCCATGGAATCTGAGCCGATCCGGGACAACTCCAGCGCCTGATCGGGCGTGCCGAGCGCTTCAAGCGGAGGCGAAGCGAGCGAGAGGATCTGACGGTAGTCCTCGAACATATCCATGACCGCGAATCGCCGGTTGAGATCGGTCATCATCGGCACGCTGGCCGCGCGCAAGGTCATGTTGCGCGGGTTGCCGGTGATCCGGATCAGTGCGTCGTAGAAAGGCTTCGGGTAGATGTGGGTGAAGACGTCGATTTTCCGCAATGGATCGGCCTCCCTTTCCGGTGTTGCGACTGAGGTTTGCTTCGAAGCGGTGGCCGAAGGGACCACCGTGGAGACAGGATTGCCCGGCGACAGCTGCGCCGACGTTCGACCGTTGCGCGACCCAGCCGCCATATCGCTGTGCCGGTGGCCAATGGAACCGGGGCGCCCGAATTCTAGATCGGTGAGACGCGGTCGACAAACGCCTTTATTGCAGCCAGAGTCGTCGCCACGTTCGATTTGAAGACATCGTCGTGAGTGCGACCGACGCGAATGAGCGTCAATCTCGGCAATAGAGAGGGCAGGCCACGGCGTGGGTCGGTGAGCAACCCAGCTCGGCGACTGGAGCAGACGGCCAAGGTTTCCCCCGGAAACGGACGCGGCACGTAGGCGCCGACGGCGCCGAGAATCGATTTTCCGACTATGTTGGTGCGCGCCGGACCCGGGAGATCCGGGTTGTCTCTCGCTCGTTGCGCCGCCGCCTCGGCCGTCTTGCGGGCCTTCGCCTGGATGGCGCCGAGAGTCGCCTGGTCGCGCGCCAGCCAGGCGATGCCCGTCGAAACCGGGGGGTCCCCGAGGATGAGGCCGGCCACCGCGTCACCCGACCGCAGGAGTTGCTGAGCCATCTCGTAGGCGACGAAGGCCGGTCCGCACTGGCCGAAGATCAGGTAAGGGCCGGTTGGCCTCACGCACTTCAGCTCGGCCACGTAGCCGGCGGCGATCTCCTCCACCGAGGTTCTCGGGATCTCGCCCCGCTGCAGGCCGACCGCGCGAAACGCGTAGACTGGCCGGTCGCGACCCGCCACGACCGCGATCCGCGCCGGAAAGGTCGAGGCCCCGTTCATGCCGTGCACGCAGAACAGCGGCAGCCGGTAACCTTCTTCCTGGACTGAAACAAGGTAGCGCGGCCGCTCGTGGCCGAGCTCGCGCTCGACGGCTTCGGCCAGCTTCACCGGTGTCGGCGCCTCAAGCAGGACGGCGGGCGACAGGATGACGCCGAGCGCTTGCTCGATCGCCACCATGAGCGATTCCGCCATCAGCGAATCGCCGCCCAACTCGAAGAAGTCGCTGTCCGATTCGATCTCGGCGATCTCGCCGAAGATGTCTCGGAACAGGCGCAGGACGACGGTCGAGACCGACTTGCCCCGGACGTCGGGCCGGGCGCCCGCCTGGACCGAACCCGGGGTGTCAAACGCGTC
>JBBDMC010000209.1:0-10823 GCA_040878485.1 Bauldia sp. | reverse complement strand
TCGCCATCGTCATCGGCGAGTTCACCATGGCGAGCCTGCTCGACCGGCCGGCTTTCGGCCCCTATCTCCAGAACGTCGGCGCCAACCGCGCTTATGAGCCCGCGGCCCTCGCCATCATCGCCTTCATCGTCACCTGGGCGTGCATGGGACTGATCCAGCTTTTCGGCCGGTCACGTGCGATGATGGCGGATGCCCGCTAGGGTGGGGGACGCGGATGTTTGTCGAGCTTGAGAAAGTCCGCAAGCAATATGGGTCGAACACCGTCCTCCACGATTTCGACCTCAGCGTCGCCCGCGGCGAGTTCGTTTCCTTCCTCGGCCCCAGCGGCTGCGGCAAGACCACGACGCTGCGCATGATCGCCGGTTTCGAGGAGCCGACGGCTGGCTCCATTCGCATCGACGGCAAGGATGTGACCAACCTACGCCCCAACCAGCGCAACGTCGGCATGGTGTTCCAATCCTATGCCCTTTTTCCCAACCTGACGGTGGCCGACAACATCGCTTTTGGCCTCAAGGTCGCCAGGCGTTCCAAAGTCGAGATCAAGGCGCGGGTCGATGAGATGCTGGCGCTGATCAAGCTGCCTCAGCTCGGCGGCCGCTACCCGTATCAGTTGTCTGGCGGCCAGCAGCAGCGGGTGGCGCTCGCCCGCGCCGTCGCCGTCAAGCCGCAGGTCCTCCTCCTCGACGAGCCGCTGTCGGCGCTCGACGCCAAGATCAGGGTGGCGCTGCGCGAAGAGATTCGCTCGTTGCAGCGCGACCTCGGCATCACCACCATCTACGTCACCCACGATCAGGAAGAAGCCCTGTCGATGTCCGACCGCATCGTGGTCATGAACGACGGCTGGATCGAGCAGATCGGCTCGCCCTTCGAGGTCTACAACTATCCGCGCACCCGTTTCGTCGCCTCCTTCGTCGGCACGCTCAACATCCTCAGCGGCACGGTCGTCGATCCCGCCGACGGACGGATCGCCATTGACGGCCAGGAGATTTCGACCGCCCGGCGCGTCATCGACGCCGGCCCCGGCGACGTGCGGGCGGTGGCCCTGCGCCCCGAGGCAGTCATTCTCGACGGTGCCGACGACGGCCGCAACCGCATGAGCGGCACCATCGACGAGGTGAGCTTCCTCGGCGCCGTTGTCCGCATCCGCGTGCGGTTCGCCGGCAACGCGATCTGGCTCGACACATTCAACAGCCCGAACGCGCCGCCGCCCAAGCGCGGTGAGCGGGTGACCGTGAGCTTCGCTCCCGAGGATGTCGTTGTGCTCGAGGCAGGCTCGTCGCGCTGATCGGGCGTGCAAGTGTGACCCTCTGGTCACGGCAAAATGGCGGACCTTCCACATTCCGTCGATCGGCGGGGCGGTCTTGAGGCTGGCCGATTGCGGCGGAATCGCGCTAGATTGCCCCCACGGCGGCGACCGCCGGCCGCCTTCGGCAACCGCGGAAAGAAACTCGGAAGAATGCGCTTCAAGACAAGTTTGGTTGGGTGGCTGGCACGGCTTGCCGCAGTCGGCCTGTTGTGGCTGCCGGTCGTTTGGGTTGCCTCGGTCGCGGCCGCCACCGCGACGACCGGCCCGTTCGACGGCCTGACAGGCATGTGGTCGGGCAGCGGCACGGTCACCTATGCCAGCGGCACCAAGGAACGCTTGCGCTGCCGCGTCCAGTACGTCCAGAACAACGCCGACAATCTGCAGCAGGCCCTGCGCTGCGCGGCCGACAGCTACAAGTTCGAGATCAACGCCTATTTCGACCACGCCAACGGCAAGGTCACCGGCATCTGGTCGGAAATCGTCCAGAACGTCCGCGGCACGCTGGCCGGGACGGCCGCGGCTGGCCGCATCGAAGGCGACCTCGACGGACCCGGCTTCGTCGCCCAGATCGTCGTGACCACCCACGGCGACCGCCAGGAAGTCACCATCGAGGCCGATCTTCAGGAGATCCGCTCGGTCGCCATCGAGGTGCGCAAGTCCGCGAGATAGGTGGCGGCGCCGGCCGCTCCACGGTCCGGTGTTTGATCGGTGCGCCGCCCGATGCTGCGTGCGCCGGCGTCAGAGCCCACCCAGGTAGCTGAGGAAGTGCGCCATGGCCGACATGCGGGGACTGCCGATCGCCCTGGGCGTCGAGCGGATCGGCATCCTGTCGTTGCGCTTCCCGCTGGTGGCGGCCGTCCTCTCCGTCCTGGCGGCGACCGCGGCCGGCTATGGCGTCACCCGCCTCAAGGTCGACGACTCCTTGAGCCAGCTGTTTCGCTCCGATACGGCCGAGTACCGGCAGTACGAAGAGGTTACTCGACGCTTCCCCTCGGCCGAATTCGACATCCTGGTGGTCGTCGAAGGCGATGTCCTTGACCGCGACTCGCTGCAGGCATTTCGCGACCTGACCACCGACCTGCAACTGGTTGACGGCACGACCGGGATTCTCTCCCTGTTCTCGGCCCGCCTGCCGCCGGAAGGCGGCCACCTGCCCGAGCCGCTGTTTCCGGCCGACCTGCCGGAGGGTGCCGAATACCAAGCCCTGACCGACCGGGTCCTCGGCAACGACCTCATTCGCGGCAAGCTGCTCGCCGAGGATGGTACTCTGGCGCTCGCTGTCCTGTCGCTCGACCCGGCGATCGTCGATGGCCGCGGCCTCAGCGACGCGGTGGGCGAGGTCCGCCAGCTCGTCGAGGAGGATCTCGCCGGCACCAAGGTCGGCGGCCGGCTCTCCGGCGTGCCGGTGATGCAGCTCGAGATTCGCAACGCCGTCGAGCGCGACCGGGTGGTCTACAACGCCGCTGGCTTCCTCGCCGGGTGCCTGATTGCGATCGTCTTCTTCCGTCGCGTTTCGTTCATGGTAATCGCCGCGGCGCCGCCGCTGGTCGGCATCCTGTGGGCGCTGGGAGCCCTCGGCTGGCTCGACTTCCGCCTCAACATGTTCCTCAACGTCATGACACCGCTGATCATGGTGATGGGCTTCTCCGACTCCATGCAGCTGACGTTTGCCGCGCGCGACCGCCTGCTCGCCGGCGAGACCAGGTTCGAGGCGATGCGCAACGCCATCCTCGTCGTCGGCCCGGCCTGCGTCCTGACCTCGCTTGCCGCCGGCCTGTCCTTCGTCGCTCTGTTGTTTTCCGATTCGAGCCTGATCCGCACGTTTGGCGCCGCCGGGGCGCTGTCCGCGGCGATCAGCTTCCTCGCCGTCATCCTGCTCGTTCCGCTTCTCGGCGTCCTATTGCTGCGCAACGAGGGGCGGTTCGCAGAGAAGGTCGGCAGCTCCGACAGCGCTGTCAACGCGCTGCGCAAATTCAGCGACTGGATCGCCGGACGCATGGCGCGGCGGCCGCTCATCTACAGCCTGATCAGCCTGGTCGTTGTTGTCGCCTTGGCCTTCCTCTATGCCAGCCTCGATCCGCGCTATCGGCTCGCCGATCAGGTTCCCGACAAGCAGCAGGCGGTCGCCGCCAGTCAATCGCTCGACGAGAAGCTGACCGGGGCCAACCCGATCGACGTTCTCATCACCTTCCCGGCGGGCAGCGGCCTTTACGACCCGCAGACGCTCGCCGTCATCGCCGCCGTCCATTCGGCTGTCGAGGGGCGCGCCGGGGTCGGCAACGTCTGGTCGCTGGAGAGCCTGCGCCGCTGGCTGGCGGAGAAGGCGGGCATCGCCGACACCGAGACGCTCAAGCAATACGTCGACGTCCTGCCCGATCCGCTGACCCGGCGGTTCATCTCCAAGGAAGAGGACGCCGCCGTGGTTACCGGCCGGGTTCCCGATCTCGACGCCAGCGCGCTCCTGCCGGTCATCAGCCAGCTCGATACGTCGCTGAACCAGGTGCGCGACGCCTATCCCGGCTACCAGATCTCGGTCACCGGCCTTGCGGCGATTGCCGCGCGCAACAGCGCCAGCATGATCGGCAAGCTGAGCACCGGGCTGACCTTGGAGATGCTCGTCATCGCCGGTCTGCTGGCGCTGGCCTTCCGTTCCCTGTTCGTCGGCGCAATCGCCGTCCTGCCGGGAATCTTCCCGATCGTCATCGCCGGGGCGGTGCTGTGGTGGTTCGGCGAGGGCCTGCAGTTCGCCAGCATCGTCGCGCTCACCGTCGCCTTTGGACTGGGACTGAGCGCCACGATCCAATTCCTCAATCGCCTGCGCCTCGAGTATCGGCCCGGCGAGGACCCCGAGGCCGGCGTCCGGCGGGCGACGGCTCTTGTCGGTCCGGCGCTCATCCTGACGTCGCTGGTCCTCGCCTTCGGTCTTGGCGTCACAATCTTTTCCGACCTGCCGTCGCTGCGCCTGTTCGGCTGGCTCGGCGGGTTCACCTTGATCGCCGCCCTGGCCGGCGACCTCCTGATCCTGCCGGCGACCGCTGTTCTTCTCCGCCGTCTGATCCGCCAGGTACGCGGCGTGAAGCAGCCGCCGCTCGCGGTGGCGGGCACCAGCGATCGCGAAGGCGGATCATCGGACTGAGCTGGCTCGCCGCCACCGACCGTATTGATAGATCAGGCGAAGCGGTGAATGAGCCTGCCGTCGTCCGGGTCGAAGCAGGCGGCCTTCGCCGGGTCGAAAGACAGGCGGATCGTGTCACCTTCGTCAACCCGCATTTCAACGGGCAATCGGGCCGTCAGGCTGGTCCCGCCGAGCCCCGACACGACAAAGAGGTCCGAGCCGGTTTTCTCCGTTGCTAGGACGACCAATCCCGCATCGAGCCCGGCCGGCCGCTGGTCGCCCAGGCCGATTGCCTCGGGACGAATACCGAAGATGACCCGCCTTCCCGATTGCAGTTTGTCCTTCGGCACGGGATTGCGAAGGGCGAGCCTGACCGCGGGTTCGCGGCCGGACCCGAAAACGAGCAGCGACCGGTCGTCCTGCTGTTCGACCACCGCCGGAATGAGGTTCATCGGCGGCGAGCCCATGAAGCCGGCCACGAACACGTTGGCCGGGCTATCGTAGATAGCCTCAGGGCCGCCAACCTGTTGCACGACGCCATCCTTCATCACCATGATGGTCGTCGCCAGTGTCATCGCTTCGATCTGGCCGTGCGTCACATAAACGATCGACGCGTTGACGGCTGCACATCTGGACGATCAAGGGCTATTTCGACGGCGTCGACCCGGCGCTCAACAAGGCGGCGCAGATCGACGGCGCGACTCCGTGGCAGACGTTCCGCCACGTCTTTCTGCCGCTGGCGGTACCGATCCTCGCCATCGTCTTCATTCTGGCATTCATCTGCCTCGTCAACGAATACCTGGCGCGACGATCCTTCTTCGCGACATCAACCAGATGACGCTCGCCGTCGGCGTGCGACTGTATCTCTATGAGCAGCGATATCTCTGGGTTGACTTCGCCGCGGCGGCCGTTCTTTCCGGGCTGCCGATCACGGCGCTTTTTCTGATCTGCCAGCACTTCCTCGTTTCGGGGCTCGCCGAAGGCAGCGTCAAGGGTTAAGGCACTGAGCGGGTGCCTGTCGACACCGGCCCAGATATCCACGGCGCCCTTCCGTGATACCCGGAAAGAACGGCTTGGTTGACGTGAATCAACGTCCCTCCGGGC
This sequence comes from Bauldia sp., assembly GCA_040878485.1. Taxonomy (GTDB): domain Bacteria; phylum Pseudomonadota; class Alphaproteobacteria; order Rhizobiales; family Kaistiaceae; genus JBBDMC01. The sequence goes on along the minus strand of JBBDMC010000209.1, from coordinate 5,298 downwards.
TCGGTGTTCAAGATGATCGAGCTAAGCGCGAATCTGGATGTGCCCGACGTGGTGAAAGCGGAAGTCGTCGCAAAACGACCTGAGGAGCGGGCGGCAGCCAACCTTCGGGACTACGAGACCTACGTCGCCGCCTTCTCCTGGAACGACGCTCGCTCGCTTCTCACCGGCTTGCCGGGCGGCGCGCTCAACATCGCCCATGAAGCCGTCGACCGGCACGTCCTGGCCGGACACGGTGATCGCCTCGCGCTGAGATGGATCGCGCGGAACGACTTCGTCCGCGACTTCAGTTATCGTAACTTGCAGGCCGAGACCAATCGGTTCGCCAATATCCTGCGCCAACGAGGCATCGGTAAGGGCGATCGCGTCTTCTCTCTCCTCGGCCGCGTGCCTGAACTCTACTTCGCCGCGCTCGGCACACTCAAGAACGGCAGCGTATTCTCTCCTCTCTTCTCCGCTTTCGGCCCTGAACCGATCAAAGCGCGCATGACGATCGGCGCTGCCAAGGCGCTGGTCACCAGCGAAGCGTTCTACAGACGAAAGATCGAGCCCTGGCGCAGCGAGCTCAACAGCCTCGAGACTGTCCTCCTCGTCGACTGCTCGGAAAGTCTGCCCGCTGGCACGATCGATCTGTCCAAGGCGATGGCCGTTGCCTCGGACGTCTTTTCACTCGTCGGGACCATGCCCGAAGACATGGCGCTCCTCCATTTTACCAGCGGAACCACCGGCAAGCCCAAGGGCGCGGTCCATGTTCATGAGGCCGTCGTTTCGCACAACTTCACCGGCCGCATCGCCCTCGATCTTCATCCGGACGATATCTTCTGGTGCACGGCTGATCCCGGCTGGGTAACCGGCACCTCCTACGGCATCATCTCGCCGCTCACCAACGGCGTCACGATGATCGTTGATCAAGCCGAGTTCGACGCCGAGCGCTGGTACCGCATACTTAAGGATCAGAAGGTGACGGTCTGGTACACGGCGCCCACCGCGATCCGCATGCTGATGAAGGCCGGCAGCGACATCGCCCGTCGCTTCGATCTTTCGAGTCTCCGCTTCATGGCGAGCGTCGGCGAACCGCTCAATCCCGAGGCGGTGGTATGGGGGGTCGAGGCCTTCGGCAAGCCGTTCCACGACAACTGGTGGCAGACCGAGACCGGCGGCATCATGATCGCCAACTACGCCGCCATGGATGTGAAGCCCGGTTCGATGGGCCGGCCGCTGCCGGGCATTAGCGCCGGTATTGTCGAGCGCCACGACGGCGGCGTCCGCGAGATCGAAAAGCCGATGGTATCCGGCGAACTCGCCTTGCGGCCCGGCTGGCCGTCCATGATGCGCGCCTATCTCGGCGAGGAGGAGCGCTACCGCAAATGCTTCGTCGGCGACTGGTATCTGACGGGCGATCTGGCGATGCGCGACGACGAAGGCTACTTCTGGTTTGTCGGACGCGGCGACGACGTGATCAAGAGCGCCGGCCACCTCATCGGGCCCTTCGAGGTCGAGAGCGCCCTCATGGAGCATCCCTCCGTCGCCGAGGTCGCAGTCATCGGCGTTCCCGATCCGACCGCGGGCGAGGTGGTCAAGGCATTCGTTGCGCTCAAGCCTGGCGTCGAGCCGGGCGACGCGCTGCGCAAGGAACTTCTCGGCCATGCTCGCTCGCGGCTTGGACCGGCGGTCGCGCCGAAGGACATCGCCTTCCGTCAGAACCTGCCCAAGACGCGCAGCGGCAAGATCATGCGCCGCTTACTGAAAGCCCGCGAACTCGGCCTGCCTGAAGGAGATCTGTCGACGCTGGAAAGCGATGAGAAATGAGCGACAAGCCCCACCTCGACCGCGACCATGCCCTGCACCTCTTCAGGCAGATGCTGCGCATTCGCCGTTTCGAGGCGAAATGCGTCGAGCTCTATCAAGCCCAGAAGATCCGCGGTTTCCTCCACCTCTACGACGGCGAGGAGGCTGTCGCCGTCGGCATCATGCAGATGCTCGAGCCGCGCGACGCGGTTGTCGCGACTTACCGCGACCACGGCCAGGCGATCGCCCGCGGCGTCGGCATGGGCCCGATCATGGCCGAGATGTTCGGCAAGCGCCAGGGCACCTGTCGCGGACGCGGCGGTTCGATGCACATCTTCGACCGCGCGACGCGCTTCTATGGCGGCAACGCTATCGTCGGCGGCGGCCTGCCGGTCGCTATCGGCATTGCCATGGCCGACAAGGAACTGCGGCCGGGTGCGGTCACGGCATGCTTCTTCGGTGAGGGCGCGGCCGGCGAGGGGGCGTTCCACGAGAGCATGAACCTCGCCGAGCTGTGGCGGCTGCCGGTGCTGTTCGTCTGCGAAAACAATCTCTATGCGATGGGCATGCCGCTCGAGGATGCCGAGGCCGAAACCGATATCTACCGGAAGGCGAAGGTCTACCGGATGCCGGGCGAGATGGTCGACGGCATGAACCCGATCACGGTCGAAGCGGCCGCGCGTCGGGCCGTCGATTCGATCCGGGCTGGCAACGGGCCGTATTTCCTCGAGTGCCGGACCTATCGCTTTCGGGCCCACTCCATGTTCGATGCACAGTTGTACAGGACAAAGGAGGAGGTGGAACTCTGGAAGCAGCGCGATCCGCTTGCCCGCGCCGAAGCCTGGTTGCGCGAGAACCACATGGTTTCCGACGAGGAGATGCAGCGCGTCGCCGCCGAGGTCGACGCCGAGGTGGAAGCGGCAGTGGCCTTCGCTGAGGCCGGAACGCTGGAGCCGGTCGAGGAGCTCGAGCGCTTCACGCTGATGGACGAGGTGCCCCAGTGAGCGCGCCTCGAAGTAACGAAACCAAGCCCGTGCGGATGACCTATCGCGAGGCCTGCCGCCAGGCGATCCGCGAAGCCCTTGCCAGTGACCCGCGCACCTTCGTCATGGGCGAAGATGTCGGCCTTTACGGCGGGTGCTACGCGGTCACCAAGGGACTTCTGGAAGAGTTCGGTCCGAACCGCATTCGCGACACGCCGCTGTCCGAGAATGCCTTCGTCGGCGCCGGCATCGGCGCGGCAATCGCCGGACTGCGCCCGATCGTCGAAATCATGACGTGCAATTTCAGCCTGCTCGCCCTCGACCAGATTCTGAACAACGCGGCGACTATTCCCCATATGTCGGGCGGGCAGTTTGCCGTGCCTTTGGTCTTCCGCATGGCCACCGGGGCCGGACGCCAGCTCGCGGCCCAGCATTCGCACAGCCTGGAAGGCTGGTACGCCCACATCCCGGGTATCAAGGTGCTCGTGCCCGGCACGATCGAGGATGCCCGCTACATGCTCAAGGCGGCGCTCGCCGATCCGAACCCGGTCCTGATCTTCGAACACATCGTCCTCTACAACGCCGAGGGCGACCTCGATCCGTCCGTCACCGACGTCGACATCAGGGCGGCCAAGATTCGCCGGCCCGGCCGCGATGTCAGCCTTCTGACCTACGGCAACAGCCTGCCGAAGGCGATTGCCGCGGCCGAGACGCTTTCGGTCGAGGGCATCGAGGCGGAGGTCATCGATCTCCGCGTGCTCCGTCCGCTCGACAACGCGACGATTTTCGAGTCGATCGCGCGGACGCGCCGTTGCGTGATCGTCGACGAAGGCTGGCGGAGCGGCTCGATCTCCGCCGAGATCGCCGCCCGCCTCGCCGACGAGGCCTTCTTCGACCTCGATGCTCCGATACGCCGCATCTGCAGTCGTGAGGTTCCGATCCCGTATGCCGGGCACATGGAGGAGGCGGCGCTCCCGCAGACGGCAGCGATCATCGAGACCGTGCGCGGTCTGGTGAGGCCACGATGAGTGACTTCGTCATGCCGTCACTTGGCGCGGACATGGAAAGTGCCAAGGTGACCGAGTGGCTCGTCAAGCCGGGGAGTGTGGTCAAGAAAGGCGACGTTATCGCCGTCGTCGAGACGCACAAGGGCGCCATCGAGGTTGAAATATTCAAGGCCGGCGTGATCTCGGAGATTTGCGTCAAGGAAGGCGAGGTTGCCCCCGTTGGCGCGGTGCTCGCGCGGTTGACTGCAGCCGGCGAAATGTCACCGCGCCTCGAACAGCCTCCCGCGCCCGCGGCTGCGGTCCCAACAGCGCCTGTTGCCCGTCCGCCGGAGCCAAAACCGGCCGTCCCGTCTCCACCTGCCGCGGTCGCACGCCCCACCGCACCGCCGTGGGAAGCAACCGCGGCTGAAGCGGGACCAGGCAAGCGGTCGAAGGTGACGCCGGCTGCCCGCCGGCGAGCGGCCGAGCGCGGCGTCGATCCGTCCACGCTCGCCGGAACCGGCATCGACGGCTCGGTGACGCTCGCCGACGTCGAGGCCGCACCGCCGACGCTGGTCGCAGCACCTGCGGCTGTCGGTACAGGCACCGAACCGCGCAAGCCGCGTCTCGGCTTCGATCCGACCGAGATGCGCAAGGCGATAGCCTCGGCGATGAGCCGATCGAAACGCGAGATTCCACACTATTATCTCGCGACCACTGTCGATCTCGGTCGCTCTCTTGCATGGCTTGCTCAGTTCAACGAGACGCGAACACCCGGCGAGCGCCTGTTGCCGGCCGTGCTCTTGCTCAGGGCAGCCGCTCTGGCGCTGCGCGAGGTGCCGCAGCTCAACGGCTTCTGGGTCGAGGGTGCCTTCCGGCCCGGTGAGGGCATCCACGTCGGCTGGGCGATCTCGCTCCGCGGCGAGGGGCTTATCGCGCCGGCCATTCACGACGCCGACCAGAAGACGCTGCCGGCGCTGATGATCGCGCTTCGCGACCTTGTCGGTCGGGCGCGGAGCGGCGGGCTGCGCAGCTCCGAATTGACCGATCCGACGGTGACCGTGACCAGCCTCGGCGAGCGTGGCGCCGACTCGGTGATCGGTGTCATCTATCCGCCGCAGGTTGCCATCATCGGCTTCGGACGCATCGGCGATCGTCCATGGGTGGTGGACGGACGGGTCGAGAAACGGCCACTCGTATCGGTGAGCCTCGCCGCGGATCACCGGGCAAGCGATGGCCACGTCGGCGGTCTGCTGCTTTCTGCCATTGACCGCCTGCTGCAGGAGCCCGACAAGCTATGATCCAGAGCGATATTCAGGCCATGGTGCTGGAGGAGCTGGGGAACATCGCGCCGGAAGCGGACCTTCAGGCTCTCGATCCGAAAGCCGACCTGCGCGCCGCTCTCGACATTGACTCGATGGACTTCCTCAATCTCGTGACCGCAATCGACCGTCGCCTCGCGGTCAGCATCCCGGAACGCGACTATCCCAAGCTGGTCACACTGGCGGGCGCCGTCGAATATCTTGAGGCGGCCCGTGCCCGGA
>JBBDMC010000208.1:10447-10831 GCA_040878485.1 Bauldia sp. | reverse complement strand
GAAGATTCTCACCATCCTCAGCGCGATGTTGCGACAGCGAGCCGAATGGTCCCCACAACATGCCTGACAAAGACAGTTGCTCACCAAGCTCGACTAGGCTCCGCTGCGTGGGAACCAAGTCTCGCTATCCTCTCCCCGTCCGGGAGAGGAGGGCGCCAACAATCGCGGGGTTGATCGGCAGCCGGCTCTCGACGACCGGCCCGGCGCAGCAGTCATTCGACCGTGATCTCGTAGGTCGCGGCCAGCTCGGCCCCGGCGTCGATGGCGGCGAGGGCGTGGGCGAGGTAGGCGCCGAGGTCGTCGATGCACACCATCTTGTTGGGGCACTGCCGCAGCCCCGGCCCGGTGTCGCCGGCGCCGGAGACCGCCACGTAGGTTGCGGCG
>JBBDMC010000208.1:10171-10437 GCA_040878485.1 Bauldia sp. | reverse complement strand
CGGTCCGGTTGGCGACATCGACGTTGAGCATGGCGTAGAGACGCGTGATCTCCCCGCCCTCGTCGCCGGTGACCTCGACGACGTACCAATCGGGGCGACCGTCAAGCGGCATGAACCGCATGGTCATGTCGGCGCCGGCTCCCTCGGTGACGTAAGCCTTGCCGCTCCTGACCAGCGTGCTGCCGTCGCCGGTGTCCGCCTCGCGGAAGCTGATCTTCTGGTACGGGGCGACCGAATTGGCGTCGGTCAGCAGCGGCGCCTCGGAG
>JBBDMC010000208.1:4125-10161 GCA_040878485.1 Bauldia sp. | reverse complement strand
CACCCGGCAAGACGCGCGGCCACGGCCGCGACCGCGAACAGGGTGGTCAGTTTCATGGCTCAGGCTCGCTTGACGTGGGACGCCATTATCGGACAGCGGGTGGCGTGCGCCAAGCCAGGGATGGCGACAGGCAACGCGCGAGCGGCCAATGCCGGCGTGGTTGCGGGTTCCTCAACGTCATCTTGCGTATCTGGTTAGCGCGACGTTCATGCACTGTGAAGACCAGGTGAATCCTGCCAGCCGGCGGCTGCCGTTTCTCAAGCAAATCAGTGGCGGGCAGCGATGATGCTTAGCAAGTGCTTATGTCGCCAGTCGAAATTCGTTAAGCCCGATCCTTAACCGCCCATTGTATCGCCGCCGTGAAAACTCCACGTCGTTGAAGGCAAACAAAAAAGGACGGGGAAGGGTCATGGCTCGTTGGGAAATGGGTGACGCCGACATCGGATCGATGGGTCGCACGCAGCCAAGCGCAAAGGATCTCTTCGACCTGGGCATCATGTTTTCGAGCGGATTGGGCGTCGAGACCGATCTGATCGCGGCCCATAAGTGGTTCAACCTGGCGGCCGCGACCGGCGACAACGAAGCGACGCAATATCGCCGGGAAGTGGCGCGCGAAATGAGCGAGGCCGACATCGCCGAGGCGCAGCGCGCGGCGCGCGAGTGGCTGAGAGCGCACTGAGGCAAGCATGAGGGGCCGCTTGCGCGGCGGGGGCGCCGAGCGAAGCTAGCCCGGTTTGCCGATGACGATCTCGACGCGGCGGTTCTTCTGCCGGCCGTCCGGATCGTCGGAGCCATCCGGACGCTCGTTCGGCACGGCCGGCCGGCTCTCGCCGAAGCCGGCGATGTCGAAGGCGGAGCCGTCCAGGTTCTCCTGGTCGTCGAGCCAGTCGCGGACCGAGAGGGCACGATCCTCCGACAAAGCCTGGTTGTAGGCGTCCGAGCCTTTGGAGTCGGTGTGGCCCTCGATCCGCACCGGCTGGTCGGGATGCTGGCGCAGCACCGCGGCGACCGCGCTCAGCGCTTGGGCCGCCTCGGCCTTGATGTCCGATTTATCGAAATCGAAGAGCACGTCGGCGGAGAGCGCGATCCTGATCTCGGTCTCGGTCTCCTCAACCGCGAGGCCGGTCACAGCGCCCGCTACTTCCATCTCGGCGATGGCAAGGTCGAGGACCCTGAATTCGAGATCGAGGACGCGGAACGACAAGTCGAGGATGCGGAACTCGGTGTCCTGCGCCTCAGCGCCGACGGACAATGGCAGGAGGATGAGGGCAGCCAGAAGAATGCGCATGGCGGCGCCTCAGTTGATCGGCACGCCCTCGATCGGCTCGAACAACGGAACGACGACGGTCACCGCCGTCACGTCCGCAGGTGGGGCCGGATAGGTCGCCCAGATATTCATCTTCTTGCCCGGTTCGACCTTGTCAACGCTGCTGCACACGCAGTTCTTCTCCGAATCGCGAACGACCGTGTACTTCTTCTTGTTCGCCGCATCGATCAGATAGGCGCCGGTGAACTCGCTGCAGGAATCGTTGGCATCCGAATCGCGCAGGTCGCAGGCGACATCGAAGGCGCTGTCGGTGTCGTTGACCAGGCGCAGACGAAGCGTCACCACGCCGCCGTCGCCGCGCTTCAAGTCGCGCACCTCGACGCGGGTGTCGGGATCCTGGCCCTCGCCATACAGCAAGTCCTGGGCAATGGCGGGCGAAGACAAGGTCGCGCACACCACAACGACGGCAGGCAAGCCGCGCAACGCCAATCGGCCCATCGTATCCTCCCTCGGCTGACCGGCCAGAATACCAGGAGGTTCAGGGGCCCGCCACGGAATCCTTGAGTTCCACGCCGGGCTCACGGCCCACGGCGCTGCGTTGCCGTCATTGCGTCGACGTCGATGCCGCGGGCGATCATCTGGTCGCGCAGCTTGCCGGCGATCTCGCGGCAGCCGCAGGCCTGGGCATGGGCGATGTGCCACGCGATCCGCTGGTCGAGCGTCGCCGTCTTCGGCATCGGGTGGGCGCGATGCCAGGCGGCGTTGATCTTGCCCATCGTGGCTAGTGGTTGTCGCGCGGAATGCCCATCACCTTGGCGACGTGCTGGTACTTGATCGCCGGCTTCAGGACCATGCCCTCCGAAAACTGATCGACCAAGCCGCGCTGGATTTCCTGCCACGGCGTCTGGCTCTTGGGGATCGGGAAGCCGCCGCGCTTGTCAAGCTCGGCGCGGCGCTTCGTCAGTTCCGCTTCGGAAACGAGGATGTTGGCCTCGCCCTTGTCGAGGTCGATGCGGACGCGGTCACCGGTCTTGATCAGTGCGAGACCGCCGCCGGCCGCCGCCTCGGGCGAGGCGTTGAGGATCGAGGGCGATCCCGAGGTGCCCGACTGGCGCCCGTCGCCGATGCACGGCAGCGAATGGACGCCGCGTTTGATGAGCGCCGCCGGCGGCTGCATGTTCACCACCTCAGCGCTGCCCGGGTAGCCGATCGGCCCGGTGCCGCGGATGAACAGCATCGAGTTCTTGTCGATCTTGAGCGACGGGTCCTCGATGCGATGGTGATAGTCCTCCGGGCCCTCGAAGACGACCGCCCGTCCCTCGAAGGCGTTGGGGCTCTTGGGGTCGGACAGGTAGCGGTCGCGGAACTCCTTGGAGATGACGCTGGTCTTCATGATCGCCGAGTCGAAGAGGTTGCCCTTGAGCACGATGAAGCCGGCGTTCTCGACCAACGGGTTTTCGATCGGACGGATGACGTCGTGGTCGATGCTTTCGCGGCCGCGGCAGTTCTCGCCGATGGTCTTGCCATTGACAGTCAGGGCCTTCTCGCGGATCAGGCCGCGCTTCATCAGCTCGTTGACGACGGCCGGCACTCCGCCGGCGCGGTGATACTCCTCGCCGAGGTATTGGCCGGCCGGCTGCAGGTTGACGAGCAGCGGAACCTTGTGGCCAACCCGCTGCCAGTCCTCGATTTCGAGTCTGACCCCGACGTGGCGGGCGATGGCGTTGACGTGGATGGGGGCGTTGGTCGAGCCGCCGATCGCCGCGTTGACGACGATGGCGTTTTCGAATGCCTCCTGGGTGAGGATGTCGGAGGGCTTGAGGTCCTCGCGCACCATGGCGACGGCGCGCACGCCGGTCTCGTAGGCGATCTGGCCGCGCTCGCGATAGGGGGCGGGAATCGCGGCGCACCCGGGCAGGCTCATGCCCAGCGCCTCGGCGACCGAGTTCATCGTCGAGGCGGTGCCCATGGTGTTGCAATGGCCGACCGAGGGCGCCGACGAAGCGACGATCTCGATGAGCCCGTCGTAGTCGATCTTGCCGGCAGCAAACAGCTCTCGAGCCTTCCACATGATGGTGCCGGAGCCTGTGCGCTCACCCTTGAACCAGCCGTTGAGCATCGGGCCGCCGGACAGAACGATCGCCGGAATATCGACGGTCGCCGCCGCCATGATGCAGGCCGGCGTGGTCTTGTCGCAGCCGGTGGTCAGCACCACGCCGTCGAGCGGATAGCCGTAGAGCACCTCCACCAGGCCGAGATAGGCGAGGTTGCGGTCAAGCGCCGCCGTCGGCCGCTTGCCGGTCTCCTGCAGCGGGTGGACGGGGAACTCCATGGCGATGCCGCCAGCCGCGCGAATGCCCTCGCGCACCCGTTTGGCGAGCTCCAGGTGGTGGCGATTGCAGGGGACCAGATCGGAGCCGGTCTGGGCGATGCCGACGATCGGCTTGCCCGACTGCAGCTCCTCCCGGGTCAACCCGTAGTTGAGATAGCGCTCCAGGTACAAGGCCGTCATGCCGGGGTTTTCCGGGTTGTCAAACCAGGCTTGCGAACGAAGGCGAGACTTTTCTTGCTTGGGCATGGGCCGTTTCCTGTTGAGTTGAACCTGGCGCCTGCGGCCATCGCGGGGGCATCGCGCCGGCCGACGTGGATTGTCGAGTGTCTATGCCTCCCGGGTGATCCGCCTGCCGATACGGCGCGGAATCGACCGGAGTTCTCGCGCGGGGGCCAATCTGCGGTTTACCTTTCGCCGATGACCGGCGTGACCATAGTATGATAAGTCCCCGCCGCGCCATGGTGAAACCCGGCGGCAGGCGGCTCGGCGTTGCTGGCGCCGGGGAGCGACAGAGGGAAGCAATGGCCGATCGTCAGGAAGGGCGGACCGAGGCGGTCGCCGGCGTCCTCGGCCGGCGGATCGTCGCGGGCCGATACCATCCCGGCGAGGCGCTGCCGACCGAGCCAGAGATGCAGGAGGAGTTCGGCGTCTCGCGCACGGCGGTGCGCGAGGCCATCCGCCTGTTGTCGGGAAAGGGACTGACGGTCTCGCGGCCGAAGATCGGCACGCGGGTCAGGCCGATCGTCGACTGGAACCTGCTCGACGCCGACGTTCTGCGCTGGCAGGTGGATCAGAACCCGAGCGAGGAATTCATCCACGCGTTGTTCGAGATGCGCGAGATCGTCGAGCCTGAAGCGGCGGCGCGGGCCGTCGAACGGGCGACCGACGAGCAGGTGGCGGCGCTCGGGGTGGCAATGGACGGCATCCGCAACCATCCGCGCGGCAGCCCGGAGCAAGTCAGTGCCGATCTCGATTTCCACCTGGTGATCCTCGAATCGACCCGCAACCCACTGCTCCGCGCCATCGGCGCCATGATCGAATCCGGCCTGTCGATCAGCTTCACCCTCGGCTGGCGGACGGCAATGGCCGAAGAGGCGGTGCTCCAGCACAACGCGGTCTACGAGGCGATCCGCGACCGCGACCGCGAGCGCGCCTTCCACGCCATGCGCGAGCTGCTGCAGGGCGCCAAGATCAACGTGTTCAAGTCGATCTGGATTTCACGCAGCGCGCGCCGACCGACCGATGACCCCCGGTGACGAGGCGGGGGGAATGGCGTCGACCGAGCTGGGCTAACGCCGGGGGGCACCGCGGCCGATGCGGTTGATGCAGGTCAGCGTGGCGAGGGGCGGCCGCCGGGTGGTCGCCAGCGAGCGCGGCCGATCGTGGATCGTTGGCCGCCACCAGACGGTCTACGACATCGCTCGGCGGGCGATGGCCAAGGGCACGACGGTGGCGAGGATCGTGCGTGCCGCCGGGCGGCGAGGGGAGGCGGACCCGGCGGCGCTGCTCAAGGCGGGCAAGGTCCTGCCGCCGATCGATCATCCCGACCCCGCCCATCTCATGGTCACCGGCACCGGCCTCACCCATCTCGGCTCGGCAGCGACGCGCGATTCGATGCATCAGAAAGCGGCTGAGGCCGATGTCGCGACGCTGACCGATTCCATGAAGATGTTTCGCCTGGGGCTCGACGGCGGCAAGCCGGCCGCCGGCAAGATCGGCGTCCAGTCGGAGTGGTTCTACAAGGGCGACGGCAGCGTCGTCGTGGCGCCGGGAGCGCCGCTGGTCTCCCCCTGGTTCGGCGAGGACGCCGGCGAGGAGCCGGAGGTCGCCGGCATCTACGTGATCGGCAAGGACGGGGTTCCGTTCCGCGTCGGCTTCGCGCTGCTGAACGAGTTCTCCGACCACATCACCGAACGACAGAACTACCTGTGGCTCGCCCACTCGAAGCTCAGGCCGTGCTCGTTCGGGCCCGAGATTCTGCTCGGCGAGCTCCCCGACGATGTGCGCGGCGTCTCGCGCATCCGGCGCCGAAACAGCGTCATCTTCGCCGAGCCATTCCTGACCGGCGAAGCCATCATGACCCATTCGATCGCCAACCTCGAGGCTCACCATTTCAAGTACCGGCAGTTCCGCCGCGCCGGCGACGTTCACGTCCACACCTTCGGCACCGCGACGCTCTCCTTCGCCGCCGGCGTCAAAGCCCAAGCCGGCGACGTGTTCGAGATCGAAGCGGCCGATTTCGGGCTGCCGCTTGCCAACCCGCTGGCGATCGGCAACGAGGAAAGGGTCAAGGTCCGCCGGCTGTGACTGTGGGGGCTCCAAAGAGGTCTCCATCCCCCTCACCCTTCGCGCCTAATTCCCCCCGATCAGGTCGGGGGTCATAAGGCGCGAAGCCCTCTCCCCACCGAAGTCGGATGTATCCGACTTCGGCGATATT
>JBBDMC010000208.1:0-4115 GCA_040878485.1 Bauldia sp. | reverse complement strand
GTGTTCGGTGGGGAGAGGGGGTGCTAATCCGACATGCGAACACCGCAGACCATAGAGAGGCAGATGGACGACGCGCACCGGAACTACATCGCCGGCGAATGGGTGGCGGGCGAGGCCGGCCCCGACATCAACCCGTCGGACACCAATGACGTCGTTGGCGAGTTCGCGCGGGCAAGCGCCGATGACACCCGGGCCGCCATTGCCGCGGCCAAATCGGCCTTTCCCGCCTGGTCGCGGTCGGGCATCCAGCAGCGCCACGACATCCTCAAGACTGCTTCCGACGAGATTCTGAGGCGGCGCGAGGAGATCGGGCGGTTGCTCTCGCGCGAGGAAGGCAAGACGTTGGGAGAAGGCATCGGCGAGACGGTGCGCGCCGGCCAGATCTTCGACTTCTTCGCCGGCGAATGCCTGCGGCTGACCGGCGAGACGGTGCCGAGTGTGCGGCCGGGGATCGAGGTGTCGATGACCCGCGAGCCGGTCGGCGTCGTCGGCGTCATCACGCCGTGGAACTTCCCGATCGCGATTCCGGCCTGGAAGATCGCCCCGGCGCTCGCTTACGGAAACACGGTGGTGGTCAAACCGGCCGACCTGGTCCCGGCCTCGACCTGGACGCTAGTCGATATCCTGGCCCGCGCGGGCCTCCCCAAGGGGGTGCTCAACCTGGTCATGGGCAAGGGCTCGGTGGTCGGCCAGGCGATCTTGGATTCGCCCCACGTCGACGCCATCACCTTCACCGGCTCGATCGCCACCGGCAAGCGGGTCGCCGAGGCATCGGCCAGGCACCTGCGCAAGGTCCAGCTCGAGATGGGCGGCAAGAACCCGCTGGTGATCCTCGACGACGCCGACCTCAAGGTCGCCGTCGACGTCGCCGCCAACGGCGCCTATTTCCAGACCGGCCAGCGCTGCACCGCCTCCTCGCGCCTGGTGGTGACCGCCGGCATCCACGACCGCTTCGTCGGCGCGCTGACCGAGCGGATCAAGGGACTGACGGTCGACAACGCGCTCAAGGAGGGCACCCACATCGGCCCGGTGGTCGACCCGACCCAGCTCAAGCAAGACCAGGATTACATCGGCATCGGCAAGGACGAGGGGGCGAGGCTCGCCTGGGGCGGCGAGCGGCTGAACCGCGAGACCCCCGGGTACTACCTCCAGCCGGCGCTCTTCACCGACACGACGCCCGGCATGCGCATCAACCGCGAGGAGATCTTCGGGCCGGTGGCGAGCGTCATCCGCGTCAAGGACTACGACGAGGCGCTTACGGTCGCCAACGACACCCTGTTCGGCCTCACCTCCGGCATCTGTACCACCAGCCTCAAGCATGCCGCCCACTTCCGCCGCAACTCCGAGGCTGGCATGGTGATGATCAACCTGCCGACCGCCGGCGTCGACTATCACGTCGCCTTCGGCGGTCGGAAGGGATCGAGCTATGGACCGCGCGAGCAGGGCCGCTACGCGGCCGAGTTCTTCACCACGGTGAAGACGACCTACACGCAGCCGTGAGGCGCGGGCAGAGAGGCGCTTGGCGGGCGCAGCCCCCGCGTCGGGCCGGAGGCCCGCCCGGGGACAGGCCTCAGCGTGAAGCGAAGTTGCACGCTGCACCGCATCCGGGGAACGCGAGATCGGCGAGGAGATGTTTCCCGGGCGCAGCGCAGCACGTAGTGGTGCGCTGCAGAACCGGGACCCATAAGCAACTGCCAAGGGCCCCGGATCAGCGGTGCACCGTTGCACGCTGCACCGCATCCGGGGAACGCGGAGCCGGCGGTGCCGGAGAGGAAGGGCCCGCCCTAATAGGGACAGAGACGGCGCTTGGCGGCGTTGTAGGGCAGCACCGTCCCGTCCTTCGGGTCGAAAGAGTGCGGGTAGTACTGGTTGCACTTCGCCACCCACTCGGGTGACCAGGCGACCAGCGTGCCGCCGCCGGAGCGGGCCTTTCGCGGCGCCTTCTTGACCGGCGCCGGCTCGTCTACCGGGGCGACCGCCACGTCGGGCTCCGAGGCGTCGCCCTCGCCGATCGGCTCCGCCGCATCGGCCACCCCGATGCCGATCGGTTCCGCCGCATCGGCCACGCCGACGCCGATCGGTTCCGCCGCGTCGGCCGAGCCAAGGCCGTCGACGTCGGTGCCGAAATAGGCCGACCGCGCCGGCAGGATGGGATCCTCGTCCTGGTTGAGGCAGCGGTAATAGGCCTGGTCCTGGACGCTGACCTGCATTCCGGGAGCGGCTCCCGGCTGGACCACCTGGTTGGCGTACTCGCGGGCATAGAGCGCGCAGTAGGCGGGCGAGGCCGCCGACGCCGTCTGACAGGCGAGCGCCGCGAGCCCGAGCCCGGCAAGGGGAACCACGAGCGTTCTCATCTTCGTGTGAGCCTTCCCATGTCACCGCCCCCCGTTCGTCGTTGGCTGGCGCGGCTCAGCGGCGGCCAGGGTTCCGCGTCACGCTGGACTTCGGCGCTCGAACCCTGACCACCACCGACGCCGCTTTGCAACGCCGATCGTGGGCGCGATGTTTGGTGATAAGAGGTTCGATCGATGACCGGAAATGGGCAAGATTCGAACCGCCGGCCACAATCTGCGAAGGACTCGCTTGCCGACGGAAGGCGGAAGAACGCGCCGTCGACAGCCCTCGCCCGCGGCGGTCCGGCGCCGCGGCCTAGAAACTGAAACGGGAGGAAGCCCTTGCCTGGTTTTCCGATCATCGATTGTCACCTCCATCTCTACGACCCGAGGGCGCTCCCCTACGGCTGGATGAAGGACGACCCGATCCTCGATTGGTTGCACGGGCCGGCAGAGTTCGAGGCGGCCAGCAACGGTGTTGCGGTCGAGGCGATGGTCTTCGTCGAGGTGGACGTGGACGCCGGCTTTCACATGGCCGAGGCGCGCTGGGTGGCCGAGGCGGCCAAGACCGACCGGCGGGTTAAAGCGATCGTCGCCTCGGTGCCGCTGGAGAAGGGGCGGGCGGTCGAAGCCGACGTCAAGGCGCTGGCCGCGATGCCGCAGGTCAGGGCGGTGCGCCGGCTGATCCAGGCGCATGTGGACGAGCCCGGCTGGTGCCTCAAGCCGGATTTCGTCGACGGCGTCCGGATGCTGGCGGACTACCGCTTGAGCTTCGAGATCGGCATCTATCACCCGCAGATCCTCGACGCCGTCGAGCTGGTCAAACGGTGCCCGGGCGTGACGTTCATGCTGGTCCACATCGGCAAGCCCGGCATCAAGAATGGCGTCCGCGAGCCGTGGTGGAGCGGAATCGGCGAGCTGGCGCGGCTGCCGAACGTCGTCTGCAAGGTCTCCGGCGTGCTCACCGAGGCCGATCACCGGCGCTGGGCCTACGACCAGGTCGCCCCGTACATCGCCCGGGCAATCGAATGCTTCGGCTACGATCGCGTGGCGTTCGGCGGCGATTGGCCGGTGCTCGAACGCGCGGCGCCCTATCGCGACTGGGTGGGGGTGGTCGACCGAGTGACGGCCGGCGCGTCGGCGGCCGATCTCAAGAAGCTCTACCGCGACAACGCGATCCGCCACTACCGGCTGTAGCCGACGGCTGCGCAGCCCCACGGAGGGGACCCTGCCTCAGTCGGGCAGATAGCCGAACCGGCCCATCTGATCGCCGTGGTCGGCGGCAATTCGCTCGACCTGCTTTGCCGACAGGACCTGGCGCCACTGCCCGGCGCGCCCCTCGCGGAAGAAGGGCTCGGCGGCGGCTGGGGTATCGTGGAAGCCGCCGTCGGTCTCCGCCTTCTTGAGCCGATCGAAGGAAACGACCGCGATCGCGCGCGACAATTGCTCCGGCGTCGGGGCCATGAGCACGTGGTGAGCGATGGCGCCGAACGCCGGGTTCGGTTCGGCCAGCATGTCCTCATAGCGCACCACGTGAACCGCCGGACTCGGCCGTTCGGTCCAGCTTCTGACGTGGGCGCTCCAGCTATCCATGGCGAAGGAGACCAGGCAGTGGTCGGTCGGGAGACCGAAGCCGGCAGTGGCCATGTCGATGATGGCTTGGTCGATCGGTACGCCGCGGAAATGCGAAAACGAGATGACCACGTCGAGCGGGTTGCGGATGACGTAGATGGCGCCGGCCGAAACGCCGAGGTTGATCATCGGGAAGCCGTGGTCGTCGGC
>JBBDMC010000207.1:0-10963 GCA_040878485.1 Bauldia sp. | reverse complement strand
CCCGGGTGGCGTTGTCGGCCGCCGGCGGCCCCGACAGGACGAGCTCCCTGCGGCCGAGGCGGGCCGAGGCAAGCTGTCCGTAGAACGTGGTGGGATAGGCGGCGGCGCGCTGGAAGTAGTCGTTCGCCGCTCCGCCATCGGCCGCAGCGGCCGCGGCGCGGCCGAGCCAATACTGGGCCCGCGACGCGCTGAGCGGCCTGGTGGAGGCCGCGGCGATCGCGGCGAAGTGCTTGGCCGCGGTCGCCGGGTCGCGGAGATACTCCAACGCGTACCAGCCGGCGTGAAACTCCGCCTCGGCGCGCAGCGTGCTCGACTCGGCCGAGTGACCGGCCGCGATCCGATAGGCAAGCTTGGCGTTCCCGTCTTCGATCAGGGCGCGGGAGATGAGGCGCCGCTCGATCCACCACGCATCCGGGTCGACGATCGCCTTCGGATCGCGCGGCGCCTCGGCCAGAAGCTCCGCCGCCTGCTTGATCTTGTCGGCTCGGCGCAGGAGCTGAATGCGCGCGTAGATGGCGACCGGATCCCGTTTCATGGCCGAGGGCAGCCCATCGAGCGCCTTGAGGGCTTTGGACTCCCGCTTGATGACGGAGACGACTGCCTTAGCCAGGGCCTGCTGGTTCTTGTCGAGCGTTTTGGCTGCCCGCAACGCCTCGGCCGACCGCTCGGCATAGAGCAGACGGTCCATGCGCGCCTTGTGGTCGGCGCTCGTCAGCAGCTTGGACAATTCCGCGCGCACGATCTTCTCAGCGTCGGCCGACAGCTTGGTGTCGCGCCAGAGGTCGCGGATCAGCCGGGCAGCGTCGTCCTTGCGCCCGGCAGCGAGATAGGCACGAGCGAGCAGCAGTCTGGCGTCCTCGGAGGTCGGCTCGCTCAAGCCGAGGGCACGGATGACCTCGCCGGCCGGCGGCCGCTCACGCACCACAGCCTGCTCGTGGCGGAGCCGCAGGAGACTCTGGCCAGGCCAGTCGGAAAGCTTCCTGGTGAGGTCGGCGATCTGCCGCGACGACACCTGCTTGTCGCCGCCGGTGGCGACCAGCCATTCGACGATCTTGATGTCGACTCGGTTCGGCAGCGCGTAGGCGGCAACCATCGCGGCAGCGGGATCGCCGTTGGCAAGGAGCTTCAGCGCCAGGTTGAGGCCGGCAGAGTCGAGGGGCCGGCGGTCGCGGGGGACCGGTGCCGGTGCCGTCGCCGGCGAGTCGCCGGCCTCCGGCAGGTCGCTGTCCTCGCGGGCGGCCGCTTCGCCGGCCTCGTCCTGGGCGATCAGGGCGCCGATCGCGTCGGGCGCCGGTGTTCGCGGTTTCAGCCGCGGCAGCGGGGTTGCCTCGGCGAGGCGAAGGGCGGGAAGCGGCGGCGCCGAACCGGCGAGGATGGTAGGAGTTTGAAAAAGGAACGCGAGGGCGCTGGCTCCGACCCCGGTGGCCAGCGCGAGCCGGCGCCATCCCAGTCGCCCGCGTTGTCGGCCAGCAAACCTGCTCGTCATCGCTTCGTCGGTCCTTCCGTCCCGATTGCAGCCCATCGCGTCGTCGCAATCAACCCGCCAGGGCAAACGCCAACCTGGACGGGCTCAATCCCACGCCAAGACCAAGCCTATTGTGCCACGGTGAAGGATTGCTTGACGGCGGCGTTGTCTGTTGCCCCGCCGGTGGTCAACGACTATGGTCGCGGCCCAGGCGCTTGGCCAGATTTCGACAGCGCAATGGCCGGGGGATAACTCGGCATGTTCAAGGGCTCCATCACCGCGTTGGTCACCCCGATGCGCGACGGGCGATTCGACGAACGGGCGTTTCGCCCCTTCGTCGACTGGCAGATCAACGAGGGCACCAACGGGCTGGTCCCGGTTGGCACCACCGGTGAGAGCCCGACGCTCAGCCACGACGAGCACAGGCGTGTGGTCGAGGTTTGCATCGAGGTCGCCGCCGGCCGCGTTCCGGTGATCGCCGGGGCCGGCTCGAACAACACGCTGGAGGCGATCGATCTCGCCCGCTTCGCCGAGGAGGCGGGGGCCGACGGCCTGCTGATCGTCACCCCGTACTACAACAAGCCCAATCAGGAAGGCCTCTACCAGCACTACAAGGCGATCAACGACGCGGTCGGCATCCCGATCATCATCTATAACATCCCGCCGCGCTCGGTGATCGACATGTCGGTCGAAACGATGGCGCGGCTTTTCGAGCTCAGGAACATCGTCGGGGTCAAGGACGCAACCGCCAAGCTCGAGCGCGTGAGCCTGCAGCGGCAGGCAATGGGGCCTGAGTTCAATCAGCTGTCAGGCGAGGACGCGACGGCGCTCGGCTTCATGGCGCACGGCGGCCACGGCTGCATCTCGGTCACCTCGAACATCGCGCCGAAGCTGTTGGCCGAGTTCCAGCAGATCTGCCTTGCCGGCGACTTCGCCACGGCGCTCGCCTACCAGGACCGGCTGATGCCACTTCACCGGGCGCTGTTCCTCGAGCCGAGTCCGTCGGGGGTGAAGTACGCGCTGTCGCTGGTCGGCAAGATGAGCGACGAGGTGCGGCTGCCGCTGGTCAAGGTGTCGGAGCCGACCGGGGCCGAGATTCGTACCGCCATGGTGCACGCCGGCCTGGTCAACTGAAGCGATGGCCGGCAAGAAGGAGGCGCCGGGGCGGGCGGCTGCCGTCAACCGGCGGGCGCGCTTCAACTATGAAATCGGTCAGACCTACGAGGCCGGTATCGCGCTCACCGGGACCGAGGTGAAGTCGCTGCGCGAGGGCCGCTCGAGCATCGCCGACGCCTTTGCCGGCGCGCGCGGCGGCGAACTGTGGCTCTTCAACGCTTACATTCCGGAGTACCTTCAGGCCAATCGCTTCCAGCACGAGACGCGCCGGCCGCGGAAGCTGCTGTTGCACCAGCGCGAGATCGGCCGGCTGATCGGCGCGGTCGAGCGCGAGGGCATGACCATCGTGCCGCTCAAGATCTACTTCAACGACCGCGGCCGGGCGAAGGTCGAGATCGCGGTGGCGCGGGGCAAGAAGCTCCACGACAAGCGTGAGACGGAGAAACGGCGGAACTGGGACCGCGAGAAGGCGCGGTTGATGCGCGAGAAGGGATAGGGGCTCGCAGTCGGCCTGGTGGTCGGGCGGCGTCGGCAAAGCCGGTCACGCCGACAAGCTACGGCGGATCGTCTCGAACACCGCCCTGAACATGGCTTCGTTCAGGACGCCGGTGTTGGTGTTGTAGCGAGAGCAGTGGTAGCTGTCGTGGAGCGTGAGGCCGGCGCCGGCCGCGTGGACGGCGCCATGGGCGAATGGCACGGCGCCGCGCTTGAGGCCAAGGGTCGCGGCGACGCTGTCGTGGGCGATGCGCCCGAGGGCCAGGATCACCGTCAGCCGCTGCATGGCGGCGACGGTCGCGGCGAGGAACGTCCGGCAGGTCCTGATTTCCCCTGGCGTCGGCTTGTTGTCTGGCGGGACACAGCGGACGGCATTGGTGATGGCGGCGTCGATCAGGGTCAGGCCGTCGTCGGCCCGGGCGTCGTAGGTCCCGGCGGCAAAGCCGAAGTCGATCAAGGTCCGATAGAGCAGCTCGCCGGCATAGTCGCCGGTGAACGGCCGGCCGGTGCGGTTCGCCCCGCGCAGTCCCGGCGCGAGGCCGACGATCAGAAGCCGCGCGCTGCCCAACCCGAAAGTCGGGACCGGCGCGTTGTACCAGCCCGGCTCGGTCTGGCGCCAATGGTCGCGGAAGGTCTTGAGGCGGGGGCACAGCCGGCAGTCGCGTTCGGGCTGGGCGGCGGGCGAGGCGGCGAGAGGCGAGCCCGGCACAGTCAGAACGCGTCGTCTTCCTCGAACTCTTCCTCGAAGGTGGTGGCTTGGGCCCGCTCGGCCTGGCGCTGGGCCCGCGCCGCCGGATCGCGTCCCACCTTGGCCTTGAGGGTCACCAGGTCGATGAAATGGTCGGCCTGCCGGCGCAACTCGTCGGCGATCATGGGCGGCTGGGTCGACAGCGTCGAAACGACGGTCACCTTGCGCCCCTTGCGCTGGACGGCTTCGACCAGGGAGCGGAAGTCGCCGTCGCCCGAGAACAGGACGAAATGGTCGACGTGCTTGGCCATCTCCATGACGTGCACGGCGAGTTCGATGTCCATGTTCCCCTTGACCTTGCGGCGGCCGGTGGAATCGACGAACTCCTTGGTGGGTTTGGTGACGACGGTGTAGCCGTTGTAGTCGAGCCAATCAATCAACGGGCGGATCGAAGAATATTCTTGTTCGTCCGCTAAGGCGGTGTAGTAATATGCCCTGAGAAGGTAGCCGTTTGATTGGAATTCTTTTAGAAGACGTCTGTAGTCTATGTCGAACCCCAACGATTTTGCCGTGGCATACAGATTAGCACCGTCGATGAACAATGCCATCTTTTCCCGGGGGTCGAACATATCTGTCCCTATTCTGTTCTAAGTCGTCCGAGGAAGCGCTTGTCGGCCGGGCGCGGCCGATCGGCCTTCCGCTAGCATGAGCCCGCGCTCGGGGCAGCCCTCAGAGGCCGAGGCGAGCGGGCGGGTTGTTACTTGCCATCGCAAACCGGCGACGCAATACACCGGCAGAGGATCTCGAAAAATCGATCACTTGCCCACTTTATCACACGTATGGCTGCGTCTGGCAAATCGGCTTTCTGCGGCTCATGGTGGCGGAAAAGCTTGCTTTTGGAGGGATGGCGGCCTATATGCGCCGCATCATCCCACAGGAGACCCGCAATGGCGCGCGTGACCGTCGAAGATTGCATCGACAAGGTCGAAAATCGGTTCGAGCTGGTGCTTCTCGCCGGCCATCGGGCGCGGATGATTTCGAGCGGGGCGCCGCTCACCGTCGATCGTGACAACGACAAGAACCCGGTGGTCGCGCTCCGCGAGATCGCCGACGAGACGATCGCGCCCGAGGACCTCAAGGAGGACCTCATCCACTCGCTGCAGAAGTATGTCGAGGTTGACGAGCCGGAGCCGGAGGTGGTGCCGATGATCACTGCCGACGAGGCCGCGCCGGCCAACGGCGGCAACGATGCCGAGGTTACCTTCGACCGTATGTCGGAGGAGGAGCTTCTGCGCGGACTGGAGAGCATGGTCCCGCCGGACAAGACCGAGGAATTCTAATCCGCCGCGGTCTGGCTTCGGGGCTGAGAGCGCTTAAACTTTCGCGATACTATATTGAGTACTATGGACCTGGAGCCGTCGCCGGTGGCGGATCCTGGAGGCATCGGGGCTTTCGGCCATGATGCGTCAATACGAGCTGGTCGAGCGGGTCACGCGTTACAATCCTAACGCCGATGAGAGCCTGCTCAACAAGGCATACGTGTACGCCATGCAGAAGCACGGCGCGCAGCAGCGCGCCAACGGCGATCCCTACTTCTCGCATCCGCTCGAGGTCGCCGGCATCCTCACCGACTTGAAGCTCGATGACGCCACCATCGCGGTGGCGTTGCTTCACGACACCATCGAAGATACCGACGCCACCCGCGGCGAGATCGACCAGATGTTCGGCGAGGACATCGGCCGGCTGGTCGAGGGCCTGACCAAGATCCGCAAGCTCGATCTGGTCTCCAAGAAGGCGGCGCAGGCAGAGAATCTGCGCAAGCTCCTGCTCGCCATCTCGGCCGACATCCGCGTGCTGCTGGTCAAGCTCGCCGATCGGCTGCACAACATGCGGACGCTGGAGTTCATGCCCGAGGAGGCGCGGGGGCGGATCGCCGAAGAGACGTTGGAGATTTACGCGCCGCTCGCCGGGCGCATGGGCATGCACGACATGCGCGAGGAGCTGGAGGAGCTGGCTTTTCGCACCGTCAACCCGGAAGCCTATCGCACGATCGCGGGGCGGCTGGCCGATCTACGCGAGCGCAACCGCAGCCTGATCGACAGCATCGAGCGCGAACTCAGCGAACGCTTCGCCCGCGCCGGCATCAGCGCCGAGGTCAGCGGCCGCGAGAAGCGGCCCTACGCGATCTTCCGCAAGATGGAACGCAAGGCGGTGAGCTTCGAACAGCTCTCCGACATCATCGGCTTCCGCGTCGTCGTCGGCGCGGTCGAGGAGTGCTACGGCGCCGTCTGGGTGGTGCACACCGCCTGGCGGGCGGTTCCCGGCCGCTTCAAGGACTACGTCTCGACGCCGAAGCAGAACGACTACCGCTCGATTCATACGACCGTGATCGGTCCGGGCAGCCAGAGGGTCGAGCTGCAGATTCGGACCGCCGAGATGCACCGGGTCGCCGAGTACGGCATCGCCGCCCACGCCCTCTACAAGGACGGCGTCGTCCCGACCAAGAACAAGGGCAACGGCGGGGCGCGGGGTAACGGCCCCACCGGCCTGTCGGGCTTTGCCGACGAGGTGCAGGCCTACGAGTGGCTGCGCCGGACGATCGAAATGCTGGCCGAGGGGGTGACGCCGGAGGAGTTCCTCGAGCACACCAAGCTCGAGCTGTTCCAGGACCAGGTGTTCTGCTTCAGCCCGAAAGGGCGTCTGATCGCGCTGCCGCGCGGGGCGACGCCGATCGATTTCGCCTACTCCGTCCACACCGACATCGGCGACACCTGTGTCGGCGCCAAGATCAACGGCCGTACCATGCCGCTGATGAGTGAGCTGAACAACGGCGATGAGGTCGAAATCGTCTGCTCGCGGGGTCAGGTTCCTTCCGCCGCGTGGGAGTCGATGGTCGTTACCGGCAAGGCGCGCTCGGCGATCCGCCGGGCGACGCGGGCAGCGGTCCGCAAGCAGTTCGCGGGTCTCGGTCGTCAGATCCTGGAGCGCGGCTTCGCCACCGCCGGCCGTCCATTCTCCGACGATCTGGTCGCCGCAGCGCTGCCGAGACTCGCCCAGAACAACGTCGAGGACGCTCTTGCCGCGGTCGGCCGCGGCGAAATCCCATCGGCCAACGTGCTCCAGGCGGTCTATCCCGACCACAAGGAGGAGCGCGCCCAGCGGCCGAGGCGCGGCAGCGAGGACGGCTGGTTCGGCGTCAAGCGGGCCGCCGGCATGAAGTTCCGCATTCCGGGATTCAGCCGTCGCGGCCCCGGCGAGGAACGGTCGCCGCGGGCGGACGCCGCGATTCCGATCCGCGGCAGCCATGGCGAGATGCCGGTCCGCTTTGCCGAGGGCGGCGCGGTCCCCGGCGAGCGCATCGTCGGCATCATGAGCCCGGGAGAGGGCATTACCATCTATCCGATTCAATCGCCCGCCCTCAAGGCGTTCGACGATCAGCCCGAGCGCTGGCTGGACGTGAGATGGGACGTCGACGACGGCGAGGCACAGCGCTTCCCGGCGCGCATCGAGGTGACCGCCATCAACGAGCCGGGCACGCTGGTGCAGATCGCCCAGGTGATCGCCGACGATCAGGCGAACATCTCCAACATCGGCATCACCCGGTCGGCGTCGGACTTCTCGGTGATCCTGATCGACGTCGAGGTGGTGGACGTCAAGCATCTCAACCGGCTGATCGGCCGGTTGCGGGCCCGTCCGGTGGTCAACAGCGTGACGCGGGTGAACGAGTGAGCCAATGACCGAGGCGGAGGTCATCGACGTTTTCAAACAGGCCGGGGCCATTCTCGAAGGCCACTTCATCCTCAGCTCCGGGCTGAGGAGCCCGGTCTTCATCCAGAAGGCACGGGTGTTCATGTACCCGGAGCTGACCGAGAAGGTGTGCAGGGCGCTCGCCGAACGCGTCCGGCACGCCGAGCTCGGCGCCATCGACCTCATCGTCTCGCCGGCGGTCGGGGGCATCGTGCCCGGCTACGAGACCGCCCGTCATCTGGGGGTTCCGGCCGCCTGGGTCGAGCGCGAGGAGGGCGTGTTTCGCCTGCGCCGCTTCGAGATCAAGCCTCAGGCGCGTGTCCTGGTGGTCGAGGATATCGTGACGACCGGCCTGTCGCTGCGCGAGACGATCGATGCGGTGCGCAAGCTCGGGGCCGTCGTCGTCGCCGGGGCCTGCCTGATCGACCGCTCCGGCGGCGACGTCGACCTCGGCGTTCCACTGATCGCGCTGGCGCGCTACAAGGTGCCGGCATACCCGGCCAACGCCGTGCCACCGGAGCTGGCCCGCATTCCGGCGGTCAGGCCCGGCAGCCGCGGACTTGCGTGAGCGCCGGCGCCGAGAAGGGAGATCGGGGATGAATAGGGCCGCCGACCTGCGCCTCGGGGTCAACATCGACCACGTCGCCACCATTCGCAACGCGCGGGGGGGCGACCATCCCGATCCGCTGAGGGCGGCCGAGATCGCCGCGGCGGCGGGAGCCGACGGCATCACCGTGCACCTGCGCGAGGATCGCCGGCATATCGGCGACCGCGACCTGGAGCGCCTGCGCCATACCATCGCGCTGCCGCTCAATCTGGAGATGGCGGCAACCGAAGAGATGCTGTCGATCGCGCTGCGCTATCGTCCGCACGCGGCGTGCATCGTTCCGGAGAAGCGCGAGGAGCGAACCACCGAGGGCGGTATCGACGCCGCGGGCCAACACCACCGGCTGACGCCGATCGTCGCCGCGCTCAGCGAAGCCGGCATCCGGGTGTCGCTGTTCGTCGAGGCGGAGCGGCGCCAGATCGACGCCGCAGTGGCGGTCGGCGCGCCGGTGGTCGAGCTCCACACCGGCACCTATTGCGACGCGTGGTCGTCGGGTCCGGATGCGTTCGAGCGCGAGCGCCAGCGGCTTGCCGATGTGGCCCGCCATGGACGCAGCCTCGGGCTCGAGATCCACGCCGGCCACGGCCTGTCGTACGACACGGTCAAGCCGATCGCCAGGATCGCCGAGGTCTGCGAACTCAACATCGGCCACTTTCTGATCGGCCAGGCGATCTTCGTCGGTCTGGCGGAAAGCGTCAGCACCATGCGGTGGCTGATGGACGAGGCGCGGGCCGAGGTCATGTCGGGATGATCATCGGTATCGGCCAGGATACGGTCGACATTCGGCGGCTGGAAAAGGTCCTCGAACGGCACGGCGACCGATTCACGCTGCGGGTGTTCACCGATGTCGAGGTGCGCAAATCGGAGGGCAGGCACCTGAAGGCGGCTTCCTACGCCAAACGGTTCGCCGCCAAGGAGGCCTGTTCCAAGGCGCTGGGCACGGGTATCCGGGACGGCGTGTTCTGGCGCGATATCGGGGTGGTCAATCTGCCTTCCGGCAAGCCGACAATGGCGCTGACCGGCGGGGCGGCGGAGCGCCTGGCGGCGCTCATGCCGCGCGGCCACCGGCCGGAGATCCACGTCACGATCACGGATGACTTCCCGTTCGCTCAGGCGCTGGTCATCATCGAGGCGATTCCGGACGGACAATCGGGCTAGGGACGGCCGGCGAGCCTTGCGTTGCGCTGGCCGCGGCGACCCGGTATGACCGGGCGGGACGCAAACACCAGGCGGAAAAATGAGCGTGGCAACCGAAAAGCGGGCAAAGAGCGGCGGCTTTGGCGAGACCGTCAAGATCATCGTCCAGGCGCTCATTCTCGCCTTGCTGGTGCGGACCTTCCTGTTCCAGCCGTTCACCATCCCGTCGGGGTCGATGATCTCGACCCTCTTGATCGGCGACTACGTCTTCGTCTCCAAGTACGCCTACGGCTATTCCCGCTTCTCGCTACCGTTCGGACCACACCTCTTCGACGGGCGCGTCTGGGCGGCGGCGCCGGAGCGCGGCGATATTGCCGTCTTCAAGCTGCCGCGCGACGATTCGACCGACTACATCAAGCGGGTCATTGGGCTCCCCGGCGACCGCATCCAGATGATCGACGGCGTGCTTCACATCAACGGGGTGGCGGTCAAGCACGAGAAGGTCGATGACTACGTACCGCCCGAGACGCGCGGCAACACCATCCACATCGCCCGCTATCGCGAGACGCTGCCGAACGGCGTCAGCTACTTCACCCTCGACCTCGACCCAAACGGCCTCTCGGACGACACGCAGGTGTTCGAGGTGCCGCCCGACCACTATTTCATGATGGGCGATAACCGCGACAATTCCACCGACAGCCGCGTGCCGGTGACCAGCGGCGGGGTCGGGTTCGTGCCGTTTCAGAACTTCGTCGGCCGCGCCGAGATCATCTTCTTCTCGGTCGACGAGGGGGAGAGTACGCTGGCGTTCTGGAAGTGGCCGTGGACGGTGCGCTGGGACCGGCTGTTCAAGCTGCTATGACACGGGCAGGCGGCGGGGCGCCGCGGGCGCGGTAACGCGGCCTCGGCCACCAGTTCAAAGATCGCGGACTGCTGATCACGGCGCTGACCCATGCCAGCGCCGTCGCCGGTCGCAACGCGTCGGGCGAGACCTACCAACGGCTCGAATTCCTCGGCGACCGAGTTCTCGGGCTGGTGGTCGCCGAAATGCTGCTCGAGGCCTTCCCTGACGCCAGCGAAGGCGAGCTGTCCAGGCGTTTGGCCCACCTCGTCCGCAAGGGGACCTGCGCCGAGGTCGCGGTGGCGCTCGACCTCGGGCGGGCGCTGGTCACCGGCGGCGGCGAGGAGCAGAAGCGGGCGCTGCAGACGGAGAACGTTCTCGGCGACGTATGCGAGGCGGTGATCGCGGCGATCTTCCTCGACGGCGGGATCGAGGCGGCACGCCGCTTCGTTGCCGACAACTGGCGCGAGCGTATGCTGGGATTGTTGGAGCCCGAGCGGGACGCCAAGTCGACGCTGCAGGAATGGGCGCATCGGCAGGGCAGGGGGGCGCCGGTCTACGGGCTTACCGAACGCCGCGGACCCGATCACGATTCGATCTTCGCGGTCGAGGTGACGATCGCGGACACGGCACCGGGCGTCGGCGAGGGGCGGACACGCCGCGACGCCGAGCAGGCGGCGGCCGCCGCGGTGCTGGTGCGCGAGGGCGTCTGGAAGGAGCGGGGATGACCGCCGAGGCCGCCCGGCCGGCCAGCGAGGCGGCAGCGCCCACCCGCTGCGGCTTCGTTGCGGTGATCGGGGCGCCGAACGCCGGCAAATCGACCCTCGTCAACGCGCTGGTCGGAACCAAGGTCGCGATCGTCAGCCG
>JBBDMC010000206.1:0-10980 GCA_040878485.1 Bauldia sp. | reverse complement strand
CCATCATCGATTCAGACCCTCCGCCTCAAAGGAACTGAATCAGCCAACCTCCGCCAGCGTACTGGCTGCCCTGATCCGGGTGGTGCAGCAACGCGTCGGGTTTGCCCCGGCCCCAGTGCGGGGCGACTCAGGATGAACAGAGCAGGCTATATCCCCCAATCAAAGCTTCTTTCTTGCTGCCAGCTGCCTTGGATTAGTGAAACCCCTGCAGGATGCACCCTAACTTGAGCATGGGCGTCGTTCGAGCTCCCCGAGTTGCCCGCCCGGCCGAGACCACCGCATCGACAACGCCGGGCGGAGCACAGACGCGGCGTGACTGTTTGCTTGGCCCGCGCGCCACGAAACCGCCCACGAGTGGTTTTCGCGGACGCCACGTAGGCGCCAGGCCGATCAACGCCTTGACCTTTGGCGACAGAGCCGTGAGCAGCCGGTGAACGAGGATCACGTCGCGGCCGGCGAGTTCCTGGCGGCCGCCCATCCTCTGCTTGATGAACTCGCCGTGGTGGGTAACGAACTTGAGGTCGAGGGTGCCCATACGGCGGCAGGCGTTGCACTCGCAGGTCGTCGACTGCTTGATGTTCCTTAGCCGCTTGCGAAACCCGAAGTAGGCCGACTCGATGGCGTCCTGAATAAGCGAACCGTCGATCTTCTCGGTGACGGCATAGACGAAGACGGCGTCGCCCTCGAACTTCGCCAGCCGGAAGGGCGGGCGCAGCCCCTTGACCACCGTGTCCATCAACCCGTATCTCGCCTTCGCGGCCCTCGTCGCGGCAGGCCTTGCCGGCATCGAGGAGAAGCTCGAACTGGAGGCGCCGTTCGTCGGCGACGCCTACCACGGCAAGCGGCTCCGTGAAGTGCCGAAGACGCTCCGCGAAGCGACCGGGCTCATGGCGAAGTCGAAGATGCTGCGCTCCGCCTTCGGCGACGCGGTCATCGACCACTACGTCCACACCGCCGAGTGGGAGCAATTCGAGTACGACCGGCGGATCACGGACTGGGAGCTAAAGCGGGGGTTCGAGCGGTACTAACGCGGAACGCGGTGCGTGGTAGCGTGAGGCGCGAGTGACAGATGACAGCCACCCTGAAAATCATCTCTCCCGTCGACGGCTCGGTCTATGCCGAACGGCCGTTGGCCGACGATAGGGACGTGCTGTTGACGCTGATGCGCGCTCGGGCGATCCTGAATACAATCAATCAGGACATAAGGGACGTAGGTTGTCCAGAAGACGTTTGCACTCAGGCAACATCAAACGTGGGAGATCTAACATGCGAACCATTTCACTAGCTACGGGACTTGCCGTCATGCTCGCAGCGGCCGCACCTGCGATGGCGGAAACCCTGCGATCCAAGGTTGCCTTCAATACCGCTGTCCAGAAACCGGCGGCCAGCCAGCCAGCCGACGGGTACGCCGTGACATGGGACGTGAAACTGTCAGGCGGTGAACTCGACGGCTGCACTGCGAGCTTCGCCGAAAGCCTGTTTCCGCGCGACAACATGAGTTGGGGCATCTTTCAGCTTGAGGCCAGCGTGGCGTGCGACAAGGGAGCGTTCAGGTTCACCTCCACCGGTTCCTGGGGCAAGAATGGCTTTCATGGCGCGGGCGTCATCAGCGAGGGCGGGCGCAGCGGGGAGTTCTCGCAGGCAGAGGGGCGCGTCGCCATGATCGACGGAACTGTTATGCCAGCGGCGACGGCGGGCACGTTCGATGCCTCCTATGAACTGATTGTTGAACGTAAGGACAAGTAAGGGCGGGCTCCCCGCGGCCCAGGGAAAGAGAACTGAGCCGGCCAGGCATCTCGTGGTGACTTAGAGCGTGTTTGAGGAGGGCTGCTGGCTTCACGGCCATCGCCTGATGAGTGTCGCGGTTGCGGCGATAGTGATGAGGGTTTCGGCGACTGCGGTGAGCTGCTCGTAATCGCGGGCGAAGCGGCGGTTCTTGACGATCCAGGCGAAGGTCCGCTCGACGACCCAGCGGCGGCGTAGCACCTCGAAGCCCTTGGCGGCTGGGTCGCGTTTGACGATCTCGACGATGATGTGGGCCTTGTCTTTGGCCCAGCGCACAAGCCGACCGGCGTAGCCGCCATCGGCGAAGGCGCGCTCAACGAAGGGATATCGTCTTAAGATCGGGAGTCCAGACCTCATCCCGCCAGGCCCGGCTCCCTGACACGGGCAGCATGTGCAGGTTGCGCCACCCTCTGCATGTCCGGTTCGGGTCAAACGCGGCCATCCGCACCGAGCATCGTCGTGTCCGGAATTGATCTGACAGCGGACATCGGGACGATTGCGGTACCGGCTGATCCTTGCCCTGAATTAATTCCTATAACATGCTTGGGCGATGAGTCGGCCCGCCGAAACACTCGACTACACCATCGAGGAATGGGCGGCCGACGATTCCAGACCACTGGAGGTCATCGCCCGCGCCGGCGTCCTCAGCGTCGCTTACGCGGCCTATTGGGCGGCACCAGCGGCACGACCGAAGGCGAGGATCGTGCTCCGGCAGAAGGCGCATGAGCTGGCGGCGCGTGGCCCTGTCCGATCAAAGTAGCCCGCGCTTCGTGCAGGACGGTTTCCAGAAGGTACGCGAGGAAGCCTTCGCCGCTCGCCTTTGCGAGGTTTCGCAGGCGCTCGCTTTCGCGAATGATCGTTTCCAGCGCCTCGCGTCGTTCGGCGTCTTTCGTCGCCTTCATCGCCAGGGCAAACCAGTTGGCCGGAATGATCCGACGGCCGAAGCCTATCAAGCCGGACATCGCCAAGGAATACCCGTCACGGCCCAGCGTGACGCGGTGACGCGATCATGCGTTCGAGTTCCTCGTCGGAGAAGCTGCGTGCATCATAGACGCCAACGTGATGGGTCTGCGGCGCCTCGCGCCAGTCGGTCTTCAGCCAGAAGATGGCGGCGGTCACCGACTGCGAGCCATCGCCAAGGGCCTTGCGGTAGAGGCTCTCGGCCACCCTGGCATTGGCCTTGACATGGCCGTGGTCGAGTTCTTGCCGGTAGTGCTTGCGCAGCGTCTTGGTATCGACACCCACGACACCGGCGATTTCCGCCTCCGGCACGCCATAGCCGGCAAGCGCCTCCACCTGACGGCGGCTGGCCTGGTCGGGCAGATGTGCGCGGCGGCCCATCTCAACGACGGCTCTCGTGTTCGATCACCGGAAAGCGGCGCACCGGCAAGACCGTGGTCGATCCCGGCGCCTCCTGGTGCGGACCGCCGTCATAGATCGTGCGGGTGATTATCGTGATCGGCTCCTTGTCCTTGGCCGCGAGCTCCGTGACCGAGGTCTCCTTCCAGCCGGCGCGGGTCTTCAACCAGAAGATCGCCGCGATGACCGATTCCCGGCCTTCTCCGGTGGCTTTGCGAAAGAGGTTCTCGGCGACCTTGGCGGTCGCCTTGATGTGTCCCTTGGCCAGCTCCTTGCGGTAATGGCGGCGAAGCGTCTTCGGATCGATCTCCAGCACGCAGGCGATGTCGACCTCGGGAATGCCGTAGCCGGCCATGGCTTCGACCTGCCGACGCTGGCCGGCGCCCTTGGTCGCCGGCAGCATGGTCCGGCAGGCCCGCTCCAGGAATGCACCGAAGTTGTTGCCGAGGTGGTCGTTGGCGATCGGGCGCCGGGCCCTGCCTTTGCCCTCGTAGGCAACGTTATAGGGCGGGTCGGTGAAGACCATGTCGGCGAGACCGCCGTCGAGCGCGAGGCTGACCATCTCCGGATCGGTAGCGTCGCCGCAGACCAGCCGGTGGGGACCCATCGTCCAGATATCGCCCGGCACCGTGACCGGATCGGCCGGGGGCTCCGGCGCCTCGTCGGGGAAGGATGACGCCTCGCCGGCGAGCAGGCCCTCGATCTCGCCAAGCTCGAACCCGGTCAGCGCCAGATCGAAGCCGAGCGCCTGCAGGTCGCCGATCTCGACGGCCAGCATCGCCTCGTCCCAGCCGGCGTTCAGGGCAAGTTGGTTGTCCGCGATGATGTAGGCACGTTTTTCCGCGTCACTGAGGCCGGCCAATTCGATGACCGGCACCTTGGCCATGCCGAGCTTGCGGGCGGCCAGCACCCGGCCGTGGCCGGCGATGATGCCGTTGTCGCCGTCGACGAGGACGGGATTGGTCCACCCGAAGGCGCGGATCGAGGCGGCGATCTCGGCGACCTGCTTGTCGGAGTGGGTGCGGGCGTTCCTGGCGTAGGGGATGAGCGCCGCTACCGGGCGGTGGGTCACCGCGAGCTTCCGGTTCCTCGGATCGAGGTCGGGCTGAGCGGTCATGCCAGCGCCTCCTCCACCTCGGGGACTCCTTCATCCTCGACCGCGAGCCCACCTTCGGCCTGAAAACGCCCGTTGAGATCGGGGGGCATCGGAGCATCGGGCACAGGTGGTCTTGCCGCTCCACGCGCCAACCCTGCCTTCGCCATCCAGGCTCGTTTGCGTTCCAGAGTATCAGCGGCGTTAATCGACCCGTTGGAGGCTGTTTTTGCCCGCGCAAGGGTGGGGGCGGCGTCAGGTATCGACCCGGGTGCCGTCGCCGCTCTGCCCGCCTGAAAGCGCCCATTAACGCCGGCGGCAATCAGCTTCGTGCGGGACTCTTCGGTCAGGGTGCGTCGCTTGCGCAGCCCGAGGGTGTCACGGATCAGGGCACTCTCCTCCGGCGTCGGCAGGCGAAAGAGCCGGAGGCAGCCCTCGTCGTCCCCGTCCTGGGTGACGGTCATGAAACCGAGGCGGCGCTTGGTTGCCGTCCAGTGCCGGGCGGACCGGCACGTCACGTAGGCCATCCAGGTCTTGCCGTCGCCCCAGGTGTTGATGACGCCGCACCGGCGGCCGATGATTCACCATCCGCACTCGTCCCGCCGCAGCTGCGACGGAGCCGCATCGAGCAAAACCAGCAGCCGCTCCTGCTGCTGGCGGTCGTCCCGCTCGTCATCCCGATTGCGGTAGGTGAGCCCGGTCATCCGGCTCCCCTGAGTGGGGCGGAGCGCCGGGTGGGGCGGCAGGCATCTTCGGACTTGAACTCCAAGCCGGACAGAGCATCAGTGCTGATTGCCGCTCGGCCACCGGAATCGCCTGCTGATCCCGGTGAAGCTCGGGTCCTCCGGTCGTAGGAGAGGCGGATCGTCGCCCTCCGCGAACCAGGAGGACTTCCATGACCGACCAGCAACCCGAGACCGAAACCCCGCCCTCGCAGGAAAAGCCAAAGACGGCGAAGACGCCGCCGAGCGACACAAAGGGCCCGCGTGGCGGCGGTGCCGGCAAGGCGGCTGCGAAGGCCGCCACCGCGAAGAAAGGCGCCACCTCGGCCGCACGCGGCGCCGCAAAGGCCAAACGCGCTGGTGCTTCGGCGCCCGGCGGCCGCGCCAATACCAAGCAGGCGAAGCTCATCGCGATGCTGCGGGTGCCGGAGGGCACCACCATCGAGCAGGCCGCCAAGGCGTTCGGCTGGCAGCCGCACACGGTCCGCGGCGCGATTTACGGCGCACTGAAGAAGAAGCTCGGCCTGAAGGTCGAGTCGGAGAAGATCGAGGGGCGCGGCCGGGTCTATCGCATCGGCAGCTGACCGACCCATAACGCGGTTGTTGCCGCCGTCCGTCTCTGGGCGGCGGCTTCGCGTTGGAGGCCATGCAGGCGAAGGCGCTCGAACAGCCGGCGCAGCAGATAGCTTCGCGCGATCGATACGACCGTGAAGACCGCGCCGAGGATCATGTTGGTGCCGACCGAGACGCGAAGCCTCAACAACGGGAAGACCAGCATCTGCGTCGCCACTGCCAGCGCGAAGCCGGCGATCACATTGACGATCGACTCGACCAGCGACATGGCGCGTGACTGCCGGACATAAGCCGGGCGTGCGACGGAATTGGTCGGTGTCGAAGGCATGGATCATGACGATGTCCGTCGAACCGGCATAGCCGCAGCTCAACGTCCCGTCCCACTCAGAAATGTCTCACGCCCTGCTCGCGGCGCGCAGCGGCGCTTCAGCAAAGATCGCAGCGAGGGAACCGACGAAGACGCCGCGTGCCCGTTCAGGCGCCATGCGATCAACGACAAGGCGTAGCGCAACCGGCGGTCGGCCGTCGGGCGGCTGATGCCGAAGCGCCAGCAGATCAGTTTCCAGCGCGCGCCTTCGAGACGGGCGAGAACCAGCTGCGCATCCACGGGATCGAGCCAGTTGAGCCAGGCGAGCGCCTCGACCGCGTCGGCCACGACCTCGTCTTCGCCGGCGCCCACCGCAGTCACCCTTATGCCCCCTATGCCCCCTATGCCCCCTATGCCCCCTATGCCGTCGCCGTCCGGCGCGAGTTCTTTGGCGTAGCCCGACAGCCTCCCCCGCAGCACCACCGCCTTGCGCAGGCGTTCCTCGACCCGGACCGGCGTCCACTCAGGCATCGCCGGCATCCCGGTCTCGCAGGCGGGCCGCCTCCTCAGCGGCGGCTACCTCTGCTTGATCGCGCGACAGCCCGCCGTCGAATTCCATGATCCCGGCGCGCTTATCAAGCAGCGGTCGTGCGCCGGACACAGCGCCATCCAGGTGGCGCCCGCCCGATGGCCGCCGAGCGCCTGAGCGATCGAGTCGGCGCTCACGACGCGTCCTCGGGCTCGGGCAGCGTCCCGGCAGCTGCTTCGCGCACCGCGGCGGGTGGACCGGTCCCCCGACGAGCGATCAGGAGGTAGCTGTAGCTGTCGATAGCGCGGCGACGCTGGACGAGATGCGCAAGCCCCTTCTCCCATGCCCACATCGCGCGGCGAGCCACGCGACACAGCTCGGCGCGGTCGTCGCCGGAGAGTCGGCTGCCGTCGGGAGTGGTGTCGAGGGCGAGGACGCCGTTATGGTATTCGAGGATGTCGCCCGGACAGGCGGCTCCAAGCCACTAGCACATCCGGACTTCCGGTATCAGCAGACGAGACGGGCGGCGCGACATCTCACGGCCCCTCGACGCCGACCGCCATCAGGGCGAGGCGGATGTCCTTGATCCGCCGGTAGAGAGTCGTGCGGGCGCCGACGCCGCGCTCGGCAAGCTCGTCGACGCTCGCTTCTCTGAGAGCAGCGCAGAGGCGACGCTCACTTTCTGTCAGGACGCGAACGCCGGCGACCATGTCGAGGCGCCGATCCACCTCCGCGAACCGATCGGTTGGCTGGCCGAGAAGAGCGGCAAGGCCGTCGTCCTCCCGAACGAGGTCGCCGCGTGTGAGACCGCTGGCATCCGGAAGCGGCTCGTCGATGGATACCGGGACGCCGCCGAAGAGAGCTCGCTCGCGCCGCGCCGCCATCCTGATCCGGGCCGCGCCATGCCTGGCGATCGTGCCGGCGAACGCCCCGAAAGTGCCGCGCAGCGGGTTGAATGCCGGGGCGCGGCGGATGAGATCGGCAAGAAGGTCCTGATGGAAGTCCTCGACTCTGTGCGAGGGGACGCCAAGCTGTCGGACGAGACTGCGCGCAGCGCTCCCCGCCTCGGCGTCGAGGGTCGCGAGGTCGATCCCGCACGTTGGAGAAGGCATTGTCGTTGCTCTCGGTCTACCGATTCGCAGACCGAGATTGCGTCACGCGATGCCCACAGAGTTGGGGGTGTTGTGGGCAGATGTGGGTGTTGCAGCAGGCGGGCTTCGCGATCTCGCGAGGGCGTGCACCTACGGGATCAAGCGAATCTCTTCAGGCCGCAGGCCAAGCTGATATCCCTCAGCCTGTCTCGTGACGATCAGCGAGTGTCTGGATGACGACCGACCCGTGCCGAGTTGCCGCCGCAGGTCGCGAACGGCATCGTCAACGGCCCGATCGCCCCTAGGAGCTGCTCCCCAAAGCCCCTTCGCCAGTTCGGATCGCGAAACGCAGGTGTGGCCTTCGTACGCGGCCACCGCCAGCAGCCAGAGCACGTCGAATGATCGCGGCGAAAGCAGCTTTTCAATGCCGTCCAGCGTCGCAGAGTTTCCGGGGCGGTTGACGATCAGTCGAGCCTTGGTGCTCGCCGCCGGCACCAGCCGTTGCAGGTCGAGACCGAACGAAAGCTCGGGCCCATCGTGGCAGGCGTCCTGCAACGCCACACAATGAATGCCGGCGTCGGCCAGCCGCGGCTCCCGACGTGATGACATCGCTGAGACGATCGTGACCGGCGATTCACCCGCGCGTACTCTCAGCACCGCAATCAGCCCCTGGTGCTTTGTGGCGTAGGGCGAAGGAGCCACGAACACCGCGCGCCCGTCCGGCATGAAGCCGAGCAGCCAGACCCCTTCCATGACTTCTTCGGGTTCTGAGCCAAAGCCGGACTCGGACGCCATCCGCCGGACGATCGCAGGTATGTCGATCTCGAACGTGCGCAGATCGTCCTCATCCAGTTCAGCGTCCAACGCCGCAGAGAGCGGACAGGCCGCCACCAGCCGGCCATCGATTCGTTGAACGGGCCGGGCGTGCAGTCCGCACTCGCACGAAGCACACGTCGCCCACTCCGACGCGGGTGCCGCTTCCTTCAGAAGCCGTTGGTGAAGGAGAGCGTCGAAGTCGGGGCCAAAGTGGTGCTTCGCGAGGTTGCCGGGCAGGATTGCCGGCGGACCGGCCTCACTCAGCTGCAACAGCAACTTCGGCAGGCTTTCGGTCAAGGCAGAGTCCATTCCTGCGAAGCAGATCCATGATGCGACCCTCGAAGCGCTCGCGCTTGAAGGCCGCGGTGCCGGGTGGCGCCAGCTGCACGGTCACGCGCGGGTGCGGCCTCGCTTCAGACTCGAACTCTACCCGGAACGCGATGTGCGCCAACCTGTATGCTGCGGGTCCGAACGAGACGCTCGTCACCTGACCCATTCGCTCCAAGGCGTTGTTCCGATCCTTGATCAGAACAGACCAAAGCCGGTTCGCCCGCCTGTTCACCCTGGTCGCGGCGATCCGGTCCGCCTGCGCTTCGACAACCTTGACGCTCCTGACGCCCTGGTCAAACCGATGGTCGAAGCGGAATGCGAAGCCAGCGTTCTCGACCGGGTCCAGCGTATAGAGATCGCCGGCGTCGTCACGGTCGAAGAACGTCTCCTGCTTGAGGATGGTCCTGGCGAAGATCGCGGCCAGCACGGGCCGTTGCGCCTTCGGCAGGCCGCCAACCTTCAACCTGCCCTCCACCGGATCGTAAGCCAGCACCGTCGTGCCGAGGGGCCGGAAGCTGATGACCTTCTCTTTTTCACCCTCCACCACCCACTCGGTTTCGATCTCGGTGCCGTGCACAGCGACGATGCGGACTTCGTCGCCGTCGTCGTACCAGCCGATGCGGCAGTGGCTGCCCATCTTCTCGGAGGAGAAGAACGCCTTGGCCGCGGCCTCGAACGCAGCCTTTGTCTTCCTGTTCAGGGTCGGCTTCGTGTCGCCGGTGCCGCCGCGCAGTTCCGTCAGGGCCACTGTCGTCTCGAGGGACAAAAGGTCGGACGCGGCATCGAACACCTCCCGGTGTTCCAGAAAGGCCTTCAGCGCGACGTACTTCGCGTCGGCTTTGTCGCTTTCTTTGGGGATCGGACTCAAGGCGACCCCGGCCACCTTGGCGCGTTCGAGCAGCCGCCGCATTCCGTGCCCCGTCCCAAGGTCGGCGATACGATGGAGGTCGGCGACGAGCGCTTGCGGGTAACCGCTCTCGGGACGCTCGAAGAATTTTCGGAGGGCTTCGCGGATCTCGTCTTCCTCACCATTGAAGACCTTGAGATCGATGCCCGCGTGAGCGCCTCTGTAGCGCGACATCAGCTGGCGCATCAGCGCCAGGTCGCAGGTCTTCAGGAACTTGAGATTGACGAACTTCCTGAGGTTGGTGGCCATCGGACGATGTCCTCGAATCGCCCCCCGCTCGGGTTCCATATTGCTGCGCCCGCAACCGGGAGTCGAATCGCGGGTCTGACGCGATCCACAGGCGCCCCCGCTGGCACGAAAACGCTGGAGCATGAGTAGAGACACGGAAGGACCCCAGATCGAGGTCATCCGTGGGCCATCCAATTTTCTCGCACGAGGCGTCTGACGCACGCGATCGCATCGCCGAAATCGGCGAGATTCTGGCGCTGGGGCTGGTGCGGCTGAGGGCGCGTCAGTCAACGGAATTGTCGGCCGCCGGCGGAGAAAGTTCGCTGGACTGTGTCGGCACCCAGAGCGGTCATGGGAACCAAGTTCTCCAACGGGAACCGTAGGCATGACCGACAGCGTCCTCGCCCGCCTTGCCGCGCTGAAGACGACGCCGACACCGGCGTTGCGGCAGCAGTGGCGGGACCTCTTCGAGACCGAGCCGCCGCCGTACAACAGGCGCTTCCTCGAAAGCCGGCTGGCCTACCGCATCCAAGAACTCGCCTATGGAGGGTTGAAGCCCGAGACGATTGAGCGCCTCGAGGCCCTTGGCGAGCAACTTGATGGCGGGAACCTTGTTCTGCGCCGGACACGAGCGGAAGAAAAGCCGATCAGCGGGACGCGGCTCATCCGCGAGTGGCAGGGTGTCGAGCACTGCGTCACCGTATGCGACCATGACTACGAGTATCAGGGACGGCCGTACAAATCGCTGTCGGCGGTCGCCCGCGCAATCACCGGCACACGGTGGAACGGCTGGGTCTTCTTCGGCCTCAAGAACCAACGAGGCCGCGCATGAAGAAGCCGATCGTCCGCAAGTTCCGCTGCGCGGTCTATACGCGGAAGTCGAGCGAGGAAGGCCTCGAAATGGAGTTCAACAGCCTCGACGCGCAGCGCGAGTCCTGCGAGGCCTACGTCGCCAGCCAGAAGCCCGAGGGCTGGGTCCTGGTGCCCGACCGCTATGACGACGGCGGGTTTTCCGGTGGCACGCTGGAGCGGCCCGCGCTTCAGCGGCTCCTCGCCGACATCGAAGCCGGTCGAGTCGACGTTATCGTCGTCTACAAGATCGACCGCCTCAGCCGCTCGCTGATGGACTTCGCCAGGCTGGTCGAGGTGTTCGACCGGAAGGGAGTGACGTTCGTCTCCGTCACCCAGTCGTTCAACACCACGACGTCGATGGGCAGGCTGACCCTCAACATCCTCCTTT
>JBBDMC010000205.1:0-11084 GCA_040878485.1 Bauldia sp. | reverse complement strand
ACGACCGCCGCCGCCGCCGCGGCGCTGAAGGAGCGCCTCGCCGACTTCCGCGGCATCGATCTCAGGGTCGTCGAGGCGGGCGCCAGCGACGGCGGCGTTCCGGTCGACGGCACCGAGCTGTTCGGCCCGCTGGCGACCGCCCTCGCCGACGTTCCGCCGGAGCGCATCGGCGCCGTCATCATGCTAACCGACGGCCAGGTCCACGACATTCCCGCCGATCGCTCGGGGCTGCCGCCGGCCGCGCCCCTCCACGTTCTCCTCTCCGGCCACGACGGCGAGCGTGACCGCCGCATCGTCATCGACGCGGCGCCGCGTTTTGCCATCGTCAACGAGCCGCAGACCGTCAAGTTCCGGGTCATCGACGACGGCCTTGCCGCCGCCGGACCGGTCCGCGTCACCGTCACCCGCGACGGCGAGCCGCTGGCGGTCGAGACGACGACATCGGGCGCCGCCGCCGAGCTGACCGTCGACATCACCCACGGCGGCCCCAATATCCTGGAATTCGAGGCCGAGCCGCTGGCCGGCGAGCTCACCCCGGTCAACAACCGCGCCGTCGTCGCCATCGAGGGCATCCGCGAGAACCTGCGCGTGCTGCTGGTCTCCGGCGAGCCGCACGCCGGCGAGCGCACCTGGCGCAACCTCTTGAAGTCCGACGCCGCGGTCGATCTCGTCCACTTCACCATTCTCAGGCCGCCCGAGAAGCAGGACGGCACGCCAATCAACCAGCTGTCGCTGATCGCCTTCCCGACCCGCGAGCTGTTCTCCGAGAAGATCGACCAGTTCGACCTGATCATCTTCGACCGCTACCAGCACCGCGGCGTGCTGCCGCTGCTCTACTTCGACAACATCGCCCGCTACGTGCGCGACGGCGGAGCCCTGCTCGTTGCCGCCGGCCCCGACTACGCCGACGTCGGCTCGATCTACGACACGCCGTTGTCGCCGGTTCTACCGGTGGCGCCGACCGGCAAGGTCATCGCCGAACCCTACTACGCCCGCGTCACCGAGTTGGGCGAGCGCCACCCGGTCGCCCGCGGTCTCGAAGGTGCGGCGTTCGATCCGCCCCATTGGGGCCGCTTCTTCCGCCTGATCGACGTCGATCGGCCGGACGGCAACGTGATCATGGAGGGCGCCGGGGAGAAGCCGCTGCTCATCCTCAACCGCCAGGACAAGGGCCGCGTCGCCTTGCTGCTCTCCGACGACGCTTGGCTGTGGGCGCGCGGCTTCGAGGGCGGCGGCCCGCACGTCGACCTGTTGCGCCGGCTTGCCCACTGGCTGATGAAGGAGCCGGACCTCGAGGAAGAGGCGCTGCGCGCCAGCGCCCGCGCCGGCCAGCTCGCCATCGAGCGGCAGACCATGGCCGACCGCACCGAACCGGTGACGGTGCGCTCGCCGTCGGGAGTCTTCGAGACGGTGACGCTAACGCCAGCGGAGCCGGGTGTATGGCGGGCCACGGTTGCCGCCACGGAGATCGGCCTGTGGCGCGTCGAGCAAGGCGACAAGCGCGCCTTCGCCCACGTCGGCGCCGTCAACCCGCGCGAGTTCCTGGATGCCCGCTCGACGGCTGAGAACCTGACGCCGTTGGTCGAGGCGACCCGCGGGCGCATCGCCCGGATGGGCCGATCCGCCGACGATCTCGATCTGCCGCGTATCGTTCCGCTGCGCTCCGGCGCCGCCATGTCCGGATCGGACTGGATCGGCGTCCGCATGACCGAAGCCAGCGTCTTGAAGGGCATCAGCCGCATCCCGCTGTTCTACGGCTTCATCGGACTCTTCGGCATCGCCGGCCTCTTCGGCCTTCTCGCCCTCCTCGGCCTGCCCTTCGCGACGTGGCTCAGGGAGGGAAGGTAGAAGTGGTACCGGAACTATGATCATTCACAGAGGCAGGCTACTCGACCACCTTCACCTCAGTGTCGCCGACCTCAACGCTAGTCAGCGGTTCTACAAGGCCGTCATCGCCGCGCTCGGCAAGAGCATCACCGTCGTCGAGGGACCGCACTTCTTCTTCGCCGACGAGTTGTGGGTGGAGACGGCATCCGGCCAGCCGACCCACGTACACTTCGCCTTTCAGGCCGACAACGAGGAGATCGTCAGGCGGTTCCACGCGGCCGGCATCGCCGCGGGCGGGCACGACAACGGCCCGCCCGGACCCCGCAACTATCATCCCGGCTATTTCGCTGCCTACCTGCTCGATCCGGACGGAAACAACGTCGAGGCCGTATTCCACGGGCCGGCGCGCCGCTCGGCGGATTCAATCACGTTCGAGCCTGAGACTCCGGCGCAAGACTAGCGCGGCCGCGACGCCGAGCCCTGCTGCATGCCCGGACGGCGCGGCTTGTTCATGAAGCCGATGCCGCCGATGCCCTGATCGGGCCGCGACCGCGCGCTGCCGGCCTCGCCCCGCGGCTGCTCGTACTTCTGCCGGCGCTTGTCGCCGCGGCGCGGAACGCGCTTCTGAGCCGCGCCGTCGGCCGATCGCGCCTGACGATGCTGGCCCGAACGCTGCCGTCCCGGGCGCTCCCGCGTTTCGCTCACAGCGTCCCAATTGCGGTCGCCGCCGGTGAGCGGCACCTGAAGCCGGATCAGCCGTTCGATAGCCCGCAGGAACGGCATCTCGTCGCTGCT
This sequence comes from Bauldia sp., assembly GCA_040878485.1. Classification (GTDB taxonomy): domain Bacteria; phylum Pseudomonadota; class Alphaproteobacteria; order Rhizobiales; family Kaistiaceae; genus JBBDMC01. The sequence goes on along the minus strand of JBBDMC010000205.1, from coordinate 8,462 downwards.
GATCAGCGAAATCGCGAAGCCGGTGGCACCGGCGCGCGCCGTGCGCCCGATGCGGTGGACGTAGGTTTCCGGGATGTTCGGCAGGTCGTAGTTGATGACGTGGCTGATGCCGTCGACGTCGATGCCGCGCGCCGCGATGTCGGTGGCAACGAGGATGCGGATCCTGCCCGAGCGGAACGCCGCCATCGTCCGTTCGCGGTTGCCTTGCGTCTTGTTTCCGTGCATCGCTTCAGCGGGAATCCCCGACTGGACGAGGCTGCGCACCACGCGATCGGCGCCGTGCTTGGTGCGGGTGAAGACGAGGGCGCGGTCGACCGGTTCGCCGCCGGCAAGGATCGCGGCGAGGAGGGCCGGTTTGCCCTCCCTGTCGATGCGGATCGCGCGCTGGTCGACCATTGCGACCGTCGTTGCCGACGGCGTGACGGCGACCGTCACCGGGTCGGTGAGCATCTGGCTGGCGAGCCGGGTGATCTCCGGCGGCATGGTCGCCGAGAAGAACAGCGTCTGCCGGTTGGCCGGCAGCAGCGCCACGATCCGGCGGATGTCGTGGATGAAGCCCATGTCGAGCATCCGATCGGCTTCGTCGAGCACCAGGACGCCGACCCGGTCGAAGCGGATGGCGCGGTTATTGTGAAGGTCGATGAGGCGGCCGGGCGTTGCCACCAGAACGTCGACGCCCCTGGCGAGAGCGCGGACCTGCTTGCCGATCGGGACGCCGCCGATCGCCAGCATCGTGCTGACCCGCACGTGGCGGCCATAGGTGTGGAAGCTGTCGACGATCTGTCCGCCGAGTTCGCGCGTCGGGCAGAGCACCAGGACCCGGCAGGTCTTCGGCTCCGGCCGCGACGGGTCGGCGGCGAGGCGGTTGAGGATCGGCAGGGCGAACGCCGCGGTCTTGCCGGTGCCGGTCTGCGCGATGCCGACCAGATCGCGTCCGGCGAGGACTGGAGGGATGGCCGCCGACTGGATCGGCGTCGGCGTCGAATAGCGCTCCTCGGCGAGGGCGCGGGTAATCGGCTCGGCCAGGCCGAGGGTATGGAATGAGGTCAAGCGAGTTTCTCTTTTCGAATCACGCGCGCCCGTCGGCCGGCTCGTCAAGCGAGCCCCGCCGCTGGTCGCGGGTCCATCTGGACAATCCCGCGATGCCTGGGCTGTCGATGTTTGGTTGTCGAGGCGGGCGCTGAAAGACCGTAAGCGGAATTCGTGCAACGCGGCCCGCACCGGTCATATGGGCCGGAAATGGTTGCGACGCAATGAATATTCCGCCGCGCTTGGTTATCGCGCCCTTTCGACGGCTCCCGAGAGGCCGTCGAGCGCCCCCTCGGCGAGCCCGGCGACCAGCACCCGGTCGGGATCGACCGGCGCCGGCAGCGTGATCACGTCACGGCCGAGATGGGTGAAGCCGAGCGGCCCGTAGTACGGCAGATCGCCGACCAGCATCACGACCGTGTGGCCGGCCGCGCGCGCCCCCGCGAGCGCACGTCCGACCAACGCCCGGCCGGCGCCGCGCCCCTTGAACTGCGGCACCACGACCAGTGGCCCGAGGATCAGCGCCGCCCGGCCGCCGATGGTGATCGGCGTCATCCTGACCGAGGCGACGAGTTGCTCGCCGACGAGCGCGACGAACGAGAGCGCCGGGTCCGGCGGCACGCCGTCGCGCAGCACGTAGGCGGCGCGCTTGAACCGCTCCGGTCCGAACAGTTGGGATTGCAGGGCTTCGATAGTGGGCGCATCGGCCGGTTGCTCCAGCCGATAGGAAAAGATGTCGGAAGTCATGTTAGCCGTCGTCTGGTCCAGATCGTCGCGAAGTTGCGAGAAAAACCGGCGACCCGTCAATATTTTCTACCGCAGCCAGAGGATTCCAAACCGATATGCTTTCATTGCCGCCGCGGGTACTAGATACCAGCATGACCCTCGCAATCCGCCAACGGAGCGCATGAATGGGACGGATGATCAATGGCGTCTGGCACACGGACGAGGCGGCTCGCTCAGCCGACGGACGCTTTCACCGAGCCGACACCCGATTCCGCAACTGGATCACGCCGGACGGCTCGCCCGGCCCCTCCGGCGAAGGCGGGTTTACGGCCGCAGCTGGCCGCTACCACCTCTACGTCGCCATGGCCTGCCCCTGGGCCCACCGCACTCTGATCCTGCGCAAGCTGAAGACGCTGGAGCGTCTGGTCTCGGTCTCGGTGGTCGAGCCGCTCTATGGCGAGGAGGGCTGGGAATTCAGCCCCCGACGGCCCGACCCCGTTGCCGGCCGCGCCCGGCTTCACGAGACATATGTCGCCGCCAAGCCGGATTACTCCGGCCGCGCGTCGGTGCCGGTGCTGTGGGACAAAGAGCGCGGCACCATCGTCTCCAACGAATCGTCCGAGATCGTCCGGATGTTCAATTCGGCCTTCGACGGGATCGGCGGCGATGCTTCGGTCGATTTCTATCCGCCGGCGCTTCGCGCCGAGATCGATCGGCTCAACCCGATCGTCTATGCGGCCGTCAATGATGGCGTCTACAAGACCGGGTTCGCGCGAACCCAAGCGGCCTACGACGAGGCGGTCACCGCCTTGTTCGATGCCCTCGACATGCTGGACGGGCGTCTCGCCGCCAATCGCTATCTCACCGGCGGCCGTCTAACCGAAGCCGACTGGCGCCTGTTCACCACCCTCGTCCGCTTCGACCTCGTCTACTTCACCCACTTCAAGTGCAACCTGCGCCGCATCGCCGACTACGCGAGCCTCTCCGGCTACCTGCGCGAACTCTACCAGATGCCGGGGATCGCCGAGACCATCGACCTCGACGAGGCCAAGCGCCACTACTACCAGAGCCACACCTCGATCAATCCACGCGGTATCGTCCCGATCGGTCCCGAGCTCGACCTGACCGCCCCGCACGGCCGCGAGCGGCTGCGGGCGGCCTGAGTGACTACCAGTCGGCCGATTGTTCGGCGCCGTCGACAATCTCGGCCAGGCGCCTGCGCGTGCCGCCGCTGACTGCATCGGGCAGCGCCGCCGGCCAGAAGAACGCGATCTCGGCGATCTCGAGAGTAGGCAGGCGCGGCTCGCGCTCCCTCGTCCAGTCGCGACAGACGAATAGCAGCACGTGGTCGCGCCGGGAGGCGGGTCGATTGAGATAGACGCCGAAGAGCTTCGGCCGGGTGGTAAGGCCGACGCCGCCCTCCTCCATCAGCTCGCGCCCAAGCGCTTCCTCGGCGGTCTCGCCCGGCTCGACGCCGCCGCCCGGGAAGTGCCAGCCCGGCGCGTAGGTGTGGCGGACCAGGAGCACCCGGCCGTTGGCCTCAAACACCGCACCGCGCACGCCGAGGCTTACGCCGCGTTTGACGCGGGCCAACGGCTGGGCGAGGCGGAACGCGAGGGGAAGCAATCGGCCAAGCACGGTCATGGCGGCCCCCACAACCCGCCATGCGCCCGGCGCATGGGGGACCGGCGTCCGGCGGGCTGGATCGGGCGCCCCATCAAGTCTACCTGTTGACCGCAAATCAATCTCATCGAGGCTTCCATGTTCGCCTTTTTCCGGCGCCGCCGCGCCCGCCGTTACGTTTGGGCGCCGTCGGTCGAATTCAGCGACCGCCGCATTGCCGCGATTTTAATGACCTTCGGTTACCACTAAGGCTCGCGGAGCGCTTTACCCCGACCCGTCCCTTCGGTTAAGCCGGGGGCGATGGTGTTGCTCGCCCATATTTCCGATCCGCATCTCGGCCCGCTGCCGCCGCTGGCGGCGGGCGATCTGACGTCCAAGCGGCTCATCGGTTACCTCAACTGGAAACAGAACCGCGGCCGCCTCTACGATCGTGCGGTGGTCGACGCCCTCACCGCCGACATGCGGGCCCACGGTGCCGATCACATCGCAGTCACCGGCGACCTCGTCAACCTCGCCCTTCCGGCCGAATTCGACCGTGCCCTCGATTGGCTCAATCAGCTCGGCGGACCCGACGACGTCACCGTCATCCCCGGCAACCACGACGCCTATGTTCCCGGCGCCCACGAGGCGTTCAACCGCATCTGGCGCGACTTCATGGAAGGCGACGACGCCTCTGGCGTCACCTTCCCGTTCGTTCGCCGGCGCGGGCCGCTGGCGCTGATCGGCCTGTCGACGGCGGAGGCGACGTTGCCGCTGATGGCGACCGGCAAGGTCGGCGAGGCGCAAGCGGCGGCGCTCGCCCGCGTTCTCGCCGAGACCGGTCGCCAGGGTCTGTTCCGCATCGTCCTCATCCATCATCCGCCCGCCCGGGGATCGACCGTGTGGGGCCGCCGGCTTACCGACGCGCGCCGCTTTCGCGACGTCATCGCCCGCCGCGGCGCCGAGCTTATCCTGCACGGCCACAACCACCGCACCAGCATCGCCCGCCTCAAGGGGCCGGACGGGCCGGTGCCGGTAATCGGCGCCGCCGGCGCCTCGATGCGGCCGAACGGCGCACGACCCGGCGGTTCGTACAACTTGTTCCGCATCGAGGGGGAGCCGGGAGCCTACACCGCCGCCATGACCGAGCGCCGCGTGACCACCAGCGGCACCGTCGAGACCGCGCTTGAACGTCAGCTCGTCGGCTGACCGTCAGCCGACCGCCACCCAGGCGTAGCCGAAGAGCGCGCCGACGCCGATCAGGATGCCGGCGAGAAACGCCGCCACCGCCCAGCCGAGGTTGCCGAAGTCGCGCCCGGCCGGTGCCGCAGCGGCTTGCGTCGTCGCCACCGCCCGCGCCACCGCTTCGCGCCGGCTCACCTCGTCGCGCATCACCCGCTTAATCAGCCAGTCGCCTTCGATCGCCCGCTCCCGCTCGATGATCCGCTCGGCGACATAGTGGGTGATGGTGTCGGCCACGTCGTCGAGCTTGGTGGTCTCCAGGACGACGGTGCGTCCGAGCCGCGTGTCCTTGAGGAAGCGGTAGGTGCGGCGGTCGCGGGCCATGACGACGAACGAGGTCATGTCGATCCACAAGCGCGGCGGCGTCCCGGCGGCGACAGAGAAGATGAACTGCTCGTCCTCCGCCGGCACTTCGGCAAAGACGCTCCTCAGCTCCTCGGCGAGCAACTCCAGCCGCGCCCGCTCGGCGTCGCGCAGTTCGACCACGACGTCGGAGCGCTCGGTCTCCGCCATCCGCACCTGGCGGATGGCGTCGCGCAGGCTGCGTTCTTTCTTGGCGGTGTCGTCGGTATCGCTCACGGACTACGCTCTGGACGAGAAGGGCGACGGTTAACGGAGTGTTAGCAAAAACCCACGGTTCCCGCATTAGGGTGTGCACGGCACGGGCCAGGGGGCGCGGTTTGAAATGAACGATTTGCCGGAGGCGGCAAGACGGGTCCAGACGGCGGCGAACGCGCTCGGCCTTGCCGTTGTCGTTCGTATCATGGCCGAGACGACGCGGACCGCCGAGGCGGCCGCCGCGGCGTGTGGCTGCACCGTCGGCCAGATCGTCAAATCATTGATATTCCGTGGGAAAGACAGCGAGCGGCCCTATCTGCTGCTCGTTTCCGGATCGAACCGGGTAAATGAGAAATCGGTCGCCTTAGGCCTTGGCGAGGGTATCGTCCGGGCCGACGCCGATTTCGTCCGCGCCGCGACCGGCTTCGCCATCGGCGGCATTCCGCCATTCGGCCACTTGACCTCGATCGTCCCGTACCTTGACGGCGACCTGTTGCAATATGGGACAGTGTGGGCGGCCGCCGGGACGCCGAACGCGGTGTTCGCGGTCGACCCGGCGCGGCTGCGTGATGCGACCGCGGCCGTGGTGATCAGGGTGGGTTAGGCGCCTTTGTTTAGCGCCGCCTCGACTTCGGCCCGCCGCGGCATCGGCGCGACCGCCCCGTAGCCTTCGGTCGAAAGCGCCGCCGCGACGTTGGCGTAACGCCCGGCGGCGAAGGGATCGCCGGTCCTCAGGTATTCGGCGAGGAAGGCGCCGTCGAACATGTCGCCGGCGCCGGTCGCGTCGACCACCGTCGCCGGCCGCGCCGGGATGCGCTCACGGCGTTCCTTCGTCGCTATCAACGCGCCCGCCTCGCCGAGGGTCAGGGCGACGATGCGGGGGCCAAGGCTCAGGTAGAAGCCCGCGACGTCGTCCGGATCGGCGAGGCCAGTCAAGTGGCGCGCGTCGTCGAGGCTCGGCCTCAGGATGTCGGCGAGACCCGCCGCCGCATGGATGACGGCGCGGGCGCGGTCGAGCGGCCACAAGCGCAGGCGCAGGTTGGTGTCGTAGGAAACGGCGACGCCGGCCGCCCGGGCCGTCCGCATCGCCAGGAACACGGCGTCGGCGGCCGACGACGAGATCGCCTGGCTGATACCGGAGGCGTGGACGACCCTGGCCGAGCGGATCATGTCGAGCGGCATGTCGTCGGGCGTAGTGCGGCTCGCCGCCGAGCCGGCGCGGAGGTAGGAGAAGACGTGCCCCTCCGCCCCGTGGGTGATGAAGTAGAGCCCGGTGTGAGCGATCGGGCTGCGCTTGACGGCGGAGGTATCGACCCCCTCCTCGGCCCACAGCCGCATGAACGACTCACCGAATTGGTCGGCGCCGACCGCGGTGACGTAAGCGACGCTTGCTCCTTGCCGCGCCGCCGCGATCGCCATGTTCGAGGTGTCGCCGCCGTGGCCGGGGCGGAAGACGCTCTCGCCCCTGCCCTGGTTCAACTCGAACAGCGGCTCGCCGATGGCGACGATGTCAGGCATTTGCGGAACCCCATTCAGATTCCTCGTTCGTCATGGCCCGACGTCTTCCGGCCATCCACGTCTTTCGTGCTCGGCCTGGGTTCGCGTGGATGCCCGGGTCAAGCCCGGGCATGACGTTAGAGGGCACCCGCGATCGCTTTCCGGTAGAGCCCCTCGTAGTCCTTCGCCGTCATCGGCACCGGATTGCCACCGTTGGAAGGATCGTGCTCCGCCATTGGTGCCGCCGCGGCGATCATGTCGGCGTCGACGCCGATCTCCTTCAGCGTATTGGGGATGCCGATGCGCTTTCTCAGCCTCAGCGTCCATTCGACCACGCTTGCGGCCGACTGGCCCGGCAGGTCGAGGTAGCGGGCGAGGGCGGCGAGCCGCCCGTCGATCGCAGGCAGGTTGTGGGCGAGCACATAGGGCATGACCACGGCGTTGGTGAGCCCGTGGTGGGTGCCCCGCAGCGACGAGCACGGGTGGCTCATGGCGTGCATGGCGCCGAGGCCCTTCTGGAAGGCGACCGCCCCCATCGACGAGGCGGCGAGCATGAAGGCGCGGCCCCTGATGTCGCGCCCCTCCTCGACCGCCACCGACAGCCACTCCTTGCAGAGGCGCATGGCTTCGAGCGCAATGCCCTCGCCGAGCGGGTGGAAGGACGGGCTGCACCAGGCTTCGAGCGAATGGCTGAGCGCGTCCATGCCGGTCCAGGCGGTGATCTTGGCCGGCAGATCGAGCGTCAGCTCGGGGTCGGCGATCACCACCGCCGGCAGCATCTTCGGATGAAAGATGATCTTCTTGGTGCGGTCGGCGGGATCGGTGACCACGGCGGCGCGGCCGACCTCCGAGCCGGTGCCGGCGGTGGTCGGCACGGCGACGACCGGCGCGATGCCGGCGGCGTCGGCACGCGTCCACCAGTCCTCGCGGTCCTCGAAGTCCCACACCGACCGCCCCTGCCCCGACATGAAGGCGACGAGCTTGCCGACGTCCATGGCCGAGCCGCCGCCGAAGGCGATGACGCCGTCGTGGCCGCCGGCCCTGTAGGCCACCAGCCCGTCGTCGAGGTTCTTGAGCGTCGGGTTGCCGTCGACTTTTGAGAAGACCGCGACCGGGACGTTTCCCTGCTTCAGGACATCGAGGGCTTTCGCCGTGATCGGCAAGCTGACGAGGCCGGGGTCAGTGACGAAGAGCGGGCGGGAAAGACCGGCGATTCCAACCGCTTGCGGCAGTTCCTTGATTCGCCCCGGCCCGAAACGTACGGCGGTCGGGTAGGACCAATTGGCACGGAGCGACGGGTAGGTGTCGAGCATGTATCAGTCCTTCACTCCGCGGTCTGGAGCCCCCTCTCCCCGCTGGGGAGAGGGGACGCAGATTTCACCCTTGACGACTCACCATCGCCCGGCGTCGTCCGCGGCATTGCCGCAGAGTCCCCTCTCCCCGGAGCGGACGGGGTGAGGGGCTCCAGGCCCATGAAGACTGGTCGTCACGCCGTTCTCGTTCTCAGATGAAAGCTCTTCGGCCGGGTCAGGTGCTCGTAGCCGACTCGCGACAGACTCGCGCCGCGACCGGACTGCTTGACGCCGACCCAGGCGAGCGCCGGATCGACGTAGTCGGCCCGGTTCATGTAGACCGTACCGGTCTCGATCCGGTCGCCGATCGACTTCGCCGCCCCGACGTCCTCGGTCCAGATCGCCGCGGTCAGGCCGAAGGGCGAATCGTTCATCAAGTCGATCGCCTCCTCGTCCGATTTGACCTTCATGACGCCGTGGGCCGGGCCGAATGTCTCTTCGCGCATGATGCGCATG
>JBBDMC010000204.1:0-11207 GCA_040878485.1 Bauldia sp. | reverse complement strand
GCGCACCGTCTACGACGCCGATGGCCAGCTCATCACCGCCTCGTTCCTCGACTACACCATGCCGCGCGCCGACAGCCTCCCGTCGTTCCACTTCGAAACCCGCAACGTCCCCTCGACCACCAACGCCTTCGGCATCAAGGGGGCGGGGGAGGCCGGCACCATCGGCTCGTGCCCGGCGGTGATGAATGCCATCGTCGACGCCCTCAGCCGCGAATACGGCATCATCCACATTGACATGCCGGCGACGCCCGAGCGGGTGTGGTCGGCGATAGCGGCCGCGCGCGCCTAGGGCGGCGGCTATCGCTCACGCCGGCGGATGGTCTCCGGAGAGGCGGGCGGCGGCTCGCATGCCCGCTGACCCAATCTCCGGATGGGCATCCCGCCAATCGCGCATCGACGTGAAGATCGGCATCAGCGCCTTGCCCGCCTCGGTCAGATCGTACTCGACCCGCGGCGGCACCTCGCCATAAACGGTTCGTGTGAGAAGGCCGCTCGCTTCGAGCTCGCGCAAGGCGCGCGTCAGGGTCTTCTGGCTGATCCCGGGAACTTCGCGGCGCAGCACGCCGAAGCGCAACGCCCGACCCGCATAAAGCAGCGCCCGCAAGACCAGGAGTTTGTAACGACCGCCGAGAATCTGTACGGACTGGAAAACCGCGCAGTTCTCAACAATGGTTTCCTTTTGATCGCTAAGGGACATGAGTTACCCTACTTGCCGATTGACGCCGTCCGATCATACTGCCGGCACTGACGCGAGGGAACCGGCGATGGGCACGCAACTGATCGAATACACCTATTCGGGCGACGAGAAGGTCTGGCGCGAGGCAATCGAGACCTTCCTTGGCCACATCCGCGCCGACCCGATGCTGTCCGCCGGACTGACCTACCAGGTCTTTGTCCGCGAAGACGGAAAGTCGCGCGTGCATGTGCCGGTGTGGCGCGACAAGGCAGCCCTCGACCGCCTGCAGGCAACGCCTTACTTCGCGGCGTTCTCGTCGGCGGTGAAGGCCTTCGCCGGAGACAGCATGAAGGTCACCAAGCCGCGCCTTTTCTCCGAAAGCTAGCCTCCTTCATTGCGGCCTCCCGCCGGGTGGCACGAGCCCGACTCGCCCCGACCCGGCCGCGTCCGACCAGATCGGTCGGTCTCCGCCTCTCGAGCCTTCCTTCGCGGCGGTGGATCGATCCGACAGCGGCCAAATCCCTCCTTGCCTCGCCCGGCCGGCTGTGGTCCGTTTGGCCTCTCCATGGACTCGTCCCACACGGCGCAGCCGATCCTCGGCATCGCGCTCAAAGTCGCATCGACGCTCGTCTTCACGGTCATGGCGACGCTGGTCAAGCTGCTCAGCGACCGCTATCCGATCGGCGAGCTGACGTTCTTCCGCAGCTTCTTTGCCCTCATCCCGGTGTTCGCCTGGGTCGGCTGGCGCGGCCAGTTCCCCAGCGTCTTCTACACGCAGCGTCTCTCGGATCATGTGACCCGCTCGATCACCGGGGCGGCCGCCATGTACTGCGGCTTCTCGGCGCTGTCACTGTTGCCGATCGCTGACGCTACCGCCATTGGCTACGCGGCGCCGCTGATGACCGTGGCGCTCGCCGTGCTGCTCCTCGGCGAGCGGGTGCGCGCCTATCGCTGGTCGGCGGTGATCGTCGGCCTTGCCGGGGTTCTGGTCATCCTCTCCGACTACGCCTTCCCCGGTACCGGCGGACAGGAGCGCAGCATCCTCGGGGCGCTGTTCGGCATCGGCAGCGCCTCGATTGGGGCGCTCGCCTCGACCCAGGTGAGGGTGCTCACCCGCACCGATGGGGCGGCGACCATCGTGGTCTATTTCTCGGCCTTCGTGGCCCTCCTCTCGCTCGTTACGCTCCCCTTCGGCTGGGCGCTCCCCGACCTCGCCGACGCCGGCTGGCTGGTTCTGGCCGGCATCTGCGGCGGGCTTGGTCAGGTGCTGCTCACCCAGAGCTACCGCTACGGCGAGGCCTCGGCCATCGCGCCGTTCGACTACACGTCGATGATCTGGGCGCTGATCGTCAGCCTGCTTGTGTTCGGAACCTGGCCGAGCGCCATCGTCCTCGCCGGGACGGCGATCGTCATCGGGGCCGGCCTCTTCGTCATCTGGCGTGAGCACCAGCTCGGAATCGAGCGGACGCGCTCCAAGCGCGCCCAGACTCCGACCACCCCGTTCAGCTAGGGCGGCGAGCCGGGGCGGGTGGCTGCCTCTTCTGACTCCTCTCCCACCAAACGCGGGTTTACCCGCGTTTGGCAGTCAATATTATCGAAGTCGGATGTATCCGACTTCGATGGGAGAGGGATGTGAAGGGTTGGCGAGGCGAAGCCGAGCCTACCCGAAGCTGGGTGAGGGGCTGAGCCCTCTCCGCGGAGGTCACAACCCCACACCCGCCCCGAAGTCGCTCACGCGACCCCCGATCAAACTGGCCCCGGCCGCGCCAGCTCGGCGGTGCGCTGCAGCCACAGCGCAGGATCGGCCCGATGATAGGGGTGCTCCGCCGGCTCGATGCTGTCGAGGAACCGCTGATAGATGACGGCTTGTCGGGCGGCGGCGATCGGTGCGAGCAGGGTGGCGGCGCGGGCCGGGTCGGAGCCCGGGGCCGCTTCCAGCCACAGCCGCGTCCACTGGCCGCGAACTGCCTCGCTCTCGCGCCCGCCAATTCTCTCAAGGAATGCCGGCTGGTCCAGCAACGGATGCCCGACGCCGCTGTCGCCCCAGTCGAGCAGGAACAGGCGGTCCCAGTCGCCACGAAAATTGCCGGGGTGGAAATCACCGTGAACGAGCGTGTCGCCGATGCCGCATGCGGCGATCTCGGCAAACCTTCGCGGAAGATCGCTAAGGAAACGTTCGAGGATCTGGCGGGCGTCTTTCGGCAGCGCATCCGTCGATCGCTCGACCACGTCCTCGATCGCCGGGCGGAGCGCGGGCGCTCGCCAGTCGGGCAATCCGAGGGCGAGCAGCTGGTTGACGCGGCCGAGCCAAGGGCGCTGAAGCCCGACCAGAAGAGCGACCATCGCCAGGAGCTGGGGCAAGGCGGCTGCGTACAGATCGTCGCCCGGGATCTCGGCGAGCAGAGTTCGGCCTCCGTCGTTGCCGAGCAGCGTCGGCACGGGCTCTCCGGCCAGGGCAGCCAGTACCTTCCCCTCGTGGGCGAAGAACGGCGGGACGACCTTGAGCCAAACCGGAACGTGGTCGGTCGGCAATCGCCAGATGCTGGAGAGGTTCCACGAGCGCAGCTGGGCCGGCCGGTCGGTGGGGATCAACCCGCGCGCGCGTATGATGGCCTCGGCCCAGCGGATGTCCGCCGCCGGCCCGCCGGGTCGGGCGTATGGCGGCCGCAACGGATGATCGTCAAGCACCCCGTCCCAAGGCTCGGCCGGCGCCGGCCCGGCAACTTCTGCCAGGTAGGTTACGCAGCCGCCCGGCGGGCGATCGAGCTCGGCCTCCAGCAGGCGCAGCACCGTGATGTCGATTCCATGTCGGTCACGCGCCGCCTGAACCACGGGACCGATGTCCTGCCACCAGGGGGTCGATACTTCTACGGGCGGCAGGCATCCGACCACCACGCCGTCCGGCGTCACCAGGACAAGGCGCGCCGTTCTGGCCGGCAGCCGCGACGGCCTTTCGTCCCCGCTGTCCACGGCGGCACTCGCAACCCGGCGCTAAGTCTTTGGCCTCACGCCTTGAACGCCACCACCTTCTGCCGCTGCTCGCCGAGCCCGGCAATGCCGAGGCGGACAACGTCGCCGGGTTTGAGGTACTGCGGTGGCTTCATGCCCATGCCGACGCCCGGTGGAGTCCCGGTGGTGATCACGTCGCCCGCCTCAAGCGCCATGAACCGGCTGATGTAGCTGACCAGCGTGGCGATGCCGAAGACCATCGTCCGGGTATTGCCTGCCTGTCGGCGGCGGTCGTTGACGTCGAGGAACATGTCGAGGCTCTGCACGTCCTTGATCTCGTCGCGGGTGACCAGCCAGGGCCCCAGCGGGCCGAAGGTGGGACAGCCCTTTCCCTTCACCCACTGCCCGCCGCGCTCGAGCTGGTACTCGCGCTCGGAGACGTCATGGCAGACCGCGTAGCCGGCGACGTGGGCGAGGGCCTTGTCTTCGCCAATGTAGCTGCCGCCGCGGCCGATGATGACGGCAAGCTCGACTTCCCAGTCGGTCTTCTGCGATCCCTTGGGAATCATCAGGTCGTCGTAGGCACCGACGATGCAGCTCGGGGCCTTGTTGAAGAGGATCGGTTCCTTGGGGATCGCCGCGCCGGTCTCTTTGGCGTGGTCGGCGTAGTTGAGCCCGATGGCGATGAAGTTGCGAACGCCGGCGACCGGCGGGCCGAGGCGGACGCCGTTGCGCACCTTGGGTAGGCTTTCCGGCTTCACCTTTCTGATCTTGGCGATGGCGCCGGCGGCGAGCGTCGCCGGGGTGATGTCGGGGACGACCGCGGTGAGGTCGCGGATCGTGCCGGCCTTGTCGAGGATGCCGGGCTTCTCGCGGCCCCGCGGACCGAAGCGGACGAGTTTCATGCGTCTGTTCTCCTTGCCGGATGCGGCCCCACCGACTATCCCGATCGGGCGCCGGCCTCAAGCGATCCTTGGCGGGGCCTCCTGCAACCGGGGATGGCGCCGGCGCCGGAGTGTCGATCCTGCCAACGATGCTCTAGTCTCCGGCGATGGCGCTCGCCTTCGACCCGACGCTGCCGACGATCGCCGACGTGCGGATGGCAGCGGAGCGAATCGCCGGCCACGCGGTCAGGACGCCGCTGGTTTCGAGCCTGCTTCTCGACCAGCGCACCGGCGCCCGGGTGCTCCTCAAGTGCGAGAACCTGCAGCGCACCGGGTCGTTCAAGTTCCGCGGCGCCTACAACGCGATCGCCGCCATGAGCCGCCAGGCGCGGGCGAGGGGCGTGGTCGCGGTCTCGTCCGGCAACCACGCCCAGGGGGTCGCCGAGGCGGCGCGCTTGCTCGGCATCCACGCCACCATTGTCATGCCGGCCGACGCGCCCCTGATCAAGCGCCAACGGACCGAGCGGAGCGGCGGACGCATCGTCGACTACGAGCGGGCAAACGAGGACCGCGAGGCGGTGGCGGCGCGCATCATCGGCGCCCGCGGCGGCGTCCTCGTCCATCCCTTCGACGACGCCAACGTCATCGCCGGGCAGGGGACCATTGGCCTCGAGATCGTCGCCGATTGCGCCGCCTTGGGCATCCGTCCGGACGTGGCGATCATCCCGTGCGGCGGCGGCGGACTGTCGGCCGGCATCGGCCTGGCGCTCCGCGACGGGGTGCCGTCGATCGAGATCGTTCTGGTCGAGCCGGAGGGGTTCGACGACTACGGCCGTTCGTTGAGCGAAGGAAGGATCGTCGCCAATCGGGCGGCCGCCGGATCGGTGTGCGACGCCCTGCTTGCCCCCGCTCCGGGGCGGATCGGCTTCGCCCTCAACCGGGCCAACGGGGCGGTTGCGACCACCGTCAGCGATAAGGCGGCGCTCGCCGCCGTCGCCTTCGCCTGCCGCGAGCTCAAGCTCGTGCTCGAGCCGGGCGGCGCGGTCGCGCTGGCCGCCCTCATCTCCGGTCGGATCGATTGCCGCGGCAAGACGGTGGTCGTCGTCCTCTCCGGCGGCAACATCGACGAGGCCCTGCTCAGCAGGGCGCTGGCCGGGGCGCCGGCGACCTAGTCGAAGCGGCCGCTGGCGTGCGCCAGCATGGTGTACACCTTGCCGGTGTCCGACATCAGGTAGGCGTTGCCGGAGGTCTTGTCCTTGCCGTTCTTGGTCACCTCGGCCAGCAGCCGCTCGAAGTCGGCGACGTAGCGATCGACCGCGAGGCGGAACTCCTGATCGCGCTGGTACTTCCTGCGGATCTCGTCGAACGTCTGCTGCCCTTCGAGGGTGTAGAGCCGCCGGGTGAAGAGATTGCGCTCGCCGCGGCCGTGGCGTTCCCACAGCTCCGTCGCCGCATCGTGATCGATCGCCCGGGCGATGTCGCTCGACAAGGCATTGAGCGGCGCCGATGCGGGGGCGGGGCCGGAGCCCGGCGGCGGGCGCTGAGGCGACCGCTCGGCGGCCGGCGCCGAACGTTCCGCTGGGGCCCGATCCGGCTCCTCCTCGTCGGAGGCGCGGCGCAAGAGGTCCGACACCCAGCCGTCGCCTGGCTGATCGTCGTCCGGCGCGACCACCGGCGTCGCCGGGGCCGACGGCTGCGGCTGGACGGTTGGCGCCGCCGGCGTGGGGGGTGGCCGCGGCGGCCGAGCGCGAGCGACCACGCTCCTCGGTCCGACCGGTTGGCTTGCTCCGCCGGCACGCCGCGCCGGCTCGGCCGAGAGACGGATCGTCGGCTGGGACGTCGCCGTCCGCACCTCCGCCAACATTTGGACGTTTGTTGCTTCGCCGCCGACCGCCGCCATCGGCGGCTGCTCGGCCGCCCGCGCCCGATGCTCGCCGAGCGACGGGCTCGACAGGTCGAGCGTCTTGCCGTGACGGGTGATGATCTCCGACAGCTCGGACAGCGCCTTGATCTGATCGCCGACCACCCGGCGCATCGCCTCGGCGCTCTCCCGCGCCTCCTCGGGAAGCTCCAGCACGCCGCGCTTGAGTTCGTCGCGGGTCGTCGACAGATCGCGCTGCAGCTCCTGGGCCGCCTGGCGCATCTCGCGCGTCGTCTCGGCGAACCGCCTGGTCGCATCGCTGATCGCCTGGGCCATCTCGCCAAGCAGCGCCTTGTTGGCCTCGCGAACCGTCTCGACGGCCTTGCGGCTCTCGCTGCTGGCCGTGCGGTTCATGGTCTCGAAGTTGTCGATGACGCCCTTGGTGGCGGTGGTGGTGTTCTCGGTCAGCATGCGGCTGACGGCGGTGGCGCGTTCCTCGGCGGTCTTCAGCGTTTCGCCGATGATCCGGGTAAACGAACTCATCAGGCCGTCGAGTTCCTCGCTGCGCGCCTTCAGCCCCGCGGTCAGGCTTTCGAGCGCCGGCCGACGCTCCTCGACCGCCGCCTCGATCTGGCGGTTGACGTCAGAGAGGTTCCGTGACGCCGTGGTCAGCGACGTGCTTTGCTCCTCGAAGCGCTTAACCACGTTGCCGACGCCGTCGAGAATTTCGCGCGAAACGTCGCGCAGGCGGGTGACCTGGTCGCCAAGCTCGTTGGCCGACAGCTCGGTCGCCTCGACCGCGTGATTGATCGCCGTGCTGAACTCCGACGAGCGTTCGGCGAGGCCGGTCTCGATCTTGCCGAGATTGGTCGAGGTCGACGACAACAACTCGTTGAGCAGCTCGTTCGACTGCGCCAGCCGTTCGGCGATCTCGCCGACTTCCTTGCGCAGCCGCTCGTTGGTCTCGACGAAGGTGGTGGCGACGCGAGCGCCGGTGGCGATCAGCGTCTGCGATGCCTCCTCGCTGCGGCTGACCACCATCTCGATGATGTCGTTGCCGCGCTGGTCGAGGGTCTTGAGCAGGGCGTTCGAGCGGCCGTCGAGAAGGGAGGCGAGCTCGCCGGAGCGGGCGCCGAGAACGTCGTTGAATTCGCGCGTGCGCTGCTCCAGCGCCTCGGTGACGGCATTGGCGCGGGCACCGAACATGCCCTCGATCTCATTGATGGCGCGGCCGAGGACGGTCGAGGCTTCGGCGGCCGAGGCCCGGAGCGCCCGCGTCGCTTCGCCGGATTCGGTGACCAGACGCTGGGTGACCTCGGTGACCGCGTCGCGCACCGTATCGGCGACCCCGGCGCTCTTGCCGGCGAGCGAGTCGGTGATGGCGGTGGCGCGCTCGCTCAGCGTCTCGGCGAGCGTTTCGATGCGCGAGGTGAGCTGGCCGCCGACCTCGATCAGGCGATCGTCGATCAAGGCGCCGAACTCGGTCTGGCCGCTGGTAAAGGTCTCGGCGATCTCGCGGGTGCGCTCGATCAGGGTCTGGTTGATCTGCCGCGAGCGATGGTCGAGCGCCTCGGCGATGCGGTGGGCGTTGCTTTCCAGAGCCTCGGAGACGCTCTGGATCCGGGAGCGGATGCCGTCGCCGAACTCAGCCAGCTTGCCGGCCAGCGAGTCCTCCATTGCCGTCGCCTGCTCGGTCAGGGTGGTGATCAGGCCGGGGCCGCGTTCGGTCAGCAGTTGGGCGATCTTGGTGAAGCGGTCGTCGAGCACCTCACTCAGCTCGCCGGCACGGGCGGTGATCACATCGCCGTAGCGGGTGCCGGATTCGACGATGCGCTGGTGAACCGTCATGCCGCGGCTCTCGATGGCGTCGGCGGCCTCGGCGCCGGAATTGACGATCTTCTCATGGATCGCCACGCCACGGCTCTCGATGGCGTTGGCGACGTCGCGGCCGGAGGCGAGAATCTTCTGGTGGATCGAGGCGCCGCGCGATTCGATGGCGTCGCCGACGTGCTGGCTCGCTTCGACGATCGAATCGTAGATCGAGGTGCCGCGGCTTTCGATGGTGTCGGCGATCTCGCGGCTCGACGACAGGATGCGCTCGTGGATCGAGGCGCCGCGGCTCTCGATCTCGCTGGCGATCTTGCTGCCGGACTCGACGATCCGTTCGTGGATCGAATTGCCCTGGTCGATGATGCGGTCGGCGATGCGGGTGCCGGAATCGACGATGCGCTCGTGGATGGCGCCGGCGCGGCTGGCCACCGTCTCGGCAATCTCGTTGCCCGAGGCGATGATCGTCTCGTTGATCTTCATGCCGCGGACGGCGATCGCCTTGGCGACTTCGCCGCCGACCGAGGCCAGACGCTGGGTAAGCTCGGCGCCGCGCTCGTCGAAGGTGTCGTTGACCGAGCCGGTGGCCGAGTTGATCGCCTCGCGCAGCGCGGTGGTGCGCGCCTCGATGACGTTCGACATCGCCTCGCCGGTCGAAGCCAGCCGCTCATTGAGCTCGGTGCCGTTGACCGAGATCGACTCGAAGATGCGGTCGCCGGTGCGCGACAGGCGGTCGGCGAGTTCGCCGCCGCGGGTGGTGATGGTCTCGGCGATGCGGCTGCCGGTCTCGTCGAGCTTGTCGGCGATCTCCTGGCCGCGCAGCGCCAGGTCGACGAGCAGCGAATCGGCGTTCGACTTGAGCGCCTCGTTGACCTCCTTGACGTGAACCGAGATGGTCTCGGCCGCCAGGTTGCCGGTCTCGGAGATCGAGCGGGTGATGTCGTCGGTGCGGCCCTCGAAGCCGGCAATCAGCTCGCGGCCGACGATCGACAGAGTGTCGTTCACCTCCTGGCCGCGCTGCGAGATGGTGTCGGCCATGGCGCGGCCGGTGGACAGCAGCGTCTCGTTGATCTCGCCGCTGCGGGCGAGCAGCGAATCGGTCACCTCGACGCCGGTCTGGGCGAGCGACTCGGCAACGTCGCTGACCGTCTCGCCGAGACGGGTGACGAGATCGTCGCCGCGGGCGGCGAGCTGGTCGACCATCGTCTCGCCGGCGGTGGCAAGGGCGATGGTGATCTGCTCGCCACGGTCAGTCAGCGCCACGGTGATGCGGTTGCCCGACGAGGTGACGTTCTCGGAGATCGATTCAGAGGCGATCCGCAAGTCTTTCGACAGGGCTTCCTGAGCGCTGACGATCGAGGTGCGGACGCGCTCCGAGTTGATGACGATCGCCTCGCGCTGGCCGGCGAGGTCGTCGATCAGGGACCGCATGCGGGCTTCGTTGTCGGAGTATGAGCGCTCGAGCGAGGCGACCTCGTTGTGAACGAGAAGCTCGAGTTCGCTGGCCCGCGCCAGCGCCCGTTCGACGCCGTCGCCAACGGCGGCGACCTCGCGGCGGATCGCTTGGCTGACATTGGCGACCGCGTCGGTGGCGACGTTCTCCGGCTCCGACAGCCGCGCCACCACCTCGCTGATCGAACGGGCGATGAGGCGCATCTCCTGGGTGCGCCACATCATTGAGGCGGTGGCCCAGGCAAAGGCGATCGGCACCAGCAGGAACAAGCCGATGTTGAGAACGCGGGTGGCGGCAAATGCGTCGGATTGACTGAACAGGCCGGTCGACACGGCGTAGATGAGCACGATCACCGCCCAGATGACCGATAGCGCGGCGGTGGTCGGGTAGATCAGCCGCGAGGGCCGGCGCTGGAGCGCGTGGGCCTGTGCACCGGCCGGCCGGCGATCGTCATTGGCGGCGAAGCGATTGCGGGTGCGCTCGGCGGCACGCGGACGGCCTTGGCGCGCGGCCGGGGTCGGCTCGTCCGCGTACTCGGGCGGCTCGCGGCGGACATCCTCAGCCTCGCGCGCCTCGGTGGCCCGCCGCCGTTCGTCGGCGCGTCTGGCCTCCCGCTGCGGCGGGTCGTTGCGGCGCGGCGGCGCCGGCACGCGCGGAGCTTCCGGGCGGCGCTGCATCTCCGCCCGGCGGGCGGGGTCGGCTGCCGGGCGGGGCTCGGGTCGACGATCCCGGCGGTCGCCGGGGCGCGCGGCGACCTCCTGTTCCGGCTCGGTCTCGTCGTCCGGACGGTATTCAAGGCTCAACGCTTCCTCGACGGCCGATACCGCCGCATCGTTGGGGTTCTTCGTCCGTGGGTTAGTCGCCATGCTTCCGCCTCGCGCCCGTACTCAACACCATGTCGGCCGCTCCGCCGGGTTCAAACCAGCAACCCGGCAACGACGCAAAACGCCTACAGAAGGGATGTGCGCGCGCCCCGGCGCCCAACAGCACCCGTCCCCTCCCGCAGTCCGTCGCCGCGTATCGGATCGACTCGCGCCGGTCCGGGTGGCCTCCACACACTGCCGCTAAGTGACAGTAATGGCACATTGATGGCAGAGGAACAAGAAAACCGGCCTCGTCGGGACCCATCAAGGTGGCTTAGCAGCTCGCAGTCTCCTTGGGCCGCGGCGGCCGGCAACCACGCAGGGTCGGAAGAAAGCGCGCGGGCTAGCTTCCTGGCTCGCCGCAGGGCGTCGGGAAGGGCCGTTAACGATATCTTAAGAATTCGGGCTTGCCTCTCGGGCGTCGCTATGCTGCCGCGAGCAGAAGAGCCGAGCCCGCCGACCGGAATCATGTCCGTGACAGCCGAAATCGGGTCCAAGAATGCGCCGCCGTCGACTGAGGCCGATGCCGGCGGGCGGGCGGTCAATCTGGCGGAGCTTGCCCGGCAGACCGGCGGCGACCGCGGTCTTGAGCGGGAGGTGCTGGGGCTTTTCCTGGCGCGGTCGGCGGCGGACCTGGAGCGCCTGAAGGCCGCCGTCGGCGCGGCGCGCCGCGAGACCGCCCATCTGATCGTCG
>JBBDMC010000203.1:7685-11297 GCA_040878485.1 Bauldia sp. | reverse complement strand
TAGAGCTGCTTGGTCGCCTCGACGATGATGACGCCGGCGAACGCCGGCCACAGAACCCGGCCGGCCCGCTCCCAGGCCACGCCGGTTTGCAGCAGGGCCCGCCGCCGGAACGGCGGCACCGCCAGAGCCTCGGTCCAGCCGAGCGGCGAGAAGAGGGCCTCGCGCAACAGCACCGTCAGCTGGCCGCGGCCAAACGGCCGCCCGTAGCCGAACGGTGTCGTCTCGGCGCGCGCCCAGATGCCGCTGCGATTGGGGACGACGATGATCAGCCGCCCGCCCGGCGCCAGCACCCGCCACGTCTCGCGCAAGAGGTCGGGAGCGCTTGCGGCCAGCTCGAGCGCATGGACGATGAGCACCCGATCGATCGAGGCATCGGAGAGCGGCAACGCGTCGTCGGCGACGAGGACCGTCGCATTGGGTCCCTCCGGCGGCCAATTAACTACCCCCTGGGCCGCCGGCATGAAGGCGATGACCCGCTCGGCGTCGCGGCGAAGGTCGCCGAGAAAGGGCGTGGCGTAGCCGATGCCGAGCACCCGGTCGCCGGTCACCGACGGCCAGCGTTCCTTGAGGCGGGCGCCGATCAGCCGCCGCGCCACGCGGCCGAGACGGTCGGCGTAGAACGCCCTCAGATCGACGACGTCGAGGTACATGGCACTATCGTAACCCAGGCGGGTGGCCGGGCATGACGGAGGATGATAGGCAGGAAGCGTACCGGATCGCCAGAGAGGCATCGCATGGCCCTGATCATCGAGCAGTTCATCTGCCGGTCCGACAATTTCGGCATCCTGATCCACGATCCGGATTCCGGGCTCACCGCCTCGATCGACGCGCCGGAAGAGAAGCCGATCCGGGCGAGGCTCGATGACAAGGGCTGGCGGCTCGACCGGATTCTCACCACCCACCACCATGGCGATCACGTCGAGGCGAACCTGCCGCTGAAGGCTGCCTACGGCTGCACCATCGTCGGCCCCGATGGCGAGGCCGACCAGATTCCCGGGATCGACGCGCGCGTGAAGGGCGGCGATCGCTTCGCCTTCGGCGGCTTCGAGGTGCGGGTCGTCGATACCCCCGGCCACACCATCGGCCACGTCTCCTACTGGATTCCGTCGGCCGGCGTCGCGTTCGTCGCCGACACGCTGTTTTCGCTCGGCTGCGGCCGCATCATCGAGGGGACGCCGGAGATGATGTGGGCCTCGCTCGACAAGCTGCGGGCGCTGCCCGACGAGACCCGCGTCTACTGCGGCCATGAGTACACCGAGGCTAACGCGCGCTTCGCGCTCACCGTCGAGCCGGGGAACGCCGACCTTGTCGCCCGTGCCCAGGAGGTCAAGCGCCTGCGCGCCGCCGGCCAGCCGACCCTGCCGACGACGATCGGGCTGGAGCTGCGGACGAACCCGTTCCTGCGCGAAAACGAGCCCGGAATCAGGGCACTGCTGGGGTTGGAACATGCCGCTCCCGCCCAGGTTTTTGCCGAGATTCGTCGGCGCAAGGACAATTTCAAGTGACGCGCGGGCCAAACAGGATCGCTCTCGACGCGAGAAGACCGCCGCCGGCGATGAGCAAGGCGGCGATTGCGATCGCCGGGCCCGCCTCGGCGTAGCCGGCGACCATCAGCATCGCCGTCGAGATCAGGGGCGCCGCGTAGGCGCTGGCGCCGATGACCTGAATGTCGCCATGCTTGACCCCATGGTCCCAGGCGTAGAACGCCGCGCCGACCGGCATCAGGCCCAACGCGGCGACCGCCAGCCACTGACCGGCGGTCGCCGGCCACACGGTTTCTTCGAACAGCAGGTGGGCGAGCCCGCCGAGCGCCGCGGTCATTAGGCAGAAGCCGGCAACCGCGCTGGTCGGCACGTGCGCCAGCCGGCGGGAGATGAGCGAATAGCTCGACCAGATAACCGCGCCGACGAAGGCCGCCGCGTAGCCGGGGATGAACTGGTCGTCGACCAAGACCCCTTGGCCGCCGGTCACGACCAGGACGGTGCCGGCGAGGCCGAGGAGGGTACCCACGACATGGAACCACCTGAGACGCTCCCCGGGAAGGAGCGCCGACAGGAGCACAATCAGCAATGGCCACAGATAGGCGATGAGCCCTGCCTCGACGGGAGGCGCGTGCCTCAGCGCGGTAAAGTAGAAGAAATGGTAACCAAACAACCCTGACACCCCGACCGACCACACTACCGGCGGTTGCCTGAGCTCACGCCATGCGCCGCGGAGTGCCATCGAGGCCAGCCCGGCGAGCCCGCCCACGGTGAAGGCCATCGCGGTCAATTGAAACGGCGGCACGGGAGCTGAGGCCGCGGTCAGGACCGCCAACAGCGACCACATCAGAACCGCCGAGAAGCCGATCAGCGTGGCAGAGCGGCGCGAGCCCAGGAACTCCTCCCGATTTGGGACCGCCCGGCGAAAAAGTGGGGCCGGTCGGGTTTGCTGCGCCCGCAATGCGGTATAGACAGTGGACCGCGCGCCGCGCGCGGGCACAAGCTACTCTGAACGCGGGGAAATCGCGAAGCCGCTCGTGACCGAAAGGGAGAGGAATTGGCCGCGCCGATCAAGAGCGCCTTGCTCGTCGACTACGACAGCCTGTACCGCAGCCTGAGCGGTGCCGGTGGCGAGGCCGCCGCCCGCCTGGCTCCCTGCGCCGGGCTTTGGGTGGGAGCAATCGAGTCCGGCCAGCTCATCGGCCCGCGCGGGACCGAGCGTGCAGTCGCGCCGAGGCGTTGCTACGCCGATCCTGCCCTTCTCGGCAGCGGCCAGGAGACCTTCGCTGCCGCCGGATTCGCCCTCACCGACTGCGCCGCGAACGAGAATGGGACGCGCAGCGCCGGCCTGGCCATGGCGATCGACGCAATCGAGGCGCTGGCCGAGCCCTCCACGTGCGGCGAATTTATCGTCCTCTCGACCGAAGGCTCGCTCGCCCCGTTGCTAACACGCCTTAGAGCCCGCGGTTGTCGGGTGGCGATCTACGCCGATGCGACCACGGCGCCGAGCTACCGGGCGCTTGCCGACTCGATCCTCGAGATCGCGCCGTTCGCCGAATTCCTGCTGACCCATGACGCGGCTGCCGTGGCCCTTGCCGCAGCTCAGCCGGAGCGCGCCGAGATCGAGGCCTTCGCCCGCAGGATTCACGCGGCGACCAATATCCCCCTGTTCTCGCCGAAGACCTTTGCCGAGCTCTTCCACTACCTCACCGAGGAAATCGCCACCAACGGCTACCACTTCCAGACGACGGCCAAGACTGTCGCCGATCGGCTGGCTGAGAGTGGGCGGAGCGTCACGCGCCGTCAGGTGGTGTTCATCGTCAAGGGTCTCGCCCTCAAGGGTCACGTCTTCTCGACCAGCGATACACCCCGCCGCCTGGGCGAGGTCTTCCAGGAACAGGCGCGCTATCTGCTGACCAACGCCGGTCTGTCGCTCGACGAGGAGCAAGAGCGGCTGCTGTCGGCCTGGATCCTCGGCCGCATTGCAGCGGCCGGCCAGCCTCCGGCGTCCCGGTCGCGGCCGCTTGCGACGCCGGCAGCTACCCAACCTGCCGAACCGACGCCCCCAGCGGCCGGTCCGGCCGAGCGGCGCGCGGAGAGCGAGGGCCGAGAGCCAGAAGCCGGGACGCTT
>JBBDMC010000203.1:0-7675 GCA_040878485.1 Bauldia sp. | reverse complement strand
CATTGACCGCCCCGGGCCTTGCCGCGGCGCGAGCCGCCAAATCGGCCGCCGCCGAAAGACCCGCCCCCACTCCGGCCGAAGCAACGGAAGAGTGGCCGGCCGCGGTGGCGGCCGGGGCCAGAAAGGCCGGCGATGGTGCCTCCGGGCCGGCGGCCACCGACAAGCCGCCGAGCGAGAAGCGAAGCCCTCCGCCCCGGCCGCAAGCCCCGGAAAGGCCGGCAAGCGGAATGGTCACGCCGGACGCCGCCCGGGCCGCGATCGCGGCCCGCGTCGCGGCATCGGTACGCCACCGGCCGGGAACGCGTCCGATGTCGCCGACGGCCAAGCCGTCGGCTGGCCCGCCGCCGCGTGCGGAACCGGAGCCGTCGGCCGGGTCCGAGCCCGAGTCGATCGAGAACTCGATCCTGGCGGCGATCGCCGAGGCTGTCGACGTTCTCGTCGAGGACCGCGGCGGCAGCAGCGGCGGCAAGGAACGACGCCCGCCTCAGGCCGCCAGACGGCGGCAGTCCGGCCACCCGCCAGCCGACTCCAAGGCGAAGCAGAAGCCGCGGGTCCAGCCGCAGTCCGACGAGAAGGCGGGCGACATCGGTGACGAGATTCAGCGCATCATCGCCAACTACAACCGCAACCGCAAAGAGGGGCGGGACGCCTGAACCGCCTCACCCGTTGGCGAGATACTGGCCGCCGTTCGCCGACAGCACCGCCCCGGTGACGAACGCCGCCGCGTCGGAGACGAGATAGACCACCAGCGATGCGATCTCCTCGGCGGTGCCCAGGCGCCCGACCGGAATCTGGGCGATGATCCCCTCGAGGACTTTTTCCGGCACTCCGGTCACCATATCGGTGTCGATATAGCCCGGGCAGACCGCGTTCACGGTTATTCCCTTGCGGGCACTTTCCTGGGCCAGAGCCTTGGTGAAGCCGATGATGCCCGCCTTGGTGGCCGAATAGTTGGCTTGGCCGGCCTGTCCCTTCTGGCCGTTGATCGACGAGATGTTGATGATGCGGCCGTGGCCGCGCTCGCGCATGCCCTCGATGACCGGGCGCGTCATGGCGAACATCGAATCGAGATTGGTGCGCATCACCGCCGACCACTGGTCCCAGGCCATCTTGTGGAACATGGCGTCGCGTGAAATGCCGGCATTGTTGACCAGCACCTGGATCGGACCAAGGTCGGCTTCGACTTGGCGGACGCCGGCCGCCGAGGCGGCGACGTCGGCGACGTCCCATTTGTAGACCGCGATTTGGGTCTCGGCCTTGAACCTGGCCGCGGCCTCGTCGTTGCCATGGTAGGTGGCTGCGACGCTATGGCCTGTCGACTTCAGCGCCTTGGCGATACCCGCGCCGATTCCGCGCGTCCCTCCGGTGACGATGGCGACCTTCGCCATGAACCCTTCCTCCCCATCGTTTTTTTGTATCGGCGGCCCACGACGGTCAACGCTCCACGCACATGGCGATGCCCATGCCGCCACCGATACACAGCGTCGCCAGACCCTTCTTGGCGTCGCGCTTTTGCATTTCGTGGATGAGCGTGATGAGAAGGCGGGCGCCGGACGCGCCGATCGGATGGCCGAGGGCGATCGCCCCGCCGTTGACGTTGACGATGGCCGGGTCCCAGCCCAGTTCCTTGTTGACTGCGCAGGCTTGGGCCGCGAAGGCCTCGTTCGCCTCGACCAGGTCGAGGTCGTCGACCGACCACCCGGCTTTCTTCAAGGCCTTGCGCGAAGCCGGGATCGGCCCGGTGCCCATCAGCGCCGGATCGACGCCGGCGGTCGCCCACCCGGCGATGCGGGCGAGCGGCCTCACCCCGCGCCTGGCCGCCTCGTCGGCGGTCATCAGCACCACCGTCCCGGCCCCGTCGTTGATGCCCGAGGCGTTGCCGGCGGTGACCGTGCCGTCCTTCTGGAAGGCGGGCTTGAGCTTGGCCACGGCGTCGAGCGTGGTTCCCGGCCGGATGTGCTCATCTTGATCGACGACGATGTCGCCCTTGCGCGTCTTGACCGTCACCGCAACGATCTCGTCCTTGAATCTTCCCGCCGCCCTGGCCGCCTCCGCCTTGTTCTGCGAGGCGACGGCGAATTCGTCCTGCTGCCGGCGGGTGATCTGGAACTCGCGGGCGACGTTCTCGGCGGTGACGCCCATGTGATAGCCGTTGAAGGCATCCCAGAGGCCGTCCTTGATCATGGTGTCGACCATCTGGAAGTCGCCCATCTTAACGCCGCCGCGCAAGTGGGCGCAGTGCGGCGCCATCGACATCGATTCCTGGCCGCCGGCGACGATGATCTGTGCGTCGCCGGCTGCGATCTGCTGCATGCCGAGGGCGACCGCCCTCAGGCCCGAGCCGCAAAGCTGGTTGACGCCCCAGGCGGTCGTCTCCTTCGGCAGCCCGGCCCCGATCGACGCTTGGCGCGCTGGGTTCTGGCCCTGCCCGGCGGCGAGAATCTGGCCAAGGATCACCTCGTCAACCTCGTCCGCCGCGACCTTGCTGCGCTTCAGCGCCTCGACGATCGCCGCCCGGCCGAGATCATGCGCCGCCACCGTCGCGAAGCCGCCGTTGAAGGCGCCCACCGGAGTGCGCGCCGCCCCGGCGATGACGATGTCTGTTGACGGCATGGACAGGCTCCTCGTCGCTTGTTGGCACGCTGCTCGCAGCGACTACAAGCCCGCCGTCGCTTTCAATGTCAATTGCCGCCCCGGCGAGCGGCGCCGCGCCCCTGCACAAATCATTGGCTAGTCTGGGAAAAGCCCGTATCGTTGCGGCCGTTGTGCGGGCCGGCCGCTGCAAGCCGCCCGCCAGGGAGCGGGGCGCGAAGTCGCCCGCGATGGCCATGGCGAACGAGAATGAGCCGATCACGATCAAGAAGTACGCCAATCGGCGGCTCTACAACACCGGCACCTCGACTTACGTGACGCTCGAGGACCTCGCCGACATGGTCAAGGGCGGCCAGGACTTCGTGGTCGTCGACGCCAAATCCGGCGACGATATCACCAGGTCGGTGCTGACCCAGATCATCTTCGAACAGGAGAACAAGGGCCAGAACCTGCTGCCGATCACCTTCCTCCGCCAGCTCATCCGCTTCTACGGCGACTCGATCCAGAACCTGATTCCCACCTATCTCGACTTCTCGATCGAGTCTCTGGTGCGCGAGCAGGAGAAGCTGCGCGACCAGATGACGAACGCCTTCGGCACGGCCCCGTTCGGTCAGGGCACCCTCGAGGCGATCAACGATCAGGTCCGCCGCAACACCGAGATGTTCGAGCAGGCGATGCGCATGTTCCTGCCTTTCGGTGCCGGAAATCGCCCGGAACCGGCTGCCGGCGACCGACAAAAACCGGCCGAAGCGAGCGACGGCGACCTCGAGGCGCTCCGCCACCAACTTGACGAGATGCAGAAGCGACTCGACAAGCTGTCGAGCAAGCGTTGACCTCGGCCGAGCTGTTAGCTCGGGACTGGCGCCTGCCTAGCGCCGATTGCCGCCGGCCACACCAGGGTCGCCGGCCCGGTGAGATTACCCTGCAGGTAGTCGACGCCCCAGGCGGCGAGCATGCTCGCCGCCTCTTCGTCCTGGACCCGTTCGGCCACCGTCTTGATTCTCAGCTTGCGTGCCAGATCGACCAGCGTTTGCACGAACACCTGGTCGTCGCGGCTGGTGGCCAGACGCTCGACGAAATGGCCGTCGATCTTGACCAGGTCGACGCCGAGCTCGCGCAGCGCGCGGAACGACGAGAAGCCGGCGCCGAAGTCGTCGAGCGCCACCTCGCAGCCGAGGTCATGCAGCAACGAGACGAAGCGCGCCGCCTCCTCCAGGTTGCGCATCAGCGCGGTCTCGGTGATCTCCACGATCAGCCGCTTGGCAGCATCGGCCCGCGTTGCGATCCGGGCCGAGAATGCGGCCAGCCACTCGCTGTCACCGACCGTTTCGCCCGAGATGTTGAACGACAAGCGCGCCTCGCCGCTTGCCGCCAGGGCGTCGAAGACCAGCTCGACCACGCGTTGGTCGATCAGGCGGATCAGCCCGAGGCGCTCGGACAGCGATACGAAGTCGCTGGCCCGGCTGACCGGATTGTTACGCCGCTTCATCCTCAGCAACGCCTCGGCGAACGCGGTCTCGCGGGTCCTGGCGTCGACGACCGGCTGGAAGCCGAGAACAAACCGCCGTTGATTGAAGGCCGCCACCAGATCGCTCGACATCTCGGCATTGCCGCGTCGCCGCTCTGAACGCTCGGCCGAGTGGAAATAGGCGACGAAGCGTCCATGACCGCGCAGGCGGGCGAAGTGCAGCGCTTCGAGGGCGCGCGCCACCGACTCGTTGACGCTGCGGCCGTAGCGCGGCAGGCCGACCCCGCCGATCGACACCGTCACCGCCACCGAGCCGTGCTCGGTGGTGATCACGTCGCTGCGCACCCCGGCGTGAAATCGCTCGGCCGCCGCCAGCATGTCCCGTTCATCGCAGTCGAGCAGGATGACGCCGAGCTTGTTTCCCGACAGGCGCCCGACCGAGTCGCCGTCGCGCAGCGATGACTTGACGCGGTGGGCGACGGTCGCGAACACCTGGTCGGCGACTTCGAAACCGTAGGCCTCGTTGATCGCCCGGAAATTGTCGACGGCGACGATCAGGAACGCCATCGATGCTCGCTGGCGCCGGGCGTTGACGAGCGCCTCGCCCAACGTCGCCAAGAGATGCGAACGGTTGAAGTATCCGGTCAGCTCGTCGTAGCGCGACAGGAACTCGAGCCGCTGCTCCTTCTCGTAGCGCTCGTTGATGATCCGCACGACGCCGCGCGCCTGCCAGGGTCTGCCGTCTTCGCCGGCGTACCAGCGGCCGACGTCCTCGACCACCAGACGGCGTTTGCCGCTCGGCCCGTCTGGCAGCAGGGCATACTGGACCTCGTAGCGCGCGCCGGAACCGGAGTCGGTCACCTTGGCGTTGAGCACGGCGTCGTGGCGGCTAGCAAGGTTGGCAGGGTCGCACAACCCCGCGTACCGCCGACCGGTGGCGATCTGGTCGAGGGATGCCAGACCCAGCACCTGCACCGCGTTGCTATCCCAATGGAGCGTGTCGTCGGCGATCGTCCATGCATAGGCGGTCTCCTCCACCCCGGTGAGGATGGCGCGCGTGTCCAAGTCAGGCTCGATCCGCACGGGCTGCGGCGGCGGGTCGGCCGAGAGCGACGCCGATACCGTTTTAGCTCGGTTTATCAATGATATAGACCATCTATCCGCCGCCGCCTTGACGGCCGCCTTGTCATTGTCATTGGTCAAGCATTAACGAAGCGCCAAGATAGGTGACGCGCGCTGGAGGGCGGATCCCGACGCGATCACGACGGGCCATCGATCGTATGGCCGAGGGCGATATCGCGAGTGGCCGTGCGGATCGAGATCGTAAAGCCGGCGGCGACATCGAACAGGGCGATCACGGTCAGGATGAAGAACACCGAGTCCGCCGCGACCCCGACGAGAATGAACTCAACCAGGTAGACGATGAACACCACCGTCGAGGCGAGGTGATTGCTGACCGTGGCAGGCTGCGGCCTGGCCGCCTTCAACAGCTCGAAAAACAGCATGACGATCGCCAACAGGATGACCAAGTCGCCGAGCGCCAAAGGCCACGCCTGGCCCGACGCCATGGGGATCGTGACGATGGTGTTCGCCCACGGCATGCCGCCGTAGGCGAAGCCGAGGATGTTGTAGACGACCAGCGGGATGATGGTGAGCGGGATGACGGCGAGCATGGCGATCTCCGCAGTGAGCGACCGGCCTCGCCGATCATATCATCACCTGGACGAAAAACGCCGGCGCGGCGCCGGCCTCCCCGCCTGGCGCCGGGCCGATCGGTTCACGCTTCGCCCTTGGGTTCCAGCACCTGCCGGCCGCGGTACATGCCGGTCTTGAGGTCGATGTGATGCGGCCGGCGAAGTTCGCCGGAATCCTTGTCCTCGACGTAGGTCGGGCGCTTCAGCGCGTCGGCTGAGCGGCGCATGCCGCGCTTAGACGGTGAGGTCTTGCGCTTGGGGACGGCCATGATCGGTTCCTCGGCGAGCTTCGGGCGCCTTATAGCCGGGCCTGGGGGGACAGGCAATCGACGTAGGCACCGGAGAACCGGGCGCGCTGAGCGACGGTGCCGGCAAGCGTCTCCATGAGGCGCGACGGGCGCCTGGGGTCGCGGACGCCCGGGTTCGGCAGCGTGACCGCCAGGAGCGCCGCTTGCCGGGCCGTCAACGCCTTGGCCGACGTGCCGAAATAGTGCCTGGCCGCCGCCTCGATGCCGAAAATGGCGGGCCCCCATTCGACGACGTTGAGATAGATTTCGATCTCCCGCTCTTTGCCCCAGATCAAGTCGGCGTAGAGCGCGATGGGTATTTCCAGCGCCTTGCGTAGATATGACCGCGACTGCCACAGGAACAGATTCTTGGCGCTCTGCATGGCGATGGTCGAGGCGCCGCGCGGCCTATCGTCCGCCTCGTCGATGACCTTGCCGATCTCGGCCCAATCGACGCCGCGGTGCTCACAGAACCTGCCGTCCTCGGACATGATTACCGAGGCAACGAGCGACGGAGCGATGGCCCGAAGGGAAACCCAGGTGCGCGCAACCGGTTGGCCGGTCAGCCAGGTCGTGATCATCAAGGTCGAGACCGGCGGCACGATCCGGTAGAGCGGCACCAGGACGACCGGGACGAGCGCCAGAACCACCGCCGTTCGCCAAGCGATCCGCCACAGCCGCGAGAGAGTCCGCCTGAGTCTCACCGGCACCGAATAGCAACCGGCGAAAGTCTTGACCACTGCCGGATTTCGGACGATTGCGAGACGATGGACCGATTGGACGAACGCCTGAAGCAGGCACAGGAGGCTGTTGAACGGGTTCTTGAACGGCTGCTCCTACGGCCGCCCATAGCCGACGACGCGGCCGGCGGCACGCAGCGCCTGGTGAGCGCCGTTCGCTACGCTGCCTTGGGCGGCGGCAAGCGCCTGCGCCCGTTCATCGTCTTGGAGACGGCGCGGCTGTTCGACCGAACCGGCGACGGCGTAGCGCGGGCGGCCGCCGCGCTCGAGTGCGTCCATTGCTACTCGCTCGTCCACGACGACCTGCCGGCGGTCGACGACGACGACATCCGCCGCGGCCGCCCGACCGTGCACAAGGCCTTCGACGAGGCGACGGCGATTCTCGCCGGTGACGCGCTTCTGACCCTCGCCTTCGCGATCCTCGCCGACCCCTCGACCGACGCCGATGCGACGGTCCGCGTCGCCCTCGTCGCCGGCCTGGCGAAGGCGGCCGGGATCGACGGCATGGTCGGCGGCCAGATGCTCGACCTTGCCGCCGAGGGCGAGCGGCTCGGCGAGGCGGCGGTGAAGCGGCTCCAGGCGATGAAGACCGGCGCCCTCTTTCGCGCTGCGGCGGAGGCGGGCGCCATCCTCGGCCGCGCTTCCCTCCCCGAGCGCGACAGCCTCGCCCGATTCGGCGCCGCGTTCGGGCTGGCCTTTCAACTCGCCGACGACCTGATCGACGCCACCGCCAGCCCCGCTACCGCCGGCAAGGCGACGGGCAAGGACGCCCGCCGCGGCAAGGCGACCCTGGTCGCCCTCCACGGTGTCGCCGGGGCGCGGGCGCTGCTCGCCGAGACGGTCGCCGAGGCTGAGCAGGCGCTTGTCCCCCTTGGCCTCCGCGCCGCCGTCCTC
>JBBDMC010000202.1:0-11388 GCA_040878485.1 Bauldia sp. | reverse complement strand
CGACCCCGACCGCGGCGGTCGCGAGGCGGCATTTCGCGCCGCCCGCCGCCACAGCCGCCTGGTCCGCAGCCTCAGGCTCGTCTTGCCGGCAGTGGCCATCGCCGTGGCGGGCCTCTTCTTGGCAACCATGCGGTTCACGCCGAGCGATCTTGCCCGCATCGCCCTGCAGGGCGCCATTGACCCCGCCGGCAACAGCATTGTCATGGATAACCCGCAAATCTCCGGCTTCGAGGGGACGCGGCGGGCATACGAGGTCAAAGCCGAGAGCGCCAAGCAGAGCCTCGACGATCCCAAGGTGATGACCTTCAAGACCATCGACGCGCGCGTCGGCCTCGAATCGTCCGGCAGTGCCGTGATCGACGCGGATACCGCCATCTACGACGGCAACGACGACACGCTGCTGCTCAAGGACGGCATCGCGATCAGGACGACCACCGGCTACTGGGCGTCGTTCCGCGAAGCGGCGATCGATCTGCGCAAGGGTAGCCTGGTGTCGTCACAGCCGATCGAGATCCGCACCAGCGAAGGAACGATCCGCGCCAACGCCGTCGAGGTCCGCGAGCACGGAAGGCGGATCGCGTTCCGTAACGGCGTTTCGGTGATCTACCTGCCGCCCGGCGAGCTGGCAGCGGCCGGCCGATGAGACGCCTTTGCGTTGCGACCCTCCTCGCCGCGGCTGTTGCATGCGCCGGTCCGGCGGCGGCCGAAACGGCGGCGGATCTGTTCTCGGGATTCCAGGCCAAGTCCAAGGACCCGGTTCAGGTCGACGCCGAGACACTGGAGGTCTACGAGGAGGGGAGCCAGCGCGTATCGGTGTTCACCGGTAACGTCGTCGTGCGTCGCGGCAACACGACGCTCAAAGCCGCCACCCTCACTCTCTACTCCGACCTCGACGCGAAGGCGGTGGACGCCTTCACGCGCATCGAGGCCGCCGGCGGCGTGACCGTCCAGTCGAGGGACCAGTCGGTCAGCGGCAAGGCCGCGGTGGTGAACATGGCCACAAACACCATCACCGTATCCGGGGGCGTGGTGTTGTCACAGGGCGGCAATGTGCTCACCGGCAGCCGGCTCGTGGTCAACCTGGTGACCGGGCGGGCCAGGCTCGAGGGCGATCAGGTCCGCGGCGTGTTCACGCCGAACAGTCCGCCGCAACCCGGCCAATAGACGCTCGACAGGCTGCTCGGTGCCGGTAATCTCCGGGGACCAATCGGAGGGCATCTCTCGGGTGACGATCTTCAGTTCTCGCGGCGGGGCTTCCAGCCGGTGGTCCGGCAACGGTGAAGACCGGCGGCGGGCAAGGCCGCGCCAGCGCCCGCAGCCATCGCGCTTGGTCCCCGAGGCCGGGGGACGCGGGTGGCTGGTCGCCAACGGATTGGCCAAGGCCTATCGCGGCAGGTCGGTTGTCCACGACGCGAGCCTCGCCGTGGCGCGCGGCGAAGCGGTCGGCTTGCTCGGCGCAAACGGTGCCGGCAAGACGACTATCTTTTACATGATCACCGGCCTCGTCCGCGCCGACCAGGGAACCATAGAAGTCGACGGCCATGACGTCACCCACTTGCCAATGTACCGGCGGGCTCGCCTCGGCATCGGCTATCTGCCGCAGGAGGCGTCGATCTTCCGCGGGCTGACGGTCGAAGCCAACATCAGGGCGGTTCTGGAGGTGGTCGAGCCGGACAAGCGAAGCCGGGAAGAGCAGCTCGACGCCCTGCTCGAAGAATTCCACATCACACATCTGCGCGACGCGTCGGCGATCTCGCTGTCGGGCGGCGAGCGGCGGCGGTGCGAGATCGCCCGGGCGCTGGCCAGCCGGCCGGCCTTCATGCTCCTCGACGAACCGTTCACCGGCATCGATCCGATCGCGGTCAGCGACATCCAGGCGCTCGTCCGCCACTTGACCGGCCTCGGAATCGGCGTGCTGATCACCGACCACAACGTGCGGGAAACGCTCGGCCTTGTCGACCGGGCCTACATTATCCACGCCGGCGAGGTGCTGTTCGAAGGCCGTCCCGCGGACATCGTGGCGAGCCCGGAGGTCCGCCGACTTTACCTTGGCGAGCAGTTCAGCCTTTAACCGGCGGCCGCATTCGGGTACGACAAGCAAGTCCCGGACCAGTTACCGGAAAGCCCCGTCGGTTCATGGCACTTACCCAGAAGCTCGAGCTTCGCCAGACCCAGTCGCTGGTGATGACGCCGCAGTTGATGCAGGCCATCAAGCTGCTGCAGCTCTCCAATCTCGACCTGATCGCCTACGTGGAGGCCG
The DNA here is from genome assembly GCA_040878485.1 of Bauldia sp. Classification (GTDB taxonomy): domain Bacteria; phylum Pseudomonadota; class Alphaproteobacteria; order Rhizobiales; family Kaistiaceae; genus JBBDMC01. Next base: position 9,128 of record JBBDMC010000202.1, on the reverse strand, counting down.
AAATCGAGCGCAACCCCCTGCTGGAGCGGGCCGACGGCGAGGAGGAGGGTGAGGGTGGCCAGGCAGAACCGGCGGCTGAACAAGGTGCGGAGGGCGATGAGACGCCCGATTGGCTGGAGCGTCGCCTCGACGCGGACGCCGATGCGAGTGCCGGTAAGCTCGACACCGATCTCGCCGACAGGTTCCCGGACGACCATGGCACCCCGGCTGGCGAGAGCCCGCCGGCACCAGATCCGTGGTCGTCCATACCGACGCGCCAAACCATCAGCACCGAGCACCACAGCCTCGAGGCCTACGTCGCGGCGGAGAAGTCGCTTGCCGATCACCTCGGCGATCAGCTTCGCCTGGCGATCGAACATCCGTCGATGCGGCTGATCGGACAGGTTCTAGTCAACGAGATCGACGAATCGGGATATCTCAGGATCGACATCGCCGCTGTGGCGGAGCGCTTGGCGGCGCCGATCGAACTGGTCGAGAAGACCCTCGCCGTCATCCACACGCTCGAGCCGGCCGGGGTCGGCGCCCGCGACCTCGCCGAGTGCCTGGCGATCCAGCTTCGCGAGCGCGACCGCCTCGACCCAGCGATGGCGGCCCTCATCGACCATCTCGACCTTGTCGCCAGACACGACTATGCGGCGCTCAAGAAACTGTGCGGGGTCGACGAGGAGGATCTCGCCGACATGCTGGTCGAGATCAGATCGCTCAATCCGAAGCCGGGCGCCGACTTCGGCGCCCTGCCCGTCCAGACCGTGGTCCCCGACGTACTGGTCCGCGAGGGCCCTGACGGCGGCTGGCTGGTCGAGCTCAATTCGGGTACCCTGCCCAAGGTCCTGGTCAACCAGAGCTACTACGCCGCGGTGGTGGGCGGCCGGCGCAGCAAGGAAGATAGGACCTACCTCGCAGACTGCCTGCAGACAGCCAACTGGCTGGTCAAGAGCCTCGACCAGCGGGCCCGAACGATTCTCAAGGTGGCGACGGAAATCGTGCGCCAGCAGGACGGCTTTCTCGCCCGCGGCGTCCAGTACCTCAGGCCGCTGAACTTGAAGACGGTCGCCGATGCCATAAGCATGCACGAATCGACGGTCTCGCGGGTGACCTCGAACAAGTACATGGCGACGAGCCGCGGCATCTTCGAGCTCAAATATTTCTTTACGCCGGCGATCGCAGCGGCGGATGGAGGCGAAGCGCATTCGGCCGAAGCGGTGCGTTTCCGTATCCGCCGGCTGATCGAGCAGGAGCTGCCCGAGGCGGTCCTCTCCGACGACGTCATTGTCAGGGTCCTGCGCGAATCGGGCGTCGACATCGCCCGGCGAACGGTCGCCAAATATCGCGAGGCGATGCGGATTCCCTCCTCGGTGCAGCGGCGGCGTGAAAAAACTGCGAGCGGCTGATGTTACCGCGAGCCGCCAATGGGAAACCGCACTTCAAAGGCGCCCGCGGAGGTCCGTTGACTTGTCGGCGCAGCGTCCCTAGAAGGGCGCCCAGCACGGGCCGGGGGGCAGCGGTCGCATGATCGCGCTCGTAGACCGACCCGGCGCGCCGAGGCAGCGGCCGGCGGCCGGCGAGGTGCACTGATGCCGGCAAATCCGAGCATTGAGAAGAGGGATCGACGGCGTAATGGCTCTTCGCATTTCGGGCAAGAACATCGACATCGGCGAGGCCTTCCGCAACCACGTCGAGGCGCGCGTCGAGATTGCCGTCGAGAAATACTTCGACCGAAGATTTAGCGGGCACGTCACGCTCGAACGGGAGGGATCGGGCTTCAAGACGGACTTCGCCATTCATCTCGACACCGGCATCGTTCTCCAGGCGGAAGGCACCGCACAGGACCCGCATCGCAGCTTCGATCTCGCTGTCGAACGAGTTGAGAAGCGCCTCCGGCGATACAAGCGACGCCTCAAGGAACATCATCACGCGCGCCGCGAGCCGGCGGTATCGGCGGCGACCTACGTCATCGCGGCGCCGGACGACGACGAGGAGGCCGGCGTAGACGAAAGCCCAACGATCATTGCCGAGGAAACAACCAGCCTGGCGACCATGACGGTCGGCCAAGCGGTCATGGCCATGGACCTCGCCGACGCCCCGGTCGTGGTTTTCTGTCACGCCGGGCACGGCGGCATCAACGTCGTCTATCGGCGCAGGGACGGCCACATCGGCTGGATCGACCCGCTGGCGAAGGCCGACGACGATACCGGCCAGCATTGAACCCACTCAACCGGCGGCCGCGGGCCAAGCTCAAGCGTTTAAACGGACGGGAAAGATGGATCTAAGCGACCTCGTCAAACCCGATGCGATCCTGCCGTCACTGAAGGCCAACAGCAAGAAACAGGTTCTGCAGGTATTGGCGGAAAAAGCCGCGGCCATGATCGAGCGCGACGAGCGCGAGATATTTGAGACGCTGATCCAGCGCGAGAAGCTTGGCTCGACCGGCGTCGGTGGCGGCATCGCCATCCCGCACGGGAAACTTGCCGGCCTCGACCGTATCTTCGGCCTCTTCGCCCGGTTGCCCAAACCTATCGATTTCGAAGCGCCGGACGAGCAGCCGGTCGACCTGATCTTCCTGCTGCTGGCGCCGGAGGGCGCCGGCGCCGATCATCTGAAGGCACTGGCGCGGGTTGCCCGGTTGTTCCGCGACCCGGGCGTCATCAGCAAGCTCAGGGGCTCCGCCGACAAGTCCGCGCTCTACGCCGTGCTGACGGAAGGGGCGACGCCGGACGCTGCCTGACGCCGGACGCCGCGCATGCCTGCCCTACTGAAGGCTGACCATTTCCAGATCGTTCTCGTGGGCGTTCATGACGACCGCATCGCGGCTGTCGGCCAGCATGATCGGAGTGCCGTCAGCGGCCAGCAGCGCCCACAACTCAAGCCCCGGAGCAACCGGCGGCATGGTCGGAAACAAGCCGCGGGCTTGATCGACGCTGAGCGGCCGCACATAGGCGACCCGACCACCACCGAGGCCGGCGAAGCTTTCCGGGGACATCACTTCTCTCTCACTGGTCATACCAACAGACTCCTCGGACCGGCATCAGCCGGGTCCGCCGATTTCGATCTTGCGGACGACGCGTTCGGCCTGCGGGCGAACCAGGTCGATCGACAGAAGCCCGTCCGTGAGATCGGCGCCGCGCACCTCGATCCCCTCGGCGAGAACGAAGGTTTTCTGGAACTGGCGGGCGGCGATACCGCGGTGCAGGTACTGGCGCCCGCTATCCTCGTCCTGCCTGCCGCGGACGACGAGTTCGTTTTCCTCCACGACCACCTCGAGCACATCGCGACTGAAGCCGGCGACGGCGAGCGTGATGCGCAAGGTCTCGGGGCGGGCGGCGGTCTTCGGCAGACGCTCGATGTTGTAAGGCGGATAGCCGTCCGCCGCCTTGGAGAGGCGCTCAAGCGCCCGCTCGATCTCCTCGAAGCCGAGGAGCAGCGGGCTGGACAACGTCGAAACACGCGCCACTTTGCGGCCCTCCGATAGAAGCGACCATCTTGCCGGACCCTTGCTCGAGGCATCCGGCGCGCCAAATATGGGCGGCGGCGGCACGGTCTTCAAGGGCGCAGGCCCAAAGGCCTACGGCAGCGAGGGGGTTGCCAGCATGACGCGAGCGGACAATCCGGGCGCAGGCGACCCTGCGGTCCGCACGGATGCCAAAAAGCGGGCGGCACCATGATCGGCAGACTAGCCGCCGCGGCGATCGTCGTCGTTGTCGCGGGGCTCGTCGGCTTTTGGTTCCTGTCGAAGCCACGCACCATCGACATCGACGCGGCCGCGCTAGCAGAACACCAACCCGACCTGGATAACGGCCGGGTCATGTACCTCGCCGGGGGCTGCGACTCCTGCCACGCGGCGCCCGGCGCCAAGGGAGACGATAAGCGCAAGCTCGGTGGCGGGCAGGTTCTCTCTACCCCTTTCGGCAGATTCCATGTCCCCAACATCTCGCCCGATCAGGAACACGGCATCGGCGCGTGGAGCCTTGCCGACTTCGTCAACGCCGTGAAGTTCGGCGTTGGCCCCGGCAGCGTTCACCTCTACCCGGCGTTCCCATACACCTCCTACCAGCGCATGCGCATCGGGGACATCGTCGACCTCAAGGCATTTCTCGACGCGCTGCCGCCGGTCACCGATGTGAGTCGCCCGCACGAGCTGCCCTTCCCGTTCCGCATCAGGCGCGGCCTTGGCCTGTGGAAGCTGATCTACCTCGATGGCCGGACATTCGTGCCCGATCCGACGGCGAGCGACGCGATCAACCGCGGCCGCTACCTCGTCGAGGGGCCGGGCCACTGCGGCGAGTGCCACACGCCGCGAAGCTTCACTGGCGGCGCGGTCGCCAGCCGGGTGCTGGTCGGCGGGCCGGCGCCGGAAGGGCGGGGAACGATCCCCAACATCACGCCGCACCAGACCGGTATCGGCGACTGGTCGGAGGACGATATCGTCGCGTTCCTAAGCAGCGGCTTCAAGCCGGATTTCGACGTCGTTGGCGGCGCAATGGCGGCGGTCGTGGAGGACCTGGCGCAGCTGCCGAAGGCCGACGTCGAGGCGATCGCCGCCTACCTCAAGACAGTGCCGCCCATCGCCTCAGAGGACGAGGGCTGAGCGCGTCACCAGATTCACGGGGTCTCCCAGCGACCGGCCGCCGCCGAGCGGAAGAGAGCGTCGATGACGCGCATCTGCAGGATCGCGTCGTCGATACCGAACTCCAGCGTGCCCTCGCGGATGGCACGTGAAAAGGTCTCGGCTTCGAGTTGATACTGGTCGGCCTTCGGCAGCCTGATGGTCTTTGCCGCGGCGGCGGCGAACTCCTTGCCGCTGTCGAGGTAAAGCTTCATGGCCCCGCCCTGCGGGGCGTTGAACGGTATCTCAACTTCGAGTCGAGCCTTGGTGCCGAGGATGTGGACACGCTGGTAAGGGGCGAGCTGGGTCGACACGGTGAAGGTCAAGTGGCGGCCTTGGCCGAAATCGATGACCGCGCTGGTGGTGCGATCGGTGGCGAAAGTCGGATCGCGGTCGATCAGCCCCATGACACGGACCGGCTCGGCGCCGAAAACGTAGCGGCCGACGACGATCGGATAGCAGCCGATGTCGTAGGCGGCGCCGCCGCCGATGTCGGCCATGTTGCGAACGTTGGTCGGGTCGACGTTGTAATAGGTGAACAGGCTCTGGACCGCCCGCACCGTGCCAAGCCTGCCGTGGCGGACAAGCTCGCGCGCCTTCACCCATTGCGGGTGCTGGCGCACCATGAACGCCTCGGCGATGAAGATGCCGGCCGGCGCCGATTTCAGCGTCTCAGCCTCGGCCGCCGTCAACGCGATCGGCTTCTCGCAGAGGACGTGCTTGCCCTTGTGCGCCGCGGCGAGCGTAATCGGAACGTGCAGGTGATTGGGCAAAGGGTTGTAAACGGCGTCGATCTCGGGATCGTCGAAGAGTTCGTCGTACGAGCCGTAGGCGACCGGAATGCCGAGCCTACGAGCGGCCTTCTTGGCGGTCGCCAGCGAACGCGAAGCGATCGCCCGTACCTCGAGCTCTTTGCTCTTGATCATGGCGGGGATGACCTTCGCGGTGCCGATGTTCGCGGTCGAGATGATCCCCCAACGGATCTTGTCGCGGGCGCTACTGCCGCGTTTTGCCATGTGCCCCCCTCCTTGATCAGCGGCCGCGCCGGTGCGGCGGGCCGCTAAGCAACCGATTCATCGTCGCTTTGGCAAGTCCTGATCCGATTCTTGCGGCGACATTCGCGCGGGCTGCCGATCGCCGCCGGGAACGCACTACGGAGAGGCCGGCGCCTTGGCGTTGGCGGGCGCCCCAGCGCCGGGGTCCGATGTGGCGGCGCTTGCCATCGCCTCGAGCGTCCATACCACCACGCCGGTCGCAACTCTACCGAACGCGGCGTCGAGCGCGGCCGCGGCGAGCGCGGCATCTTCGGCCGTCGCCAACGGCTCGCTCGCCGAGAAGGCGCGGCCCGCGAGCACCCGGCCATCGGCGGCGACCACTCTTGCCGCCAATTCGGCCGTCGCGGCCGGCGTCGGCGACGTCTGGATGCGGAACCGCCGCATGTCGACAAGCAGGCGAAAGTCGGCCTCGAGATCGTCGTCGACGGACCCAACCTGCTGCTGGCCGGCGTTCTCAAATGCCTGGATCAGGCGCGACTCGATGAGCAACGGCAGGCTGTCCGACCAGCGCACTTGATCGAAGACCGGAACCTCAGCGCCGTTCTGTTCGCGCAGGATGCGCTGGGTATCGAGAACGACCAGGGCGGTCGGCTCCGCGATGACGAGCTGGGCGGAAGGCAGCCTGTCGATTGGCGGGAAGCGGTCCGGCGCGGTCAGATCGTAGATGACATTCTCGACCTTTGGCTCGCCGCCGCCGGTGAGGCGCTGGAGGCCGGCGAGGATACCGTCGACCTTGTCGGAATTGCGGGCGAGCGCGCCGGCGAATGTGTCGATGTTGGCGATGGCGCTCTTCAGCGGCTCGGCATTTTCGGCGAGGATGGCGTCGAGCCGGGCGAGAACGTCGCGGGCTGCCTGGGTCATATCTTTGAGCGCGGCGCTATCGGCGACGAGGATCGGCGGCTCGCCGTCGCTCGCCTGGAGTGGCGGCGCCGATGGCGTACCGCCAGACAAGGCCACCGTGGCAGTGCCGGTGAGGCCGCTGTAGGCGATCCCGACGTGAGTGTCGGAACGGATCGGCGTGCGCCGGTCAATGGCAACCGTCGCCATAACCTCGCCGGGATTGTCGGTGTTGAGCGCGAGCCTCGTTACCTCGCCGACCTTGATGCCGTTGAACAAGACCTCGGAGCCGGCGGATAGGCCCAGGACGGGGCCGCCGAAGCGCACCCGGTAGTCCATGCGCTCGACGAGCCCGCCGGTGTTGTTGAGCCAGAAGACGAAGCCGACGATCGCGCCGGCGGCTGCCAGAACGAACACTCCGATCAGGAAATAGCGCGCGCGGATTTCCATGGTCTCTATCCGTCTAGAGTTCGAGGCCGGCCGTGTGCCCCTCGGGCGGCCGCCGGCGGCCGCCGAAGTATGCCTTCACCCACGGATGGTCAGAAGCGAGCATGGCGGCCATCGGGCCCTCGGCGACGATCCTGCCCTCGGCGAGGGCAGCGATACGGTCGCAGGCGGTCTTGAGGCTGTCGAGATCATGGGTGACCATGAAGACGGTGATGCCGAGAGTGCGCTGCAAGGTGCGGATCAGAAGATCGATCTCGCCGGCGGCGATCGGATCGAGGCCCGACGTCGGCTCGTCGAGGAAGACGATCTCCGGGTCGAGAGCGAGCGCGCGGGCGAGCGCGACGCGCTTGGTCATGCCACCAGACAGCTCGGCCGGGTACTTGCCGGCGTCGGCCGGGCTGAGACCGACCATCGCCAGCTTGACCATGGCGAGATCGTCCATCACAGGACCGGGAAGGCGAAGGAACTGCCGCATCGGAAACTGAAGGTTCTCGCGGACGGTCAGCGAGGAAAACAGGGCCCCCTGCTGGAAGAGAATACCCCAACGGCGCTCGACGGCGCGCCACTCGGCCTCGCTCGCCTCGTCCGGGCTGACGCCGAAGACGCGGATCGCGCCGGAGCGCTTCCGGACGAGGCCGATGATGGTGCGCAAGAGAACCGACTTGCCGGCGCCGGAGCCGCCGACAACCCCGAGGATTTCGCCGGAGCGGACGTCGAGGGACAGGTGGTCGAGCACCGTCGCGTCGGCGAATCCGGCGACCAGGTCTCGCACCGTGATCACCACGTCACCGCCGTTCATCGAATCACATCCCGATCGAGGCGAAGAACATGGCGAACAGGCCATCGAGAACGATGACCAGGAAGATCGATTTGACGACGGAGGCGGTGGTCCGCAGGCCAAGCGACTCGGCGCTGCCGGCGACGCGCATGCCCTCGGCCGCGGCGACGACGCCGATGAAGAACGCCATCACCGGCGCCTTGATCATGCCGACCTCAAAGTCGCTGATCGAGACGGCGTCGCGCAGCCGCTCGACGAAGATTATCGGGCTCATGCCGCCGTAGAGCCAGGCGACGAGACCGCCACCGACGAGCGCCGACAACGAGCCGAGGAAAGTGAGCACCGGCAGGGCAATGACCAGCGCGATGACGCGCGGCAGGACGAGAACGTCGGCCGGATCGACGCCCATGGTGCGCAGCGCGTCGATCTCCTCGCGCATCTTCATCGAGCCGAGTTCGGCGGTGTAGGAGCTGCCCGAGCGTCCGGCAATCATGATGGCGACCAGGAGCACTCCGATTTCGCGCAGCACCAGGATGCCGACCAGGTTGACGACGTAGTCCTCGGCGCCGAAGCGGCGGAAGTTGTAGATGCCCTGCTGGGCGATGATGCCGCCGATCAGGAAGGTGATCAGCAGGATGATGCCGATCGCCTGCCAGCCGACGCGGTCGAGGTGGTGGACGATCGAGGTAAGACGCGCGGCACGCGGGCGAACGATCGCCCGCCCAAGCGCGACGGCGAGAACGCCGATGAGACCGAGGAGCTCAATCATCTCGGAGGCGAAACGGACCGTACCCTCGCCGATGTCCTCAACCCATGCGATCGGGAGCGGTCGCCGGTCGGGCGCGGCCGGCAGGCGTCGGTTCGAGGCGCTCACCTCGTCGAGCAGCCCACGGTGGCGTTCCGGAATCGACACCAGCTGGGCCTCGCCGCCGGCGTCCTGCACCTCTTTCAGGAGTCGCTCGATCAGCCAGGCCCCGAACGTGTCGAGGCGGTCGACGCCGGTGAGATCGATCTCGGCGCCGCGGCCGTCGCGCGACGCCTCGGCGACCATCTGCTGCAGCCGTTCGGCATGGTCGATCGTCCATGAACCCGACGCCGACAGCCTCAGCCGGTTTCCGGCGATCTCGCTCTGCAGCGACGGAGCGGCGGTCAATCGATCCCCCAGCGTTGCCCCGGCCACGACTCATGCGTGTCCATCGTGGCGAGGCGATGGCATGCCAGCCGTCTTCACGCCGCCATCGGGGCAGTTACCTTGACCGAAATCAAGCCCGGCACAGGTTTTTCGGTGGCGCACCACGCCAGGCGCGGCTAACATCTTGGTCAGGAGGCTTGGACAGCCAGTTGACCGTGATGCGTGAAGCGTTTGACACCCCGGGTTCGGTCCAGTCGGGCGCCCGGCCCGACGTCC
>JBBDMC010000201.1:0-11459 GCA_040878485.1 Bauldia sp. | reverse complement strand
CACAGCCTTACTCCCAAGTCCCGGGTGAACAACCTCCATAGCAACGACAGCTAGAGCCGGTACGGCCGTCGTTCCGGGAGGGCCCACGGTCACCGCGAACGAGTCGTCGGTGTCGTCCTGGCGGGGCATCAGGGTCAGCACCACCGTCCAGTCTTCTGCGCCGGGCCGGGTCCCTTCCTCGGGGAAACGTGAGGCGTTGAGGCCCTCGACGAGCGGGCCGGCGAGATCGATGGTCGTGTTGTCGAGCACCGCGGCCAGCTCGGGGCTGGCGAAGATGGCGTCGATGTCCTCGGCGGTGACCGGCGCGGCGGGCTGGCCGTCGACACCGTCGTAGCGCAGTCCGACCTCTTCAACGGGATCGCCCGGCACGAGCACGAGCGAGAGCCGGACCGCCGCGTCGAGCGGCAACTCGATCGGCGGGGCGTTGGGCTGGCCGTCGGGCCGGACCTCGATGGTCCCGGTCAGCAGCAGTCGGGTGTAGGCCGGCTCGCCCTCCGGCACGGCCAACTCGAAGGCCGGCGGATCGATGCGGACGGTGACGTCGAAGGGGGTGCCGTTGATGACCCGCTCGAGCTCGACCACCTGGGGAAGCGTGCCGATTCGGCTCAACTCGGCGAGGTAGTCGCTGAGCACCGAGATGGCGATTGCCACACCTGCATCCGCGTCAGCGAGTTCGATGTCCATCGGAACCCATTCGCAGCGGTAGAGGGACACGGCTCCGTCGACACCGCTTTCTGCATTCTGGCAGCTGGGGTACCACCTGTCGAGGCTGATGCCGGCGCCGCGATGTCACCAAGTTCGGCCGCGCCGGCGAGCTCGCGTCATCCGCTGCCAGCGTGCCGCCCAAAGCCGCCGCGCCTCTTTTTGGTGCATCTCCCCCTTGCGCCGGAGGCGCGACCGGGACAGCGAAGGCCGCGAGCAAGTCGTCGGCAAACAAGAGGGGGGTGCCGAGGCTACTCGCGCGCGCCTCGATGCCGGCTGCGCTGGCGAGCCCGCGGTCTCGGACAGGGGCGTGGCCCCCCAGGGGGCTTAATTCGCGTTTCCTAAGCGCTTAGGTTCTTTGCTCGGCTCATGCCGACGATCCTTCGCTTCGACGGTCTGCGCGTGGCGGTCTACCCCAACCATCACCGGCCGGCGCAAGTCCATGTCGTCGGCAACGGCCTGGAGGCAGTGTTTGACCTGAATTGTCCGGGCGGGCCGCTGGCGCTTCGGGAGAATTTCGGCTTCGCCCATCGCCAGACGAGCCGGATCGCAAGCCGTCTGGCAGCCGAGCTTGCCGACCTCTGTCGAGAATGGAGAAGGATTCATGGTGACCCGCGAGGAATTCCGCAAGGCCCGCGCGCACGGGACGGAACGGCGTCGACAGGGTCCGATTGCCACCGGCGCGCACTACGACCGCAAGTCCGGCCGCATCATCGTCAGTCTTGATTCGGGGCTGGAAATCGCCTTCGCCTCGGTGAGCGCCGAGGGGTTGGAACGAGCGAATGCGGCGGATCTTTCGGAAATTGAGATCACCCCGTCCGGTCTCGGCCTGCATTTTCCGAGGCTCGATGCCGACATCTATCTGCCGGCACTGCTGATGGGCTGCGCGGTTCGCGGCGCTGGATGGCGGCACGGCTCGGAGAGGCAGGAGGCAGGGTGCGCTCCGCGGCGAAGGCCGCAGCCAGTCGCGACAACGGCCGGCTGGGGGGCCGGCCGCGAGCGCTCGGCGCAGCGACAAATCCCCCGAAGGGCGATGACCACCGCAAGGGAGCCGTCCGCAACCGGTCGCAGGTCCACGATCCGAAGACCAAGGACTGGTCCAAGCGCGACGCCAACACCGGTCGCTTCATGGACCACAAGTCGGACGACAAACCATTCAAAGGCGTGCGCAAGGAGAAGTAGGCCAGTTCGTTTTCCCGGACGTACCGTGGCCGGTGCCATCTGCGCGCCGCGCCTCTCTTTGGGTCCATCTCCCCCTTGAGGGGGAGAATGTTTCGCCAGACTTGCGAAGCGTCTAGCGAGCAAGTCGAAGGCGAAACAAGAGGGGGGTGCCCCACCCGAGGCTACTCTCGCCGCGCACCCGACTTCCGTTGCCGGCGAGCCCGCCATCTCGCAGGACTGTCTCACACCCCCACCCGAAAGCGGCTCGCTCCGCTCGCCGCTTTCGACCTCCCCGCAGGGGGGAGGTTGGGGTGACTCACCGCACGAACCCCGCCACCGCCTCGATCTTCGCCGACCACAGGAACTGGTCGATGGGGACGACGCGGGTGAGGCGGTAGCCGCCGTCGAGGAGAATCCGCCCGTCGCGGGCAAGCGTCGCCGGGTTGCACGACACCGCGACGACCTTGGCCACCCGTGACTGCGCGATCCGCTCCGCCTGCGCCCGCGCCCCGGCCGCCGGCGGGTCGAACACGATGGCGCCGAACCGGTCGAGTTCGGTTGGCGACATGGGATTGACGAAGAGGTCGCGGCGGACCGTGGTCACCGGCTTGAGGCCGCTGGCGTATCTCGCCGCCTCGCCGAGCGCCTCGTTGAGCGCCTCGATGAGCACCGCGTCGCCGTCGACGGCAGTGACCGGCGCGCGGCGTGCCAGGCGCATCGTGAACGTCCCGATGCCGGCGAAGAGGTCGGCGACCGGCGAGGCTTCCCCGACGTGAGCGATGACGGCCGCCGCCATCGCTTCTTCCGCCGAACGCGCCGCCTGCACGAACCCGCCGGGCGTCGGCAGGAGAATCAATCCGCCGGCTGCCATCTCCGGCCTGCGGTTGGTGAAGATCGGCGCCCCGTCGATGCTGAGCCGCGCGATCGCCGGATCGACCGAGAAGGCGGCGAGCCGGTCGAGCTGGCTCGCCTCGACGCGTCCGCCGCCGACGAGCCCGATATCGAGCCCGTTGTCGGCGGCGAGCACGGTCATTCGCGCCCGCTTCCGCGGCTTCACCGCGATCTCGGCGATCTGCCTGAGCGCCGCCAGCCTGGCGACGATCGCCGGGTCGAGGACCGGGCATTCCTCGATGGCGATGATTTCCTGTGCGTGCGCGCGGTTGAAGCCGAGAACGACGCCTGTGGCCGTCTTGACCGCCGAGAACACCGCCCGCCGCCGCGCCCCTGGCTCGATCGACACCACCGGCGCGACGTCCGCCGTGATGCCGTGGAGCCTCAGCGAGGTCGCAACGATCTCGCGCTTCCAGGCGAGGTAGGCGGGCAACGCCATGTGTTGAAGCGCGCAGCCGCCGCAGGCGCCGAAGTGAGGGCAGGGCGGGGTCACCCGTTCACCGCTCGCCTCGATGAGACGGGTGACCCTCGCCCGATTGCCGCTCCGTTCGATCTCGGCCGTCTCGCCGGGCAGCGTGAACGGGATGAAGAGGCGACCTTCCGCGGTCTCGGCGCTGCCGTCGCCGCCGGCGCCGAGCCTTTGGATCGTCACCGTTTCAACCACGGCGGGCGCCGATCAGGAACTCCGCGTTGCCGCCGCCGCCGGCAATCGGCGACGGGATGATCCCGTCGACCGTCCATCCCATGTCGGTCGTCAGCCAGGCGGCGATGTCGTCGGCTGCACGCCGCGCCACCGCCGGGTCGCGCACGACGCCCCGCTTGCCGATCGCCGCTCGTCCGGCCTCGAACTGCGGCTTCACCAGGAAGACGCCCCAGGCGCCGGGAGCGGCGAGCTGGAGCGCCGGCGGCAGGGCGAGCTTGAGCGAGATGAAGCTGACGTCGGCGACGATGGCTTCGAACGGTCCGCCGAGGTTTGCGGCGGCGAGGTCGCGGGCGTTCAGCCCCTCGCGCGACACGACGCGCGGGTCGGCGGCGAGGTTCGGGTCGAGCTGGCCGCGGCCGACGTCGACGGCAAAGACTTTGAGCGCCCCCCGTTCGATGAGCACCTCTGTGAAGCCGCCGGTCGAGGCGCCGATGTCGAGCGTCGTGAGCCCTTGCGGCGAATAGCCGAAATGGTCGAGTGCCGCGGCGAGCTTGATCGCCGCGCGGGAAACGTAGCGCGCCGCCGGATCGTCGATGGCGACTTTTGCCTTGGCGCCGACGGCGAGCGACGGCTTGAGCGTACGCTGGCCGTCGACCGTGACGTGGCCCCTCAGGATCGCGTCGCGGGCCCGCGCCCGGGTGGGCGCCAGGCCCAGCCCGACCAGCGCCATGTCCAGGCGGAGCATCTCAGAAGAGGCAGCCGAGGAACGAAGCCGAGAGGGTGTCGAAATAGACCAGCGTGCCGAAGGCCGCCCACAGCACCACTCCGCCGCCGAGCGCGGACATGCCGGCACACATCAAGGCAGCCTTCGAAACAGCGCTCACAGCGTCATTATAGCACGGCCCACAGTCGGGAATCAGGAGGCCGCGATCAGCCGCCTGAGCTTGGCCAGCACCGCGTCGGTGTCCTCCTGGTAGTCGACGGTCCCGACGAAGTTCGCCTTCGAATCAAGCAGATAGACCGAAGCGCTGTGATCCATGGTGTAGGCGCCGTCCTCGCCCGCGACCTTGCGGGCATAGACCCGGTAGGCCTTGATCGCCTGGTCAACCGCCTCTTTTTTTCCCGTCAGCCCCGTAATCCGCGGGTCGAAGGCTTCGAGGTACGACGCGATCTGCTCCTGCGTGTCGCGCTCCGGATCGACGGTGATGAAGTAGACGCGGAGCTTGTCCGCCTCCGCTCCGAGCGCCGCGAGCCAGACGGTAAGGTCGGAAAGCGTCGTCGGGCAGACATCAGGGCAGAAGGTATAGCCGAAGAAGAGCGCCGACGGGTGGCCTTGGAGCGTCGCCTCGGTGACCGTCGCGCCACTCTGATCGATCAGCGTGAATGGGCCGCCGACGTCGGCGGTGATGATGCCGTTCTCGCCGCCGTTGTCGAAGGCGACGAACCAGACGACGCTCGCGCCGACCACCGCGACCGCCGCCCACAGCGCCCCCCGCAACGTCCGCAAGCCCGACCGAGTCATTGGCTCTCGCCTCCTCCGGCCGGGTGATCGTGTTCCACGGCGGCCCCCGAGGGTCCCCTGGCGCCGATCGCCATGACGTGCAGGAACGTCTCGATGCTGCCCGCCTTCTCGAACGTCAGCCTCACCGGCAGCCGGTCGTCTTCCTTGAGCGCGTCCTTCAGCCCGGTGAACATGAGGTGGAATCCGCCTGGGGCAAGGGTGACGCTGCCGCCAGCCGGAATCTCGATGCCGCCCTCAACCGGACGCATGGTCATGACCCCGTCCTTCACCTCCATCAGGTGAAGTTGGGCCGTCCCGGCGACCGCCGAGGCGGCGGCGATCAGCCGGTCGGCATCGCTGCCGGCATTGGTGATGGTGAGGTAACCGCCGGCGGTCGGCGCCCCGGGCGGCGTCGCCCGCGTCCACAGGTCGGTAAGTGTGAGCGTTCCGAGCGTGACCGAGTGGGCATCGGCCGGCACGGCGAAGATGAGCGCGAGCAACGCGACCGCGAGGACGCGGAATGACACGGCTGAAGTCAGGACCTACCCCTCGTCCGCCGATTCCGTCGACGGCGCGGCGGGTCGGGACCGATCGATCAAGGCTCCACCGCGATCTGCGTGCCGTCGTCGGTCTTCACGTGGACGTAGCGCGGCCCCACTATCTTGTTGCGGCCGCTGTTGACCGTGACGAGCTCTTCGAGCGGAGCGGCCTGTGCGTCGACCTCCGGTCGGGAGACAAAGAGATCGGCCTGGAACAGACCCTCGGATTCAAAGCCCGCCGCGTCGACGCCGTGCTCCTCCAGCGTCGAGATCGTGCTTTCGAACTCCTCGACATCGCGGAAGCGCCGCTGCACAAAGGTGGCGCCTTGCAGCCTTTCGGTGACGAGGCCGCGCTCCTCGAATGCCGCGGCCAGCGGCTCATAAGGGAAAATCCGAAGCACGAAGGAGATGATCCACGGCGCACGGTCCATCGCGCCAAGCAGCTTGCGGTATGTCTTCTCGGTGACGTAGCCGACGCTCCCGGTGGCGAGCAGCACATTAGCCCGGCCGGCGATCTTCGCTTGCACCGGCGACAGCGAAGCCGTTTCCAGGTCGGCGGCGATTCCGTCGTCGAGCAGGCCGACTGTCTTGGCGTAGCGGATCGCGGGCTCCGACACGTCGAGTCCGACGAAGCGTCCCAGGCCGGTGTCGGGCCAGGCAGCGAAGTAATTGCGGTCGAGCCGGGTCATCTCCTCGGCGCTGAGGGCCGCCATTTCGCGTCGCGCATAGCGCCGGCGCAGGATGTCGAAATTCAGCGGAAAACGATGCACGGCGGAATTGATGCCGTAAGAGCAGCCGACATCGAGCACGACGGGACTGGCGCCGTCTGCCTGGACCTTCGCCGCCAGGATTTGACGGATCACGGGCTCCGCGACATCGGGAATCATGTAGTCGAGCGCGCCCAGCACGGAAAAATAGGCGCGCGGATCCTCCATCGCATAAATTGTGTCGAAATTCGCCTTCGACGCGTTGATGCGGGAAAAATTGCTTTTCGCGCCCGAGATTACATTTGGATCAAGGATGGCTGAGGCTCCTTTCGTCGATTCGCGGTTTTTACGGGGGCGAGCCCACCCTAAGCCCATAATTCCCGCGTGACCAGAATTCATGCCCGGTAATCGGCCGCTGGCGGCCATCCGGAGGGCGACGTGGTGGCCGTGGCCGACAATAAGGAAGCCAACGCCCAGGAGCGGCGACGAGACGGGGCCAAAAGTCGATTTCATCGGCGAAACGCTCGCGACGTCGCGCCCCGAGCGCCATTTTTCGGATCAGGCGCGGCGCGATGCCGACGGCGCTGCGGCGCGGCCGAGCGCCGCGAAGACGGCCCGCACGACGCCGGCGGCATCGAGGCCGGCCGCCGCGTACATCGCCTCCGGCTTGCCGTGGTCGACGAAACGGTCGGGCAGAGTGAGCCCGCGCACCCTGAGGCCACGGTCGAGCGCCCCGCTGCCGGCGAGATGGGTCAGAACATGCGCCCCGAAGCCGCCGGCCGCGCCCTCCTCGATGGTGATCAGCACTTCGTGCTCGCGGGCGAGGCGGTCGATCAGTTCGGTGTCGAGCGGCTTGGCGAAGCGCGCGTCCGCGACCGTCGTCGACAGTCCGTAAGCGTCGAGCTCCTCGGCCGCGCTCAGGCATTCGGCGAGGCGGGCGCCAAACGACAGGAGCGCCACCCGGGCGCCCTCGCGCACCACCCGCCCGCGCCCGATCGGGAGCACAACGCCGCGCTCGGGGAGGTCGACGCCGACGCCCTCGGCGCGCGGGTAGCGGAACGACGACGGCCGGTCGTCGATCGCCGCGGCGGTGGCGACCATGTGGACGAGTTCCGCCTCGTCGGCGGCCGCCATGACCACGAAGCCGGGGAGACAGGCCAGAGTGACCGTGTCGAACGAGCCGGCGTGGGTCGGCCCGTCGGCGCCGACGAAGCCGGCCCTGTCGATGGCGAAGCGAACCGGCAGGCGCTGAATCGCGACATCATGCACGACCTGGTCGTAGGCCCGCTGCAAAAAGGTCGAGTAGATCGCCGCGAACGGCTTGAAGCCTTCGCTGGCGAGGCCGGCGGCAAAGGTGACGGCGTGCTGCTCGGCGATGCCGACGTCGAAGCAACGGTCCGGGAAGGCACGGGCGAAAAGGTCGAGACCGGTGCCCGCCGGCATTGCCGCGGTGACCGCGACGATCCGGTCATCGGCCTCCGCCTCGCGGATCAGGCTCTTGGCGAACACGCTGGTGTAGGCGGGCGCGTTCGAACGGCCCTTTGCCTGCTCGCCGGTGATCACGTCGAACTTGGCGACGCCGTGGTATTTGTCCTGCGCCTGCTCGGCCGGCGCGTAGCCCTTGCCCTTCTTGGTGACGACGTGCACCAGCACCGGGCCGTTCTTCATGGCGCGGACGTTCTTCAGCACCGGCAGCAGGTGGTCGAGATTGTGGCCGTCGATCGGGCCGACGTAGTAGAAGCCGAGCTCGCCGAACAGCGTGCCGCCGGTCCAGAAGCTGCGGGCGAACTCCTCGGTCAGGCGGAGCCTGTCCCTGAGCCGCTTCGGCAGCGCGTCGGCGACGCGCTTGCCGACCCTGCGGAACCGCCGGTAGGTGCGGCCGGAGACGAGCCGCGCCAGATACCCCGACATGGCGCCGACCGGCGGCGCGATCGACATGTCGTTGTCGTTGAGCACCACGATCAGCCGCGATTTCAGGTGGCCGGCGTTGTTCATCGCCTCGTAGGCCATGCCGGCCGACATGGCGCCGTCGCCGATCACCGCGACGACGTTGTTGTCGCCGCCGTTGAGATCACGCGCCACCGCCATACCGAGCGCCGCCGAGATCGACGTCGAGGCATGCGCGGCGCCGAACGAGTCGTATTCGCTCTCCGCCCGCCGGGTGAAGCCGGACAGGCCGCCCGGCTGGCGGAGCGTACGGATGCGGTCGCGCCGGCCGGTGAGGATCTTGTGCGGATAGGCCTGGTGGCCGACATCCCAGACCAGCCGGTCGCGCGGGGTGTCGAAGACGTAGTGCAGCGCCACCGTCAACTCGACCACGCCGAGCCCGGCCCCGAGGTGGCCGCCGGTGACCGAAACCGCCGCGATCAGCTCCTCGCGCAGCTCGTCGGCGAGCTGCCCCAGGCTCGACTCCGGCAGCCGGCGCAGATCGGCAGGCGAGTTTACCCGGTCGAGAAGGGGCGTCGCGCGATCGTCCGTCAAAATGCAGAATCCGCTGGGAGAATGGGCGCCGCCAAGGTCGCATGCCGGGCTGTCCGGCGCAATGCGCCGACCCGTTGGGAGGGGCGATTGTCCCTGAGAGATACTCACACGATGAATCCCGACCGGCGTCGCCCGACGGAGGACTCACCCGCCATGTGCCTGCGTGTACGCAGCCGAAAGCCTGTCGTTCCTTGGAAATCTACCGATTCTTCTATTCAGCAGACTTTATTCTTGTTAGCTTGCAGCACTAGCTGGGGTCGATGATGCGTCAAGACAGAGGTATGGGGCAATCTGCTGTGGCTCCGTAACCTCTTGACATAACTAACAAAACATCAATTGACCCCTTTGGACGCGTCGCGGCGCAAACAGGGGGAATCGAGATGAAGACGCTCCGTCTCTTGTGCGTCGGTGCCGCGGCTTACCTTATCGGCACGCCCGCCTTCGCGGTTACACTGGACCTGTTTGCGATATACGCCGATACGGGACCGGTGACATTGGGCGGCGGCAGCACCATCCATTCCGGCGCCATTGGGACTGGGGGGAACCTCAGCACCGGCACCAACACTAACCTCAACGATGTCTACGCCGGCGGCAACGCCACGCTTGGCGGCGGAACCGACGTGTCGTCCGGCAGCACCGTACACGCCGGCGGCAATGTCGCGACCGGTACCAACATGGGTCTCGGCGGCGTTGACGTGATCGCCGGAGGGACCATCAGCATCGGCGGCGGCAGTACGCTGCCGGCTTCCCAGACGACAGGTGCGGCCCTCCCCGTGCTCCCGACGTTGCCGGCCGACGGTATCCTGGCCGTGAGCACGCAGGCGCAAGGCGGTAACGTCACTACCGGGACCAACATCGACGTCGGTATCCTTCTGCCCGGCCAATATGGCGCCTACAGCCTTGGTGGTGGCGGGTCGATAGATCTGGTGGCCGGCGACTACCACTTCTCGTCGATAGTGACCGGCACCAACTACGACTTCAACTACGACCTGAGCGGCGGTGCAATCAACATCTTCGTCGATGGCAACGCATCAATCGGCGGCGGCACGGACTGGATACTGACCGCCGGCGGCGACGGCAGCGACATCTATTGGGAGTTGAATGGCAATTTTACCACCGGTACCAACGTTGACTTGTACGGGACCATCTTCACCGCGAGCGGCGGACTGTTGAACATCGGCGACAACGAGTCGATCGGCGGCGGTTCGTCCCTTTATGGCGCTCTGTACTCTACCGGAGGGACCATAACCGGCACCAACCTCAACATCTATCATGTCCTGAACGACCGGTTCACGACCACGTCGCCGGTATCCGAAGTCCCGCTTCCCGCGGCCTTGCCGCTGCTCGCAAGCGGGCTTGGCGCGATGGGCCTGATCGGTTGGCGCAAGCGTCGGCAGAGGGCGACCGTCTGAGCGTTTTCCACTTAAGTCGCACCGGCCGTCTCCCCGTCGGGAAACGGCCGGTGCCGTTTCGGCGCCAGCCGTCGGCCGCTACTCCACATCGAGCGGCCCGCTAGCCCCGGCCTGCCGCAACAGCACATCGCCGCGCTTCGTCAGGCCGCATCTCAATCGGCGATCGCGGCCGCTGCCTCGATCCGTTCGGCGACCATCTCCTGCATCCGCCAAAGATAGCTGTCGTGGATGCCGAGCGCCTCGAGCTGAACGACGGTGTTGTAAAGGTAGTCGGCCATCAAACCCCAAATGCCGACGGCAACCGCCAGCGCATCGGCGATCTCTTCGTTCGAAACCCCGGCGACAAAGGCACGACTCTTGCGATCGATGACGAAAGCGATGGCCCGCACCGGCCCGCCATCGCTCTCCACGGTCATCCACCGCGGCGGGAAGGGGTGCGGCTTGAAGGGCATCTCTCGCTGGAAGACTTTGCGAAGGTTCTCGTTGACGCGCCCGGCGGCAGGCGCTGGACGACGCCCTTGCAGGCGCCGCCCCGGTCGAGTGCCATCATCAACCCCGGCTGCTCGGGGTTGCCGCGGAAGCGCCGGTCCCAGCCGAGACAGAACGAGCGGTGCCAGCTCCGCGCCAAGCCGGTTCGTTGCTCGACCACCTCGCAGGCCGGCTTCCAGATCAACGATCCATAGGCGAAGAGCCAAACGTTTTCGTCCGGAGCATCCGCCAACAGCCCGGCGATCGTGGCGTCGTGGTCGGTATCGGCAGCCAAGGACGCACCGGCAAAGACGCCGGCGCCCGGATCGGCGACGTTGCGACTGACGCGAGCCACCAGTTCAGGCGTCAGCCGCATGCGCCTCGCCTTGGCGGCCACGGGTCGCGCCTCAGTCCACGTCGAGCGGCTCGCTGCCGTCAGCTTTGCCGCCGTCGCTGAGCCTGATCTTCTCGACCCTCGCCTCGGCCTGCCTGAGGAGGGAATCGCAGTGCTTCCTGAGGGCGTCGCCGCGCTCGTAGATAGCGATCGATTCGGCAAGCGGCACCTCGCCGCGCTCGAGCCTCGAGACGATCTGCTCGAGCTCCGCGAGGGCCTTCTCGAAGGTCAAGTCTTCGAGCGGGATCGGTTTGACCTCGGGCATTTCTGTCGTTCCCCCGCAGGTTCGATCAGGCCTTCATCAGCTCGGCGACGTGGGCCGCTACCGAGTCGGCAAGACCGATCAGATCATAGCCGCCTTCCAGCAGGCTGACGATGCGGCCGTGGCAGTGGCGGTCAGCCGCCTCCATGAGGGCAGTTGTTGCCCATCGGAAATCCTCCTCATCGAGGTTGATCTCCGCCAGCGGGTCGCGCCAATGGGCGTCGAACCCGGCCGAGATCACGATCAGGTCCGGGTCGAACGCATCGACCGCCGGCAGCACCCGCGCCTCGCAGGCGAG